>CAZNHN010000407.1:0-4461 GCA_964572415.1 uncultured Phaeodactylibacter sp.
GAAGAAGTCGGCCCCAATGCGGTAGTTGAAAAACTCGCGTTCGTTGCGGTGGTTATTGATCTCATCCAGCCGCAGCCCGTTTTGGAAGCTCACGAAGTTCATTCTGTTGAAGCCCTCGCCTTCGCCGTATCCGCCGCCGCCGAAGATGTTCATATTGCCGTTGCGGAAATTGCCGCTGGCGTTCAGGTTAGAATTATTAAACCGCCCCTGACTGAAGGTGCCGTTCAGGGAGCCATTAGCGCCGATACTGTCGTCCTTTTTCATACGGATATCGATGATGCCGGCATTGCCTTCTGCCTCGTACCTTGCGCCCGGGTTGGTAATGATATCAATGCGGTCGATCTGATCCGCCGGGAGATTTTGCAGGAAGTTACTGAGGTCCTGCCCGCCGAGCGGCAGGCGTTTCCCATCCACATACACGAGCACGCCCGAACGGCCGAGCACGTTGATGTTGTCGTTATTGTCTACGGTCACGCCGGGCGCTTTGCGCAGTAGCGAAAGCCCGTCTGAACCCGTGCTGTTGATGGTCCCCTGTACGTTGAAAACCGTGCGGTCAGGCTTGATTTCCACCATAGCGCGCTGTGCCGTTACGGTAGCGCCCGCCAGTTCGATGGAAGTATTGCCAAATTGCAGGGCACCCAGGTCCTTTCGCTCATCAGCGGCAAGGGTGACCTCCGGCAGCCAAAGGTCGGCAGCGCCCACATAGGACGCTTTGAAGAGGTAAGTGCCCGATCGCATATTCTGAAAACGAAATACCCCGAATTCATCGCTGACTTCCACTTTGATGATGGCGGTGTCAGCCGGGTTATGCAGGACCACATTTGCAAAGGAGACCGGGGCACCGGTTTCGTCCTGCAGTTGTCCTTTAATGCTGCCCTCCTGGGCAAAAATTGTAATGGAAAAAAGTAACAGTGTGAGTGATAATAAAGCTTTCATCGTGTCGCAGTTGTATGGTGCTGCTTGCACAGCCGGGTGTTCAAAACTATGTGAGTATAAACCGAAAAGTCAAACCTGTTCAAATCGTCTTCCTGTGTAATGGAGACAAATATCTGACAATAGCTGCACAGGGGCACGCTTTTTTCGATGAACAGCTTCCTGGGCAGATGAATTAGCAATAAAGTGTACGAAGTAAGAATGGGGATAGATTTCAACCGGACATTTCACCCTGCAAAAAGTCGAGACACAGAGCAGCCGACCATGAAAACTGATTGGTACCACAGCCGATTTCTCCTTCCGCAGACCGGCGGGGGTCGAAGTATTCATAAAACCCGTGCCTGGAGAGTAACTCCAGGCTATGCTTTCGGATACGATCTGCCATTTCGGTCATATCGTACCGCATCAGGCCGTGGTAGAGCAGCCAATTGAGGTTGATCCACACCGGGCCACGCCAGTATTTTTTGTAGTTGATGTCTTTGGCCTCCATGCTGTAGGTGGGGCAGAGTAGAATCTCGGAGTCTTTCCCCCCAAAAGCCGGACCTTCCAGGGTGCGCAACATGGCCTCGGCCTGTTCCTGTGTAGGCACCTCGCCGCATAGCGGGATGAGGCCGGAGGACGTATGGACGGGTATGATTTCACCGGCGCGCAGGTCAAAGGCGTTGTAAATACCCCGGTCTTCGTCCCAGAGTTTTTCGTTCATTGACCAGACGGTGAGCTCGTGCCACTGCATGGGTTCCGTAATATCCTCGCCGATGAGGCTGCCAATCTGAATGAGGGCTTCATTGGACCAGGAGAGGATACCGTTGAACAGCGGGTCCTGTATGAGGAACGGGCATTCTTCGTAGATTTTCTGGTCATCGTAGTCGTGCTGCCGGAAGAGATCAACGAGGTAGACATAGCGGTCGTAATCCTCTTGGGTAGGGCGGTGCTCGGCGGCTTTAGGGTTTTGAAGGTCTTTGCGCTCGTAGGCAGGCAGTTGATCACGGTCAATCTGCATACGTGACAAGGCTTGGTCCCAGATCGGGCTGTTGTCGGTGCCCCCTTCCCAGGGGTGGCGGATGTAGACCAGGCCTTCCTTCTCCGGATCGCGGTAGTCGTAAAGGTAGCGGTGGAGGGCGAGCACCTTGGGGTACATTTCCTTAAGGAACGCTTTCGCCTGTGCCTTATCGGCAGCCACTTCGTACATCCTCAAAAGCACAAACCCATGTACCGGAGGCATAGTGATGCCCGAAGTTTGAATTTGCTCCGGCGCCTGAGCCGACCGGCTGGCCTGCCAAAAGTCAGGCCCGGGGAAGTACCGTGCCTCGGGATCATCGCCAAAAACGATCTGCGGGACGAGCCCATTCTTCCACTGGGCGCTAAAAAGATGGCGCATTTCAGCCATTGCCCGGCCAAAGTTATGGTGGGCGTTGCCAATGGCAATGAAGCCCGCATCCCAGTTCCATTGGTGCGGGTAAAGGCTGGGGGCAGGTTTGGTAAATTGGCCGTTCCAGTTTTGATCGAGGACAGCTTGTGCCATCTGTTGAAGCTGAGCTTGATTCATGGGTCTGATTTGGTTATACGCCCGGTCAGTTATACTCCAGCCGGGCGATTTTGAGCCGGTTGCGGCGCTCACTCGGGATCAGGAGGGTATTGGCATCGATTTGCATAGCGTCACGGAACCGGAGCCGCAATTTAAGGTTTTCTGTGCTCATAAGGCTGTTGCGGTCGAAACGTCCGTTGCCGCGCAGCACATATTCGCTTACAGTATTCTCGTATTTGATCTCGTCATTGAACAGAAACCGCAGGCTGCTGGCCGTCTTGAAGACGAAAAAGGAAGAGTAAATCCCGTCATCATCCTGTGAGTACTGCTTTTTGTGCATCACCGTTGACCAGTGCAAGTCTCCATCCGGATGAATGGACAACACAAAAATCTCATCGTAGTAGTAGTCTACTGAAAACCGGCCGCTGCCATCGTAAAAGTTTCGGGTCATATTGGCTCCGTTCCGCTCGAAGGTCCGGCTAAGCTCTCCGATCAGGAGTACGCCCCCGTCTTTCCTCAGCACAACGTCACGCAGCAAGCCCTCCGGAACCCCTTTGGTTTTGTCGGCCTCTTTGCCCAGGAGGCTTACGATAAATTCCTCCGAAAAGGGTTGGCTGGCCTTCACGAAATCATCAGGCCGGTCAGGGTTAATATTTAGATAAAAGAACCCATCGCTGCGCCCCAGGTTTTTTTCGGAATAAAGCCCTGCCCCTACGATTCTTTTGTTGAGCGGATCAATGGAGAAAATCACATCGAAGGTCAGCTTCTCAGGCATGGTCAGGTCAAATCGGGTCAGGCGGTCGGTCCTGCCATCGTAGTGATAAAACTCAAAATGGTGGTCTTCCCTTTTGGTGCGGTAATTATCGCGCTCGGCCACAATGGTCATGTCGCCATCGTTATCGACCAGAACCTCCAGGAAATTCTGGTAGAAGTTAAAATCCTGGGGCGTAACCACCGTTTGCCAGAGCAACTCCAACCGGTTGTTATCAAAGCAAACGGCACGCATCATATCCTGTTTTTCGGTAAAAAAGAAGAGAGTCTTACTCTTGTCCTCCGAATAAACCGGAATAAATTTTGGGGTGTAAAAAAGATAGCCCAGGTCTACGATTGTAATGGAATCCAAAAGGTTGGCGCCCGGGCCATACCGGTGGGCTTTCAGTTTGGTATGTGTCCGGTCTTTAAACTGATAGAACAGGGTGAAGTGCCCGTCTTCGGGTAAGATATCAATTACTTTAGGCAGGCGGCGGTCCAGCTCCAGCTCTTTGGTCCAGGACTCCTTCATGGCTTTGTTCAGGCCAACCACCTCGAAGGTGGTACTACGGTCACGGAAAAGCAGGGTATGGCTGCCCATTTCGCCTAAAAGATGATAGGCAATATCATTGCGCAGCACAATAGGCTCCGACAGCGTGACCGTTTGAGCACAAAGGGCCACTCCGGTGGTCAGGAAGAGCAGCAGGCTGATTATTTTTTTCATAGCTTTAATCTTGTTTGGTCTCTTGTTGGAAGGGTTACGGTAAGCCCTACCCATGAAAATACTGAAATTTAGCAATATGTTTCGTAAAACGGGATTCTTCCCAAAATACAGCAGGCATGGCGGAGTGGATTAAGGCGGGGGCAATGATTTTTGCCGCGGGCCTTGCGCTTTACCTGATTGTTGTGCTCGTAGTGTGGATTGGGCAGGAACGGTTTGTCTATCAGACGCGCTCCCTGCCTTCCGCTTATCCCTTTACTTTCGACACCAGCTGCGAGGAAGTCAGCATACCTACCGCTGATGGAGAGACCGTCAATGGCCTGTTTTTCCGGACTACAGAAGACACACGGGGCGCAGTGCTCTACTTCCACGGCAACCGGGGCAACTTAAGCCGGTGGGGGCACATGCACCTCCCCTTTACCGACCGGAGCTACGATGTGCTGATGATCGACTACAGGGGGTATGGCAAAAGTACCGGAAAGCCATCAGAAGCCGGGCTTTATCAGGATGGAGAAGCAGCGCTCCACTGGCT
>CAZNHN010000408.1:0-4445 GCA_964572415.1 uncultured Phaeodactylibacter sp.
CCCACCTGTTCCCGTGCCGCCCAGTCCATACAGTCGGCACTGCCCAAAACCACGTGCTTATAGTCACAGTTACGGACATGCTCCTGATGGAAACGAATCAGGTCAGACAGCTCACTGCGCTACAGCCTTGGGTATAAATCTTCCCGCATGTCCTTATCGAAGCCCACCAGGCAGCGGACCGTCAAGGGTTCCCAAAAGTACGCCCGGGCACTATACGCTCGCTTTCGATGTTGCGAAGTGTGGAATCATAGCCTTGGTTTCTTTACTTATTGGTAAGTCTTCCTATAATTCCGAGGCGACACCCCTTTAAGCTTTTTAAAGTGTTTGCTGAAGTTTGCCCACGATTTGAATCCGCTTTCAAAACAGATCTCTGTAATGCTCTTTTCAGTTTCCTTTAAAAGCCTGCAAGCATGCCCAACCTTAATCTCATTGAGGAACTCAATGTAGGTTTTTTGCGTAGCTCTTTTGAAATACCGGCAAAAGCTCGAAACGCTTAAGTTCGTTAAGGCTGCCATTTCTTCAATTCTTATCTCTCTCCTAAAATGCTGCATAGAATACTCGAAGACTAAGTGTATGTTTGGAGCAAAAGAGAGTTGATAATCAAAGAGTTGTGGTTATGACTAAATGGAAAAATGCGCGTTTGGCCGGGTCAAATAAGTATTTTTCCATGACGTCACTGTTCACAAGGCTTTGGTTATCAGCCGAAGTGCACCTCCAAACATACACTAAACCAATTCTATCCTGATCCCCCTTTGAAAAGGCAAAATGTGGCTCATCCGAAAGGAAGGTAATCTCCTCCGATATGCTAATCAAATGCAAGCAGTCCAGAAGCATTCGCAAACGCTGAAAACTAGTCTGAGATTCTATGAATTGTAAATGCGCCTTAAACTCAGCCTTCAAACCTCCTTTCAGCTTTATTCCCCGCCGGGCATTATACATGATCTGATGGATTTTCGCCATTTCAGGAAGATGAATAAAGTCCCGCCCAAAAATCTCCTCTTTAAACTGAACCACCAGGGCATCTCCATGCATTTGCGGATTTTGCTTTCTAAACCCATGAGGGAGGCTCCTGCCGAAAAAATAGACATCTCCTTCCTCGTAAGCCCCGATATGATTCCCCACTAAGGCTACTCCTGAGCTTTGCCTAAACAGAATGAGCTCCAACTCCTCATGCTGATGCCAGGGTACTTCAAAGTTGGGCGTATCATAAGTCCGGGCAACGAATGAAGCGCCTTCATCCAAAGGCAGCTTCTGAACTATTGGTTTCATTTCTTTTATTTACAGAAAAAAAATCAAAACCATCTAAAACAAGGCAAAAAAGTAGATAAATATGGCACAATAGTAGTTGTTAACTGCTCGCCGTACCTCTAATTTTGTAAAACAACTCCACCTTTAAATTGGAACAAATGAGGTAGGATAGGGATAAAGCTTTGATGGGAACCCCTTTTACTTCTGATGCCAACAAATCGAAATGTCTGCCTATGAAAATCATTAATGCAGAAACCATTGTCTGTTCGCCCGGGAGAAATTTTGTTACACTGAAAATTGAAACGGACCAGGGCATCTACGGATTAGGAGACGCAACCTTAAACGGGCGGGAGTTAGCCGTTGCCACCTACCTCAGGGAGCATCTCATCCCTTGTCTGATCGGCAGAGACCCTTTCGACACCGAAGATATCTGGCATTACTTTTACAGAGGAGTCTACTGGCGCAGAGGGGCTGTGAACATGACGGCTATTGGCGCAATTGACATGGCCCTCTGGGATATAAAAGGGAAAGCGCTGGGTGTTCCTTTGTACAAACTACTCGGAGGACAAAGCCGGCACAGGATGCTCACTTACACCCATGCTCAGGGGCAGAACCTGGAAGAAACGCTGGAGGAGGTCGATCGCGTAATTCAGCAGGGATATAAAGCTGTACGAGTACAATCGGGCGTACCCGGCATGCAAAACATCTATGGCATCGCACAGGAGACGGACAATTATGAGCCTGCAACTACGGATATTACGCCGAAAGAAGAATCCTGGAATACCGAAAAATACCTTCAATATATCCCAACACTATTTAAAGCCGTTCGGGAAAGGTTCGGAAATGATGTTCATTTACTCCATGATGCCCACCATCGCCTGACCCCCACTGAGGCAGGACGATTGGGCAAAGCTCTGGAGCCCTATAACCTGTTCTGGCTTGAGGACTCCTCACCCGCTGAGTTCCAGGCCGGTTTTAAATCCATTCGGCACCATACCACTACTCCACTGGCAGTCGGGGAGATTTTCAACACCATCTATGATTGCCAGGAGTTAATCAGCAACCAATGGATTGATTACCTGAGAATGACCGTAGCGCATGGAGGCGGCATAACCCCAATGATGAAGATTGCCGCTTTTGCCGCTTTGTACCATGTGAGAATGGGCTGTCACGGCCCATCTGATTTATCTCCGGTCAACCTCGCTGCCTGCCTCCACTTTGGCACAGCGATTAACAACTTTGGCATTCAGGAATATATGGGCTATCCAAAGGAGACCAGCGAGGTATTTCAGTTCAGTCACACCTTTGACAATGGTTACTTTATAACTGGAGATCAACCTGGAATTGGGGTAGACCTTGACTTTGATAAAGCAAAGACTTTTCCATATGAACAAGCCTATCTTCCGGTCAACCGATTAGAAGACGGGACATTATTCCACTGGTAAATAAAGACTTATGAAACGGTTTAAAAACAAATTTGCAGTAGTCAGTGGTGCTTCCAGGGAAGGAGGTGTAGGTGCCGCTACTGCGGAGTTATTAATCCGGGAAGGCGCAAAAGTGCTTATGCTGGATATGGATGAACAGAATGGCATCCTCCTACAACAGAAACTGGGCGGGAACAGCCTATTCGTGACTTGCGATATATCCAGTGAAGCCTCCGTTAAAGATAGCTTTGAAAAAGGCATCCGGGCCTTTGGCCCCGTTGATGTTTTAGTGAATAACGCCGGTATTCTTGGCTATACACCTGTCCATAAAACCCCACTGGAAGAATGGAACAAAATCATGGGGGTCAATATTACCGGTCAGTTTTTGTGTGCTAAGTATGCAATCCCAAGCATGCTGGACCAAAAAAAGGGAGCTATTGTGAATGTGGGTAGTGCCCAATCCTTTATGAGCCAGCAAAATGTAGCTCCTTACGTTACCTCCAAAACTGCCATTCTCGGGCTTACGCGTAGCATCGCAGTGGACTATGCGCCGATTATACGGTGCAATACGGTTTGCCCAAGCACCATCGATACCCCGATGCTGCACTGGGCGCTGGAACAATCACCAGCCCCGGATGCCGTACTTCAGGAATGCTATGACATGCACTTACTCAAACGAATCGCCAAACCGCGGGAAATCGCCGATTTGATCGCATTTCTCTGCAGTGATATGTCCAGCAATATAACCGGGCAATCTTTCAGAAGTGACGGTGGCATCGGCATCTTAATTGATGGTAGCAAACAAACGGAGAATCCAACCAGAGTTTAAGACTGTGTTGGGACTTTAGTAATCGGTCTGCAAACTGCACTTTTTTGCTTATACTTCGTTCCGGAAATCCTCATTTAGCTTAGGCTAAGCTCCGGTTTCCGTGCCTTGTCTAACCAAAAAATTGCTAGTTTTCGACTAGAAGACCAAAATCCCAATACAGTCTAAATAAAGTAACGGCTCTTTTTTCTTTTAATGGCTACCTTTAAGAGCCTGTGCCCTCAAAGTCATTGCCTCAAAAAATTAACACCCGTAGCTCCGAATATCTTCATCAATACCCAAAAACCTCCTCCATACTCAGCTTTCGGATGGGCCCCACCTGTTCCAGTGCCGCCCAATCCATGCGGTCTGCACTTCCCAATACCACATGCTTGTAGGCACGGTCGCGGACATGCTCCTGATGGAAGCGGAGCAGGTCAGGCAGCTCACTGCGCTGCAGCCGTTGGTACAAATCTTCCCGCATATCTTTTTCGAAGCCCAGCCGGCGGGCGGTCAGTGACTCCCAAAAGTAGCGCCCGGGCACAATGCGTTCGCTTTCGATACGGCGCAAGATGGAATGCCGGGCCTGCATCGCCTGCCCTTCCAGCACAGGCATATCCTGTAAGATGCCGGTCAGGGCGGGAATGCCTTCCTGTAGCTTGTCGGGCTGCGTGCCCAGATAGGCCTGTAAATAATGCGGTTGGTCCAGGCGGTCGGGCGAACTGTAGTAGGCAAAAGAGGAGTAGGCCAGTGCACGCGACTCCCGGATTTCCTGAAAGACGATGCTTGACAATCCATAGCCGAAGTACTCATTGTACCACTCGCTCAACTGAAATTCATCGAGGCTGAAATGCGGGGTGCCTCGGGAAATCAGCATCACATCGGCCTGTACAATTGGAAAATCGAGGAAAAGCACTTCGTTGTGCGCCAAGGAGATTTCACCTGGCTGTGGTACCTGCCCTCCCCCA
>CAZNHN010000409.1:0-4427 GCA_964572415.1 uncultured Phaeodactylibacter sp.
GCAGAAAAGTTTCGCGCAAGCTTCCCCGGTCTACCTGCGGAGCAATAGCGTAGGCGATGTTTGTATTTTGCAGAAATATTTTTTCCGGCTTCTGCAAGGTGCTGATGCTGTGCCCGGCAGGATAAAGGGCGTTGATAAGGCGGGCTCTTTGCAAATGATGCAAGTATTGCACCAGGGTATTGCGGTGCACGCCTATTTTATCGCTCAACTTAGAGACGTTGGGCTTGAATGGCACATTGGATGCCAAAATGTAAAACAACTGATAAATTTTCCGGGCATTCCGGGGGTCGTAGCCGGGTATGAAATCGAGATCACTTTCAATGACGAGCCGAACAGACTGCTCCAGCCTTTCCTTATAAAAGGCCTCCCCTTCCAAAAAGAATGGATAATAACCATACTCCAGATATCCCCCAAAATACTCGAAGGGAGGCGTGCGCTTTACAATCTCAGCAGCCAGCTCACGGTGATGCTGCAACAAATCAGCCAGGTCAGTTATCTCGTACTTTTCACCTGCCTTTAGCTGCAAATACTCGCGAAAGGACAAGCCATGCAGCTCATAAAGCAGAGCACGGCGGCTGAGGTCCACCTCCTGTTTCAACAATTCCACGATAGAGGAACCAGTAAATACAATACGCAGCGCCGGATAAGTATCGTACAGGTTCTTAATTTCCCGCGCCCATGAGGGGTACTTGTGCACCTCATCCAGGTACAATACTCTACCGCCTGTCTTAAAAAAGGTATCCGCCAGGTCGGCCAGCCGGTTGTCTGTGAAGTAGATATCGTCCAGGGTAGCATAAAGGGCCGTTCGGTCCATACCGTGCGCCATCTTCATACGCTGCAAAAGCAGGGTGGTCTTCCCCACACCTCTTGCACCAAGCAGTGAAATCAAACGCCAATCCCATTTGATTTCGCGAAGCAAGTCCCGCTGAAAGTCCAGCTGTACACTACCCAGTAATCGATCTGATTTTTCTCTAAGTCTGTCCATTTTGCTGTTTTAATACAGCAAAAATACGCAAAAGTGCTGTTTCATTTCAGCAAAAAAGAACAAAAGTGCTGTTTGGATTCAGCACTTTTGCACATTTTAACGACTCAACAGCCCCTCAAAGCCCTACTCCGACTCCAGCTCCTGCGACCACAGCTCCTCGCCGGCCGTATTGTACACAGTGATCGTCAGCTTGCGCTCCTTGCGGGGGCCTTCGAAGCGCAGGATGCCAAAGTTGCGCTCGGTCACCAGGGTGCCTTCCACGCGGAGTTTGTTTTCCTCTTCCACATTGCGGGCTGCTCCGGAGGTCAGGGGAGAGACCGTGATATCCGCCACTCGGTAGCCGGCGCTGTTGCGATATTGGCTCATTTCCGTATGATGGCGGTCGCCGGTCAGGAAGACGACGTTACGGATGCCTTCTTCTGCAATGCGGCGCAGCAGGTAGGCGCGTTCTTCAGCATGATGGTGGCTGTAGTTCTCATGCACGGCGGCGGTATTCAGCACCTGCCCGCCAATGCAAACCAGTTTGAAAGGCGCACGGCTTTTCACCAGGGCGTCGATTAGCCATTCCAGTTGCTCCTCCCCCATGATGGTGGCCTTGCCGGACTTACGGTAATTCGGGCTTCGGAAGTAGCGGTCGTCCAGCAAAAAGAAATCCATGTCATGGTACTGAAAGTAGGAAGTGATGCCGCCATCCGTGTCCGGCAGCCCGTAGGAGGGATTGCCCCAAAATAACTTAAAGGCCTCCAGGGTTTTGTCTTTGTGGATAAAGCTGCGGTCAGAATCATTAGGCCCAAAGTCGTGGTCATCCCAAATGGCATAATGATGCGTAGACGCCAGCAGGGGCTGCAGCTCAGGCAGGCTGCGGGTATGGGTATGCCGGTGGAAAATGCCGGTCATGGTGTACCAGTCTGCTTCCCGCAGATAGGTATTGTCCCCCAGCCACACCATGGCATCCGGGCGCTTCTCGTGGATGGCCTCGAAAATGGGATAGCCGCCTCCGTAGCCATTGCCTGGCCGGTCGTAGCGGGGCTCATTTACGTAAAAGCAGCTGCCTATAGCCACATCAAAGGCAGGCGGGTCAGTGCGGTACTGCCACAGTGGTTGGGCAGAAAAGGTGAGCGGGTAAGGGCGGCGCACCGTCTTGCCATTGATTTTTAGCTCGTACTCGTAGTTTACCCCCGGCTCTACCTCATCAGCAATGAGGCGGGCGGTGAAGGCTTCGGCAGCGTTGGTTTGGTAGGCAGCGGTGGTATGCCGGTCTTTGGCATCTTCCGCAGGCCAGTAGTCAAATTGTACCTCTGCTGCTTCGGTGGTCTGTACCCAAAGCAGGACTTCTCTCATTTCATTATAGCCCAGCATGGGGCCGGATTGAAGCAGCTCCGCCTGTGCAAGGGCGGTCAGGGCGGTGCTCAGCAGCAGGAAAATGGCAAGGAGTGTATTCTTCATTTTTCTTTTTGCGCAAAAATAGCAGATTGCAGGTAAATGGGGTGTTAATTCCATCTGTGGGAATCAACTCGTCTGGCCATTTTGAAAAAACAGCTTGAAAAATCAATATATTCCCGCAAATAAACAAAAACTACTCATGCCCGAGTCTTCCGCACTACATGCGCCCCTCAACTTCTCCTGCGGCAAAACCATGAAAAACCGGTTTATGCTGGCGCCCATGACCAACAAGCAAAGCCACGAAGACGGTACACTATCCGATGACGAGTACCACTGGCTGACGATGCGGGCCAAAGGGCAGTTTGGGCTGGTCATGACCTGTGCTTCCAACGTACAGTTCAATGGCAAATGCTGGTCCGGGCAATTGGGCATTTACGATGATAAGCACCTGGAAGGGCACCAACGGCTGGCTACAGGCATACAGGCGTACGGCAGCCTGGCCGTCGTCCAACTCCACCATGGTGGGATGCGCTGCCCAGCCGACCTTATTGGAGCGGGAGGGCTTGGGTACGGCGTTTATTGGCTATATGGAGCGGTGGAAGGGGTTTGTGGAAGGGTAAATGTCTCACTCCTTCACAAACCTCCGCACCACCTGCCGCCCCCCTGCCTGCAAGCGCAATAAGTAAACCCCAGATGGCCAGTCAGTAACATCTATCTGTTCTGTTCTGACTGCAGAGCTGCCTTCCACTTCGAGGTGGCGCATCATTTTACCTTCCAGGTTTAGGATAGTAACTTCTACGGGCTGTCCAGGCGCTGCAAAATCTATATTGACCATAGAAGCTGCCGGATTGGGATAGATACTGACTATAGCTGGCAATGATTCAGCCCCCGGCAAAGAGGATAGAATTAACTCTTCGGTTACCAGCATCGTCATCGCGCGCATGGTGGTGGACATGAAAAAGGTATCCAAAACTCCATTTAACTCCCTCTGCCGCCTTTCCCGGACGACTATCCCTACTGCATAACGGCCAGGAGCGATCGGGTCGTCCCATATCATAGCTGCTCCTACCGGAGGGGCCATGTAAATGCTGTCGCTCGCCTCCGGTACACTATAGCCCTCAGAGGGGAAGTCGGCTAACTCACCATTAAAGTATTCTACATGAAAATCTACTGTTTCTAAGTCAATGTTGAATACTACTTTATTGTCAACTACATTTATATTTCCTTGTTGCGTAAAAAACCTAGGCGTTTGGTTTGCAGCCAGGCTGCCAGTTTCTTGTGGATATAGTGCTACGGTATCTCTTAGATCAAGTTGTTTATTGCCTGAGTCTTCAATGTTTATAATATCGTTTACCAAAAAACTATCACGAAACCCCATTATATATACCCCTGCAGTATCAAAATCATGACCGCCATAATAGATATCCAGATAATAGTTTTGCCCTTCGAAGAAGCCGAGTGGCAAGCTATTCTCCAAGTGAATAGAGTCCAGTGGGCTGCCATCGCCCCAGTCGTACATTATAAAGGGCTTAGAGCCGCCCTGCCGCCATACCCAGGCTTCAATTTTCACGTTATCGATAAATATTTCTTTATAGACCTCTGCACCGTAGATGCGCTGGGCATCTAGCTGCTCTGTCTGAATTAAAGATAAAAGCCCTACTATCGAGAGAATGAAATATTTTAGCATGCTATTTTAAATTTTGGCTTGGGCAATGGCAGGTTAAGTCCTCGCCATTGCCCAAGGATATGGTGATCAATGTCTAAATTTTGATGAATCTGCCCGTGAACTCTTCTACCCTTACTTGATATAAGCCAGAGGGTAAGTTGCCTATGGATACCTCTGTCTCAAAATGGTTTAAACCCTTAGTCATTACCAGCTTACCGGCCATATCATAGATATGTGCTTCGCGTTGGTGTGGCTTTACATCCTTCGGTAAGCTAATCGTCAATAAATCAGTGGCAGGGTTTGGAAAAAGAGTCAATTGCTCAATTGAAATAGGCTGTAAAATATTATTTACCAAAAGAGAGCTATCAATTTCGACCATCATTAGCCGGTTGG
>CAZNHN010000410.1:0-4421 GCA_964572415.1 uncultured Phaeodactylibacter sp.
CAGTGAAAAAAGCCAAACATGCCGACCGTTAGCACTAAGCCAATGACACAAGGGGCTGTGCCCAATACCTCACCCGCGTGTTACCACTGTGGCGAGCCCTGCGCACCCACCCATATTCAGCTGGACGACAAAGACTTCTGCTGTGAAGGCTGCAAGACGGTCTTCGAAATACTGGATGATAATGGCATGTGCCGTTATTACGATCTTGATGAGCAGGCTGGTATGAGCCTCAAGGGCAAAAAGCAGGCTGCTTTCGCCTATCTGGACGATCCTGATGTGCGGGAAAAGCTCATCGATTTCGCCAATGAAGATCAAACCCGCGTCACTTTCTTCATACCGGCCATCCACTGCGCTTCCTGCCTTTGGCTACTGGAGAACATCTACAAGTTTAATCCCGGCATTCAGGCGGCTACCGTCAACTTCGTCAAAAAGGAAGTGTACGTCACCTTTGACGAGTCGGTGATCAGCCTCCGGCAACTGGTCGAACTGCTGGACAGCATTGCCTACACGCCTGCCATCAATCTGAGCAATCTGGACGGTGATCAGAAACCTTTGGTCGACCGCTCCTTTTATTACAAATTTGGGGTGGCTGGTTTTGCGTTTGGTAATATCATGCTGCTCAGCTTCCCGGAATACCTGGGGCTGGATAAGACGCTGGAGGGCGAGTTTTTCCAGCTATTCGGGTATCTGAATATCCTTTTAGCCCTACCCCTTGTCTTTTATTCCGGTAATGACTACCTCAAATCCGCATGGCTGGGCCTGAAAAACCGCAACCTGAATATTGATGTGCCGATTGCACTGGGCGTATTGACCCTTTTCGGCCGTTCTGCATTCGAAATTCTGACCCATACCGGAGCCGGCTACCTCGACAGCCTTGCCGGGCTCGTATTCTTCCTGCTGGCCGGCAAATGGTTTCAGCAACGGACCTACCACAGCATCTCTTTCGAACGCGATTATAAGTCTTATTTCCCTATTGCGGCCCACCGCAAAAACGAAGACGGCAGCACCACCTCCACCACCCTCGACAAGCTGGACCCGGGCGACATCATTGAAGTTAAAAATGGCGAGCTCATTCCCGCTGATGGCGTCCTGCTTAACGGAGAAGCAGCGATTGACTACAGCTTTGTGACCGGCGAATCCGAACCCGTTGGGCGTAACAGCGGGGAGAAAGTCTATGCCGGAGGGCGGCAAACCGGTAGCAGTATTGAAGTCAGCCTGACCCGCCGTGTTTCCCAGAGCTATCTGACTCAGCTGTGGAACGATGAAGCCTTCACCAAGGCCACCGAATCCCGTACCAGTGAACTCGCTAACCGTGTGGGCAAGTACTTCACCTTTGCCATCCTGATTATCGCCTTCACCACGCTGGGCTACTGGCTGCAATACGATACCGGCCTGGCGGTTAACGCCTTTACAGCAGTACTGATAATTGCCTGCCCCTGTGCCGTAGCCCTTGCAGTACCCTTCATTTTTGGTAATGCATTGCGCGTGCTGGCCCGTAACCGTTTCTTCCTGAAAAACACAGCAGTGATCGAAGCGGTAAGC
This sequence comes from uncultured Phaeodactylibacter sp., assembly GCA_964572415.1. GTDB lineage: Bacteria > Bacteroidota > Bacteroidia > Chitinophagales > Saprospiraceae > Phaeodactylibacter. The sequence goes on from CAZNHN010000410.1 coordinate 1,543, forward strand.
AACGTACAATCCGTCATTTTTGATAAAACCGGCACCCTCACCGATCGCCACCAAAGTTCGATCCACTTCGAGGGCGAGCCGCTTGATGCCCACGAAAAGCAGATGGTCCGTGCTCTGTTAAAGCCTTCAAGCCATACCCTGAGCCAGCAAATTGTAGCCTGTCTTAGCGCTGATGAACCGGCTCAGGATGCCACTTTGTACCCGGTCTCCAACTGGGAGGAAGTCATTGGGCAGGGTGTGGCCGGCAACGTATCCCATTATCATATGAAAGCTGGTTCAGCTGCATTTATGGATAAGAAAGTGGCTGCAGAAAGCGGGGTGTATATCCAAATCAACGGGCAGGTAAGAGGTGCGTTCCGGCTGGAAAACCATTTCCGTACTGGTCTTTGGGAAGTGGTACACTACTTCGCTCAGCACGCACGCCTTTTTCTCCTCTCTGGTGACAACGACCGGGAACGGAGCTTGCTGGAACCTGCATTCGAAGGCAAAGGGGAAATGTTTTTCCGGCAGAGCCCGCAGGACAAGCTGCAATTCGTCCGCAAATTGCAGGCGAAGGGAGAAAATGTGATGATGCTGGGCGACGGGCTGAACGACGCCGGTGCGCTGAAGCAGAGCGATGCAGGAATCGTGGTCGCAGAAAATACCAATAACTTCACCCCGGCCTGTGATGCTATCCTCGATGCAGCCCACTTCGACCGGCTGCCCGACTTCGTTGAGTTTGCGCGTAAGAGTATCCGGCTGGTATACTATGCCTACGGTTTTGCACTCATCTACAATATTATCGGGCTGAGCTTTGCCGTGCAGGGTGCTTTGTCGCCTATCGTAGCAGCGATTTTGATGCCCCTGAGTTCCATAAGTATTGTATTGTTTGGGACGCTGTCGAGCAACATCCTGGCCCGGAAGCTGAAGCTTTAAGCGCAGCAGGTGCGCACAAATAAGACTGGCGAACCCAAAACCACTGGAGTTGTTATGTGATTTTTTACATTTGCGCGATTGCAAACCAATTCCAGAACCTAGTGGATCCCAAGTCTATCAATATTAAGGATTTCTCCTACGAACTGCCCGAGTTCCGGATTGCTAAATTCCCGTTAGAGGAGCGGGATGCGTCCAAACTGCTGTTTTATAATAGCGGAAAAATCGATGCTCATTCCTTTCGGGCGATGCCGGAACTGCTGCCCGAAGGAGCACTGCTGGTTTTCAACAACACTAAGGTCATCCATGCGCGCCTGCACTTTACCCTGCCCAACGACAAACGGCTGGAAATCCTCTGCCTGGAGCCCCTTGCACCGGCTGAATACCAGCAAAACTTTTCCAGTACGCAGAAAGTGCGCTGGAAATGCCTTGTCGGCGGCAACCGGAAATGGAAAACGGGTGTAATCGAAAAGACGATCACTACCGAATTGGGGGATGTGCAACTCCAAGCCACCCGGATCGGCCGCATGGACAATGCTTTTGAAATCGAATTCGAGTGGAATGATGACCGCATTGCATTCGGATCATTACTCGCGGCAGCAGGCATTATCCCCTTGCCCCCTTACCTTAACCGGGAAAATGTACCGGAAGACGAAGACCGCTACCAAACCGTCTATGCCAAGACCAAAGGCTCGGTGGCAGCGCCTACCGCCGGGCTCCACTTCACTGACCGGGTCTTTGATGACCTGAAAGAAAAGGGCATCTCAACACTCGAAGTCACTCTGCACGTGGGCGCCGGAACATTCAAACCCGTATCAGCCGAAGCCCTGGCTGACCACCATATGCATGAGGAGAGTATTTACATCAATCTTGCCACACTGAATACGCTCATTGCCCATCTGGAGCGAGGCAAGCCAATCATTCCGGTCGGCACCACAAGTATGCGGCTGTTGGAAAGCCTGTACTGGCATGGCCAAAGCCTCTGCTCCGGTCAACCCGCTTCCTTTATTGATGTGCAACAGTGGACACCCTATGAAGAAGGCAAACGCCCCTCCACACTGGAAAGCTTCCTGGCAGTGCGGCAAGTCATGGAAGCCCAACAGCAGGAAACCGTGCAGGGCTACACACAGTTGATCATCGCCCCCGGCTATACCTTCCGGGTTTGCAACGGCATCATCACCAACTTCCATCAGCCACAGAGCACCCTGTTGCTCCTAATCGCCGCACTGATTGGAGAGGACTGGAAAAAGGTCTATGACTTTGCCCTGAGCGAAGGCTTCCGCTTTCTTAGCTATGGAGACAGCAGCTTGCTCCTGCCGGAAAGTAAAAACTAAAGTGCTTCCACCAGCTCACTCAGCGCATCCACCGTCACGTGATCCATTACCACCACCTTATACCACTCCGGATGAGTGTGGCTATCGGGCACGAGCCCAAACTGTTCCGCCATTTCTCCGGAGATGCCGCTTTTATGAATGGTGACGATGTTAGACCCCGGATGCCGGTAAAACCGAATAGCCCGGTCCCTGAGTTGCTGGCACAGCCACTCCGTCCGATAGTTCAGAATATGGATTTTTTCAAACCAGCCGTGCGGGCCGTAGGTCATCAATATCATCCATACGGAAATAGCATTTGCTCCGGATCGGCTGCCGCTAAGCGTAGCGTCGAGTCCCTGCACATATTGGGCCTCCTCCGTATAAGCGTACTTCATCCACCCTTTTCGTATAAGGAAAATCCCGGTGCCATAAGGCGCTTGTACCATCTTATGGGCATCAAGGGTTACCGAGGTCACCTTAGGATTGGAAAAATCCAGTGTGTGCTCAATCTTTGAAAAAGGGAAAAAGAATCCGCCGTACGCGCCATCCACATGCAATTGATAAGGCAGCCCGGCTTTCTCCAGCACCTCAATATAAGGCTCCGGATGATCCACAGACCCAAACATGGTGGTCATCATATTACAGACTACGATA
>CAZNHN010000411.1:0-750 GCA_964572415.1 uncultured Phaeodactylibacter sp.
GCTTTCCGACCTCGTAGAGCGTCGCACTTTTCCTTAGTTTAAAAACGCCCGCCCGAAAGCTGGAGCACACTACCAAAAGCAGCCAACGCTTAAATTGTACCCCAGCAGCCAAACCACAAAACCCTCCACCCGCCAAAGCCTTGCGCGAAGTCGGGAACACCAAATCACCAAAACATGCCCCCAACCCTAAAAAACCTCCTTCTCCTTTCCCTACTCCCCCTCCTCCTCTCCTCCTGCGTCACCCATCAGGAACTCCTCAACTTTACAGAAGGGCCCCAGCTGCCCGTCTCCCCGGTGGATATCCAGAACCTGCCACAACTGGAGATACAGCCCGACGATCTGCTCTCCATACGCATTAAAACCCTGGACCCCCTCGCCGCAGAACCATTCAGTGTAGACCCCCCAAATATGAATATGAATATGGGCGGCGGCGGTGGCGGCATGCGCCCTCTAATCGGCTACCTCGTAAGCCGGGAGGGCACCATCGACTTCCCCATGCTGGGCACCATTAAAGTCATTGGCATGACTACCGATGAACTGAAAGAACAACTACTGCAACAACTAGAACCCTTCCTGAAAGACCCTGTAGTACTGGTCCGCTTCCTCAACTTCCGCATCACCGTGTTGGGAGAGGTATCCAGGCCGGGCACCTACTTCGTAGCCCAGGAAAGGGTCACCCTGCTCGATATGCTAGGCCAGGCCGGCGACATCACGCCCTACGGCAACCGTACCAATGTGTTGATCATCCGC
>CAZNHN010000411.1:760-4394 GCA_964572415.1 uncultured Phaeodactylibacter sp.
AAACGGGCAGCGGGTGACCGCCCGGCTAAGCCTGCACCAACGTGATATCTTTGAATCGCCCTTTTTCTATCTGCAACAAAATGATGTGATCTATGTAGAGCCCCTGCCTACGCGGACCGCCTCCATCCGCGACCAGTCTCAGCGGATTCTGCCCTGGCTGTCCGCTATTACAGCACTAACTACGCTGGCCTTAACGCTGAATAACCTCTGAGCAGCACCGGCTGGCAATGGTTAACTTCCAGGATCAGATGGGGTTGGGCTTGGAGAGGCTGAGGGTTGAGGCTGAGGCTGAGGTTAAGGTTGAGGCTGACGACTCCCCATAACTGTCCGAAGGGACCTGTCCGTAGGGACGGGCCAGTCCATACGGATGGATATTGGCGCTAAAGCTACGTCGCCCGGAGAAGCGCCCAAGCGCCGCCCACCAGGGGTACGGCAGCGCTGCGACCGCCTTCCGGAAGACCTACCACAGCCAATGCCCCATAGGGGCTAAATGTAGGTAACCCCCAAGGCTGCCCATCGCCTCGTGCCGTAGGTACGAAATGTGAACGACCAGACACACCAACCGGCACTGCTCGAACCCGGCAGGAGACCGTCCACGGTCGCACCAGGAAGCCATAGCCTGGCTCTTCTCCGTCCGACGTAGCCTTGTGCAGCGTCGGCAAACTCAACCTTGCCAGAGGACAGCCCAGCAAGGCTCACCCACAAGCTGGATCACACTACCAAAAGCAGCCAACGCTCAAAGTGTACCCCAGCAGCACGGCCCAATCGACCTCGTAGAGTGTCGAATATTAGTCAACCTAAACTATTACAGCTTTCCGACCTCGTAGAGCGTCGCACTTTTCCTTAGTTTAAAAACGCCCGCCCGGAAGCTGGAGCACACTACCAAAAGCAGCCAAACCCCGGCAACGCCATAAAACCCTCCGCCCGCCGTCCCGACAGCTGTCGGGATTAGCGAAGAAAGAACCACATAACCAAAAAACCACAACACCATAACACCCACCACCACCCGCCAAAACCAGGAACCGGACATCCTCAACATCCGCGACCTCCTCATCACCCTGCTACGCAATTGGTACTGGATACTCCTCTGCGTACTACTGGGCTTTCTGGGCGCAAAACTATACCTGCGGTACACCGTCCCCATTTATCAGGCAAGCGCCAAGATACTCATCAAAGAAGAAGGAGGCGGCAACTTGTCCGAAGAATCCCTGCTTGCAGAAATAGGAGTGCTCAAGCCAAGCAACAACCTGGAAAACGAAATACAAATCCTCACCTCCCGGACCCTAATGAATGAAGTCATGGAAAAACTGGGGATCAACGTAGCCTACATTGGGCAAGGCCGCTTCAAAGACACCGATTTCTATACCAAGTCTCCCATTTTCCTGGACTCAGTGCACTGGGGAAGCCCCAGAAGATACGCTACGCTCGAAATAGAACCGCTGGAGCAAGACCGGTTTAGGCTCATACAGGAAACCCAAACCACTGAACATGACCTCAGTGCCCCCCTGATCCTGAACCAGGACACCTTCTGGCTCAGGACCAACCCTTACGTCAATAAAGGCAGCGTCCTGAAAATCATCATCGGATTAGGCCCTGGACGGTACCTGGGCAATCTGAGCATTAAGCCCATGGGCGAATTTTCCAGCGTCCTGAACCTGCAAATCCAGGACCCCATCCCCCAAAGAGCCGCTGACGTCATCAACACCCTCATTGATGTGTACAATCAGGCGGCCATAGACGATAAAACCCAGGTCGCTAAAAAGACCCAGATATTTATTGATGAACGGCTGCAGTTGCTGACCCGGGAACTGAGCGCCGTGGAAGGCGGACTGGAAACCTATAAGGAGCAGAACGAACTCCCTGCCGAAACTTCAGCGGCTGTCAGCTTCGCCATGAACGAAATGGCAGGCTACAAGAAAAGCCTGACTGAATACCAAATACAGTTAGAACTGCTCAAATCCGTGGAAGCCTTGCTGAGAGATGACGTGGAACAATACGAGTTAATCCCTTCTAACATCGTGGTTCAATCCGGTGGGCTGACCAGCCAAATCGGCAGCTACAATACCCTGCTCCTGCAACGCCAGCGCCTGCAAACATCAGCCGAGGGCGACAACCCCACCCTGATCGCACTCAATGAGGAACTGGCCCGGCTCCGCCAGAATATTATGGAAAGCCTTACCGCCGTGCGCAGGAATATTGAACTCACCATACGGGAGACGGAGCAGCAACTGGCAGAGGTACAAAACCGGATTAACCAGGTGCCGCGCCAGGAACGGGAACTGCTGGAAATCAAACGGCAGCAAAACATCAAGGAAGCGCTCTACCTCTACCTGCTGCAAAAAAGAGAGGAAACCGCCCTGTCCGCAGCCATTGCAGTGCCCAATGCACGGATCATTGACCCTGCACAGCCCAGCGGCCCCATCTCTCCCGTGCCCCTGCGCATCTATGCATTTGGTATTTTCATTGGCATGGCAGTGCCCATTGGGCTGCTCTTCCTCCGGGAACTCCTCGATGATAAAGTCTACAGCGAATCAGATATCAAAGCCGTAACTCAGGTGCCCCTGATTGGTACGATCAGCCAGAATAAAACAAGTGACCCCATCGTCATCAAGCCCGGCAGCCGGTCGGGGATTTCCGAAAGCTTCCGAATGCTGCGCACCAACCTCAAATACATGGCACAGGGCGACGGCCAGCAAACAGTCCTGGTTACCTCCGGTACCGGAGGGGATGGAAAAACCTTTCTCTCTATTAATCTGGGCATCTCCTTATCCCTTACCGGTAAAAAAGTAGTACTGCTGGGCATGGATTTGCGCAAGCCCAGGCTTTCTCAGTACCTGACACAGCAGTCGGACTATACCGGAGAAGGCATTACCAATTACCTCGTGGGCGATATACCTGTGGACACCATTCTGAGGCCCACAACAATCAATGACAACTTATTCTTTATCCCCAGCGGCCCCATTCCCCCAAACCCGGCCGAATTGCTCGGCAGCCCCAGGTTGCGTATGCTCTTTGATGAGCTAAAACACCGCTTCGACTACATCGTACTCGATACCGCTCCCGTAGGCCTGGTCACGGATGCCTTCCTGCTGGAAAGCTTTACTGATATTTCCCTGTTTGCCGTGCGCTATGCAAAAACCCCCAGGCCCATACTCCAAAAGCTGGAGGAAATCCGCTTAGGAGGCAAACTAAGCAAGCCCGCTATTGTACTGAACGGCGTCAAACCCGGCAAGGGCTATGGGTATAGCTACGGTTATGGGTATGGATACGGCTATGGGTATTATGAAGACCAAACCAGGAAACGCAGATGGAAATGGTGGCCCGGGAAATAACGGCTAAGCCCGCTGCCCATCCGATTGGAGCGCCGCTCCATCCAATACAGGTTCTCAACGGCAAGCCTCTTGGCCCTGCCTCCCTACGGATTCTTTTCGGCGGCATCTGCCAGCCCTATCTCCCTGACAGACAGTCAGCAAGCTAAAAAAATAGCCGTATGGTATTGTACCAAATCTTGCGTTACCGGACTATATTCCTTAACTTTGACAATGAAACTGTTGGTTTTTATCGTTTTTTGATGCGTCCTCCCGATTCACAACAGCATCAACCTTTAAAATCCAAAAGCTTAGCTTTCAGTACT
>CAZNHN010000412.1:0-4385 GCA_964572415.1 uncultured Phaeodactylibacter sp.
CAATATTCGGGCTTACCCCAAATTTTATGCCTCCCTGCGGCCTTTACTGGAAAAGCGTGCGCCTATCGAAGCAGACATCCGTGCTGCACTTGACAAATTCCGGCAGTTGTACCCACCCATGCAGAGTGGGAAAATCTATCTCGGTATGGGCAACTTCCGGACCAACGGCACTACCGTCGATTCCATGGTGTTGTTTGGGGCGGAGATGGCCTTCACAGACACCACTGTTAATACTTCTGAGTTCCCTCCTTCTTACCAATATTTCAAAGACTATATCCGGGATTACGACCCCATTCACAATGTCCGCTTTCTGGCGGCGCACGAATTTGTGCATACGCAGCAGGTGGAGGCTTACAATACGAGCCTGCTTGCGATCGTCCTGCGGGAAGGCAGCGCCGAGTTCATCGCATCGCTTTGTATGGAGTCGCCATCGGTGGTGCCTGCTATTGCCTACGGGGATGCTAACCGCGATACCGTCTTTCAGCGCTTTAAGCAGGAGCTTTTCAATCAGCATCCCGCATGGTGGGTATGGTCGGGGGCTCCCAATCCTTTTGGGCAGCGGGATTTGGGCTATTACATCGGCTATGCACTGTCTGAGCACTACTACAACCAAGCCGCTGATAAACAACAAGCCATCGCCGACCTGATTGAACTGGATTACAGCGATGCCGCTGCTGTGGAGTCTTTCGTAGATCAAATGGGGTACTTCAAACAACCCTTAGCGAAGCTCAAAGAGGCCTACGAGTCAGCGCGCCCAACCGTCACTAAGGTGGAACAGGATGCGCATCGCTTTACCGTCCATTTCTCAGCGCCTATGGACACCCTGTACCGGGGCTTCGAGTACGGTCCGATGGGGGAGGAGCATGTACTTCGGATCGACAAATACCTTGGTTTTAGCCCGGACGGACAAACCGTATCCTTTGTTGCAGCGCTGTCAACAGATAAGGTACAGCAGCTAATGCTACCCAATCGGTTTCGAAATAGGTCAGGTCAGGAGTTGCGGCCTTATTTGCTGACCGTCCATCAGGAGTAGGCCCACTGATCTTCTCTGAATCAGGAGCGCAGGCGCCAAAGCTTCAAAACCTTTGGTTTACTTTCGGGTTTTCTCCTAAAAAGCATGTTTCGCTTCTTCGCTATTATTTTAGGCCTGCAAATATTGGGGATAGCTACCGGCGCTGCACAGTCAGATACACTGCTCACCACGAGCCTCGACTCTGCGGTAGTGGTTCGGGCTACCCGCCTTCCGGTGCCCGCCATCAGAACCCCCTATAGCATTCATCAGCTGCAGGCGGCAGCATCTTTCGCTGGCCCCGGCACTCAATCAGCTACCCGGCTTGCTCGTCCTCAATCCCAATAACTTTGCACAAGACCTTCGGTTGTCTGTACGAGGCTTCGGTGCACGCTCTGCTTTTGGCATCCGTGGGCTTCAGATTTGGGTGGATGGGCTTCCGGAGACCACGCCCGACGGGCAGGGGCAGGTCGATAACCTTGATGGGGGCATCTTGAATCAGGTCAGCTTGCTCAGCGGGCCGGCTTCGGGCATGTATGGCAATGCTGCTGGCGGCGTCATTCAGTTGCAAACGGAAGCTCCTCCGGAATCAACGATGGCGGAAGCCAGTCTAAGTGCAGGCAGCTATGGTTTTCAACGGTATACGCTGAAGGGTGGTGGCCGGCGTGGAGCTTACAGTTGGCTGGCCTACGGAGCGCATACCCGGCAGGAGGGCTATCGCGAACACAGCAGAGTTGAAAACACCCTGCTCAATGGCCGGTTGCGTCGGCAGTTGGGCGATCGCGGCCAGGTAGAGCTGCTGCTGAATTATGTCAATAGCCCTATTGCTCAGGATCCCGGTGGGCTTTCCGCAGAGGCTCTGTCAGAAGACCGCCGTCAGGCCTGGGGGCGCAATCTCCTCTACGATGCAGGGGAATCCGTAGAGCAGGGTAGGGCAGGGCTGACTCTGGACTATGCCCTGACGGAGGACTGGCAACTGGAAGCTTATGGCTTTGCGTTGTTTCGCGATTTTTCCAATCAGCTGCCCTTCGAAGGGGGAGGGGCAGTAGACCTTTTCCGTCAGTTCAGTGGGCTGGGCGGGCGCTTACGGCATAGTGGAACCCTGCTTGGGCAGCCCTGGCGTCAGGTATGGGGCGTGGATGCACAGGCACAGCGCGATCAGCGGGAGCGCTTTGACAACCTGGAGGGCGAACGGGGCGACATAGTTTTTGATCAGGACGAGGTCTTCCGGAGCTTAGGTTTGTATACGGTGCAGGAGTGGCAACCGCTCGACCGTACCTGGCTAACCGCCGCAGTGCGCTACGATGCCAATTTCCTGTCGGCAGAGGATGCGTTTTTATCTGATGGTAATGACTCCGGCGACCGGGCGTACCAAAATTTTAGCCCTTCTGCCGGTATCAGCTATGGTTTTGCCCGGGGGCAGCATGCCTACTTCAATTACAGCTACAGCTTTGAGACGCCTACGCTTAGTGAGCTATCGGCTAATCCGGGCGGGGCGCAGGGGTTCAACGAAGATTTACAGCCACAGCAGGCTCATAACTACGAGCTGGGACTAAAGGGTCAGCTCGCATCAGAGCTGGAGTACCGGATCGCTGCTTTTTATATCCAACTGGAGCAGGAACGCCTGCCCTATGAGCTGAGCGATAGCCCGGGTCGCGTGTTTTATCGCAATGCAGGGCGGTCCCGACGGCAGGGCGTGGAATCCTGGCTGCAATGGTCGCCATTCTCCAACTGGAAGGGGCGGCTTTCGTACACTTTTTCAGATTTTGTCTATCAGGACTATGAGGTGTCAGGGGTAGCGTTTGATGGGAATATCCTGCCGGGGATTCCACGCCACCTTTGGTCGGGCATGATCGCGTGGCAGTATTTTCCGAAAGGCAGTGTAACTCTGGAGGGTCGTTATCTTGGTGAGCTGTTTGCTGATGACGCCAATGTTGCAACCGCAGCGGCTTTTTTGGAACTCAACCTCCGGACGACCTACAGCTGGGCATTTTCCTGGGGCGAACTACAAGCCTTTGGCGGTATCAACAATCTGCTGGATGCCCGGTATGTTAGTAACGTCCGGCTGAATGCCTTTGGGGGGCGCTTTTTTGAGGCAGCACCCGGGAGGAATGTCTACCTGGGCCTACAGATTGCATTGCAGCGGGATAGACCCTAAAGAAATACCCCGTACAGCACTGTATTGAAAATGGCCAGTAGAATGGCCAGGAAAAAGGCAGATTTGAAATTATCAATATGAAACCCTTTTAGGAAGTAGGCCGCAATAAGCAGCAATGCACCATCCACCACAAAGCTAAATAGCCCCAGGGTGAGGTAGCGCAGAGGCGTGGTGATAAAGTCCAGCACACCGCCCAGCGTAGCGTTCAGGATGGCCAGAACTATAGCCACCAGCATGGCTCGTACAAAGTCGTCAATGCGTACGCCATTTAGAAAATGGGCGCCAGCCATGAGTGCCAGCGCATTGAGGATAAACTTCAGCGCCCAGTAGGTAGGCCCCTGGGCATCGAGCAAAAGCAATTCCATTACTCCTTGTTTTTCAGTTGTTCCTGTAAGTCTTTGATGGCCTGATCGCGCTCCTTGATTTCCCGCTTAAGGCGGGTGTTTTCCTTTTTCAGGGCCTCCATACTTTCCGTTGCAGGCTTTTTGGCAGGCTTTTCTTTGGGCTTGCTGTCCTTAGCGGGTGCTTCCCGGGGCTGTTCCGTAGCCTCCATGCCGGTCAGCGATTTGAAATTGGCAATCGGGTCTTCTCCGTTGATGTAGGAGGCGCCGGCAAAGGCCAATGGCACAATGATGATCATAGCGAGCATGAACCGGGCGAATGGGGTAACTTTTCTTCTTGGCATCGGTGGTACTTTGTATTGATTACGCTACAAAAGTACATCCTAAGCTAACGAGTTGCCAGATATTTCTACTTAATCCGGCAGAAATGCGATATACGTCCTCTGGTCAGGCCTTAAATTGATCGTTCTTATTTAGGATGGGGGTATTAAAATGATATTTTTGTGCAGGGTGGGGGCACACCCGCTCATCAAAAACTACTGCTATGCCAGAAGCTTTCATTTACGATGCCCTGCGTACGCCCCGTGGAAAGGGAAGAAGTAGCGGTGCGCTCTACGAAGTCAAGCCCGTCGATTTGCTGTCGGCCACCCTGCAGGCCCTGCAAAGCCGCCACCCGGTTGAGCCTGCCCGGTTGGACGATACCATCATCGGCTGTGTGACGCCCATTGACGACCAGGGCTATAATATAGCTCAGGCAGCTCTGCTACACAACGGCTGGGAAACGTCGGGCGGGAGCCTTCAAATCAACCGATACTGTGCTTCCGGCCTGGAAGCGGTCAACCTGGCGGCGATGAAAATACGTTCGGGCTGGGGGAAT
>CAZNHN010000413.1:0-4383 GCA_964572415.1 uncultured Phaeodactylibacter sp.
CAGCGCAAAGAGATCCATCAGGTGGCAGGGGCGATCGGTTTGCTTAGCCAGGTGAAGCCGGATGTCGCTTTCGTCCATGGGGGTCACCGGATGTCGCAACATGGTAGGATGGCGGTCCAGGCGATAAGTGACGCCGTCAACCCGGGCAAAGAGGTTACCGAACAGGCAGAAGCGGTTGAGGGAAGGCGCCCCGATCAGTAGGGGAATGATATGCGAAGGAAAATGGGGATAGGCCAGGTCAATCGCATGTCCTATGCTGCCAACCTGGGGAGAAGAGTCAAAGGTAGAGCAGGTTTTGTAATGAAAGAAACGGCTGGGCATCTGGCTGATCTGCTCAAAGATGGGCGGCAGTTCCCGATCCATCTCGGCAGGACTCAGGCTGCGGCTGATGCCAGCTACGCCAAAGGCTGTGAGCTTTTTTTCTGGTCCGCTTACGCTGTTTTTGAGGCGAAACCGATCCACTTCCTCCAGGGAGGGAGGCTGCAAAAACAGGGCGGTAGCAATGCCGTTCAACGCCAGCCCTTCCATCACATCGGTAGAGCCGGTGAAGTCGTCCCCGTAGAAGCTCAGAAAAAGTGTTTCATCTTTCATCATGCTGTTCTATTTTCCGAAGAAAGCGATGGCTTCCTTAAGTTCAGGATGCTCATCCTGCATCTGGTAGATGGTTTTGCCCTGCACCGCGCCTTCCCAGGCCAGTTGGATGCTCTTTACGCCGGCTGCCATGCCGCCGGGATGGCCGGTAATCCCTCCCCCGCAGAGATACATAAGGTCAGTACTTTGTACCTGCCGGTAGGTGTCGTGAGCCTGCTCGGCCCACTGTCCCGATGACACGACGGGCATCACCGGATAGCCTCCCCCCTCCGGACGCAGGCAGGCCCGGATAGAGGTCAGCACCGAGTCATCGCTCTCGCAGAATTTGTTGCGGATGCCATTGGTATGGATGTGGTCGGCACCAGCCATGCTGAAAATTTTGTGGAAAGCTTTGAAAGCCATGCCGATATGTTCAGAGCGGGCATAGAGTCCCCAGCCATTGCGATGGCCGTGAATAGGCAACTGGCTGTGCCGACTGAGTTGCACCATGCCGCTAATGCCTACCCAGTTGAGGCTGGCCATGACGCAGGTCCCTCCCTTTTCCAGCACATAGTCGTGCCGGCGCAGCATATCGTCAATGTCACCGCTGAGGTTGAAAGCAAACATAGGCTGTTTGCCGGTACGATCCGCGTAGCGATGGATGACCTCCATTACTGCATCTACCCGCTCAGTAAAGGGGGAGTGCGGGGAGTCGCCCATAAGCTCGTCATCTTTGATAAAGTCCAGCCCGGCTTCAATAAGCGTCTCTAGCTGCCGGGCGGTGGCCGCCGGACTTAAGCCCACGCTGGGCTTGATGATGGTGCCGATGACCGGGCGCTCTTCCACCTGGCACAGCCGCCGGGTGCCTTCTATGCCGAATTTTGGTCCGCTATACTTCTCCCGATAAGCCTCCGGCACGGTGATATCCAGCAATTTGAGCGCAGAAAAAGGAGACAGTTCAAACAGGTTTCCCGCGACGGTAGCCATGAGGTTAGAGAGATTGACGCCCATATTTTCTAGCGGCCAGGCGATGTCTAAGTAGGCTCGGCGATAAAGCGGTTTATCCACATTTTTGGGCTGCCGGGTACCCGGAAGGGAAGGCGCACTTAGCTCCTCTATGACTTCAATATTTTCAATGATAGCCGCATGTTTTTCTCGCAGTTCTTCGGTTTCACCGGGTGTCTTGACAAAAGTACCGGAGGATTGTTCTCCGGCCATTATCTCAGCAGCCTGCTCCAGGGGATGGGCTGTTTCAATCAGGTAGCGGGCTTTCAGAGGTCTTGCAATGGGCATACTTGGTATATTCTTTTGTTCAGATAAGGAGTCAATCTAAGGTGATCGGGTCTATAGGCAAGACGGCTCCCTGTGCGGCAGAATCGTAGGCGACATTCACCAGTTGCATGGTACGAAGATTATCTTCACCAGTGATTTCGGCCGGCTGCCCCTGCTGCAAGGCTTGCAGAAAATCACGGTTGATGGCTACCATGCTGGACTGCACTACGGCATAATCCGGGTTAACCCACTCATAGATGGGTGGGGCTACCTTCTCATGCTTTGTACCCTCGCGGGTGGTGATGCTCAGTTGAAAGTCAGGGCCGAGCCGTAGCGATCCCCGCTTGCCTTCCAGCAAAATCAGGGTCTGGGGAAATACCTCTTTTTTCAGGATAGAGGCGTACGACATCTCCACGTAGCAGTGTGCGCCGCTCTGCATTTCCAGGAGCACATTCGCCACATCTTCACCTTTGATATCCGGGTTGACCCTGCGGGTTAAACAGCGAAGGTTACGCACTTCGCCCATCAGGTAGCGAGCCACATCCAGTACGTGGGAACCCACATCGGCAATGATGAACTTCTCAATTTCTGCCAGGAAAGGCTGGTTCTCAAATACCGGAAAAGCCGAACAGAAGGACACATTAGCCTTAAAAACTTCGCCAATCGTACCAGCTAACAGTATCTCCCTGATCCGGCGCATGGGTGCCTGCCAGCGGAAATTCTCATGCACAAAAAGCGGCACCCCGGCACTATGGCAGTAGCTTACCATTTCGTGGGCCGTGCTGATGTCAGGAGCCAGGGGTTTCTGACAGATGACCGGCACCTGATGATCCGCTGCCAGCTTCACAAAGTCCAAATGGGTTTCTACCGGTGTGATGATATCCACAAAGTCCGGTTTTATCTGTCGCAGCATCTCCCGGGCATTGGTAAAAGCATGAGCAACGCCATACTTCTGCGCTGTGCTTTTAGCTTTTTCAGGGTCAATATCGCAGACCGCCACTAGTTCTGCCTCCGGAAGCTCCTTCCAGGCAGCGATCTGGTACTGTGCCCAGAAGCCACAGCCGATGACCGAGAATGTCAGTTTTTCCTTGCCCATAGCTTGATGAAATATTGAGTAGTGCACAAAAAGAGATTGGGCCACAAAAACGAAAAGACCATAAAGACCCGAAGCTTAGGGAAGCTCCATGTCTTAAAGAATAAGGATAGTAACAAAGATTTGCCAACTGAAAAGGGATCATTCCTCAGCAGGTCAGGCAGTTTTTTAGCTTGGTTTGGGAGCGTAAGCAAAAAGTTGATCGTTTAGGTAGTTGTATATTCCTAAAATAGAAATTTAGCGGAAGTATACACAACCCCATGGAGAGTTTTACCTATTTTTTCATTCTCATCCCAATTAATCTGCTGTACCAGACAATTGCAGATAACATGTGGGAGACATAGGGGTTGCATTATTCATGAAAATCTGGATAAAAGTTGTACTCTATTTTTTATTATCGCTCATTATCATGGTGCTGCCCATGGCACTTTATTCCTTTACGGAGACCCACAGTCAGTGGTACTTCGTCGGTGCTTTTCTTCTTTCCGCATTGGTAGCACTAAAGCTGGGGAAAGTATTTTGAAGTTTGACATTAAAGACTCAAAGCAGTTTAAGTATTGACTATCAATGACTTACACCTATTTTTTGTGATTAATCGCTGTTTTTCAGTGCAACAAAAAAACGGGCAGAGTGCCCGTTGAGTGTAGTCGCTCCGCCGGAGCGAAGCGACAATTTTTTGTTGAGACATACTTAGAGCTTAGTACTGGGCCGGATCGCCTTCTCCCGGCAGGGTGTTCCGGATAAACTCCCGGATGTCCTCGTTGGCGGTTTCCAGGTCTTCAGCTCTCAGGTACATCATATGGCCACTACGATAACCTTCAAACCTCAGGCGGTCTTTCATGCGTCCGCTGGGATCCAGGTGCCACATGGTATATTTGGCATCAAAGTAGGTCGTGGCGCCATCGTAGTAACCCGACTGTACCATTACATGCAGGTAAGGGTTCTGTGCCATAGCCTGACGCAGGTTTTCACCGGTCTGGTCGTTACTGCGGTCCCAGGGACGCACCGGGCCAAACATATTGTACTTGATATCAGTAGCATAATTCAACTCATTACGGAAGTAGTAATTGATAGCCGGGGTAAAAGAATGCAGCCAGGAAGTCAGCTCGGCATTGTAGTCGGGGCGTGTACCGGCCAGTTGTCGGTCAATACCCAGGTAGCGGGAATCCAGTCTACCGACGGTGTAGCCTCCTCGCTCCCGCATCAGGGCCTTCCAGAAGTAAGAAGTAGGCACATCCAGGTTATGATCCAGAATTTCTTTTTGGGTCAGGCCGGAGTAGTAAGCCATGCGCTCGGCCATCTCCTCCCGGCGCGCGTCCATCGTTTCACGGTCGGGCGGTCCGTCGGCCGCACCCCGAAATGTCGCCCGAGCAGTTTGTCGACACCATCGTCGAGCGATGGCACCCAACGGTCTGGCTCGAGGGCGACGACTTCCGCTTCGGCCGCGC
>CAZNHN010000414.1:0-1509 GCA_964572415.1 uncultured Phaeodactylibacter sp.
CAACCTATAACGTAGGTGTTTTTCCCAGCGAAACGATCCTCACCGAGGAGTACACTGCCGACATGGCCATCAAGTCAGCTTCCATCAACGAGGACCAGGCTGTTATCACAGATGTGCTTCCAGGCATTTATGTCGTAGCTATTTTCAACTTATCTTCCAATCCACCTCGTCAGGTAATACAGATTGTAGCTGATGAAGTAACGGTGGTTGACTTTGACCTGAATGCTTTGAACGATGACTAATCATACATTCCACCAGTAAGTAAGCTTCACCACCAGTGCCCGGTTCCTGACCGACAGGGGTTGTGGCAGGTAGTTATCAGTATATACGATAAACAGGTCAGAAGCGGGCTGATAACGCCATTGCAGCCGGGTATTCAGGTTGATATTATCCAACTGTTCGTTGTACTGCATAAAAGCCCTAAAAAACAGCTTATTGGTCATGGTCACATCTACCCTGGGGCCCAGTAGCCAGAAGGTTGTTTGCTCCCAGGGTTCGGGTAGCTCAATGTTGTTGTAACTTGAAGAAACTGCCAGGCTCACATAGGGCTGGAAGCGATAGCCCAACTCAGTAGTTACATTGAGGCGTGTGCCGTCCGCATAATAGCCGCCGTAGCGGGTAGAGAAGGAATAGGTAAACAAGCTATTGGGCCGGGATTCGTAGCGGGTGCCAAAGGCATTCCAGCGGTGCTCGGTGCCTGTAGCCAGGGTATCTCCCGCGGCATTGGTCGGGTCAAAAGGAGCCAGCAACTGTACGTAGTTGGTGGCCACCCAAACGCTGGCCTCTGAACGGTCCTGGAAGTCAATACCATACGAGATGAAAGTTTCCTGGTCCGTTTCTTCAAATTGGGGATTAAAAAAATGCTGGCTACTAATACGAGGTCCATGGCTTACCACCTTGCTGTTTTCCGGGAAGAAACGGTAGGCGATCTCCGGGTTGATCATGATATAGCTGTTGCGAGGGACAAAGCCTACTTCTGCATTGTAGCCACTGCCTACGTACTCATGCTGCCAACTGATGTACCAGCGCCGACTGTCATATTCAAGGTTAGCAGCATGGGCTGTATTATTGTCTTCTATGCCCGGGCTGAAAGATTTTAGGTAAAGAACCTTACCTGTCCAGAGGTTATTGGCGGAAGCGATGTTATACTCCGCTCCCAGGTTGTGATTATAACGGGAGTATACAGGCATTTGCGGATCTGCACTGGGGGTATAGTTGAGCGAACGCTTGTCTACGGCGATAATGCCGATATTTGAGCGTGAAAATACCTGCCTTTGCAGGGAAGCAACCGCAAAGTTCTGGGCAGGCAGGTCAATATCGTCCACTTTACCGGTCTGCATATTCATTACACCGATACGCCAGTTTTTATTCAGTTTTCCACTCAGGCGTGCCCCAAAGCGTATGGGGACGCCCAGCCCGATACGGCGGGAGAAAAACGGCCGGATACGCCGATAGCCGAAGTTGGCAAAAAGGTCAAGGTTCAGGCAGAAGAACACCAGTCAGCCATAA
>CAZNHN010000414.1:1519-4353 GCA_964572415.1 uncultured Phaeodactylibacter sp.
CGGGAAGAATAGTTCAAAACGATCCAGGTTGGTCACCTGCTGGTCTACTTCCACCTGGGAGAAATCCGGGTTTACCGTGAGATCCAGGTTCAGGGCAGAGGTAACCGCTATTTTGGCGTCCACCCCAACTTCTCCCCGGTAAGCGGCAGGTGTGCCCTCCTCATAATTGGTCGCAGTACCACCCAGCGCATACGGTATGATGGACACATTGGTGCCGGCCTCTGGTGGCGGCTGATCCCATACGAGGGTGCCGGAGTACGCCAGCGTAGAAGTAGGGAACTGACGCGGCACCGGTGCCCAGGCAGATTTCTCACCCAGTTTCAGATCCAGGCGGCTAAACTGTATGCCCCATTCTGTAATCCCTGACTTATAGCGAATGGTCTTGAAAGGAATCGCAGCCTCAAAAACCCATTTGTCATCGTAGTTCCTCACCTCCGAAGTCCATTTGTTATCCCAGCTCAGCGTCACATCATTGCCATTAGACATCAGGCCGTCCCATTGTGCACCGGCAGCATTGGAACCAAAAGTGAAGCCGTTGGTCTGGTCATCAAAGGGGTCCATAAAAAGCAGGAAATTGTCGTTGCTGCCGAAAGAGAAATCCCGGCGCATAGACTCCACAATATAGTCCCCCGGACCGGTGTGGTAGTTGACGGCGATCAGGTAGAGGAAATTATCGTCGTAAGCCATGCGCACTTCGGTACGCGCCCGGGCGCGGCTGGTATCCATGGGCAGTACCATATGGAAGTTACAGGCGACTTCTGCTTCCTGCCAGGCCGGGTCATCCATCACCCCGTCTATATTGATGGCAGTTTGGGCTTCACGGATTTGCAGCCGGTAATCCGCATTTTTCTTTTGGGCACTAACCGAAAAAACAATGAAAAATAAGCAAGGAAAAATGTACGAAAACTTCACTTTGAGTAGGGTATCGTGATGTTGCAAGTCTAAATAAACCGATAGATTTTTATACGACCGGCAAAGCTAGGCTTTTTGTGGGATTGACACAATGAGAAAAGTCAGGTGAAAGTCACCTGACCTAATGTTCCCCTCCCAGGAAGCGATAAATGAAACCGCCGTTAGCAACAAAGCCATCAGTGGGTGCCCATATTTCCGCAAAAGTAGGATCAGTAATGGGCGAGCGTACAATTTCCTGGAAACGGGACTGACGGGTATCAATGAAATTCTCAAAGTTGAGAAAGAAGCTCCACTTCCCCCATTCTCTCAGTCCCATAAGCCCGACGATCCAGAAGTCCTGCGTGGCGGTTCGGTCGCTGGGAGCCGGTGTAGTAGCTTTCCAGGCCAATCCGCCATTTGCCATGCTGCTCAAACATCAGCACCGCCCCTGCGTTGTGCCTGGGGGTGAGGGGTTTTTGCGGGTTATTGTCCAGGTAAGTGAGCCGTGCGTCAATAAAAGCATACTGAAGGAAAAGCTTGAGGTCCCGCCAGCCAAATTTGATATTGGTTTCAAATCCACGGCTTACTACGGGAGCCTCCGCGTTTCGGAAAGAGCGCAGTCCGTTATCATTTTCTTCACTCAACACCAGTGCGTCGTTCAGGCGGGTGTAATAAAAAAGCTGATTCAGGGAAAAAGTCAGCTCCTCTCCTAAGAGGGTTTTGTAGTTGACATCAAAATTAGCCCCGCTGGAAGTTTCTGCCTCCACATCACCGGGCGCTATGGGCAGAATATTCTGAAATGTCAGCGATTCGGCCTGTTCGGTAAAAATGGTGGGCAACACATAGCCCATGCCCCCTCCAATCCTGGCCGAAAGCTTCGGGCTAAACTGGTAGAGCAGTGATAAACGCGGCAGAACAAACGTACCGTATTCATCATTGTAATCTGTCCGCAGACCACCTTCAAAAGACATGGCAGGGCTAATATCCCAGTTTGCCTGAGCAAATCCGCCATAGGTTACATTCTCATAATCCCGGTCAAGTGACCGGCTCATTCCACTTTCGGAAAAACGGTCGGTAAGCAGATTCGCTCCGGCGATCCACTGGAAGTTTTCATGGTTTCTGCTGTAACTGGCTTCAGTAAAGCTATTCCACTGCAGGCCCTGAAACCTGAAATCCGGCACCCTGATTTCTCGGTCAAACCTCCCGATACTGTTTTTCAGGACAAAGGACGCCTTTTGACCGAAGTTATGCTCATAACGAACTTGAGTGGAAAACCTTTCGGAAATATTCTCTTCCGTAAAGCGATGTCCGGCAGATGGCCCGTTTTCAATTACCTCCAGGTCACCCCCGGTTCGTTCTTCCAGGGCGGTATTTACGCCCATCCAAAGGGTAGCGTCCTCGGAAGGGTAGAAATAAAATCGGGGGTTCAGGGTGATACTGCGTACTTGCGGAATATCAGAGAAACCATCGTCATTGGGATCATAAGGCTCCTGCCGATGGGCCGAGGCGTAAAGGGAAGCACCGGTTTTATCGTATCTCTCCGCATAAAACCCGTTCAGGGTTGTGCCCAGTGCAGAAGTCTGGTTTAACATGAGACTGAGCTCCGGCTCACCTTCTTCAGGCTGCTTAGTCACCAGGTTGACCAGACCGGCTATTGCCCCTCCTCCGTAGAGCGTTGAGGCACTGCCCTTGATCACTTCCACCTGTTTGAGGTCCAGGGGTGGTATTTGCATGATGCTCAGCCCACCGGCAAATCCGGCATACAGCGGAAAACCATCCCTGAGCAATTGGGTGTAGCGCCCGTCCAGTCCCTGTATCCGGATGCTCTGGTTGGCAGAACTGGCTGAGGTCTGCTGCATCAGTATACCTGTGCTTTCGCGCAGCAGCATGGCTATATTGGTAGAGTTCATGACTGCTTTTTCTCCTAATTCTTCTGCACTCAA
>CAZNHN010000415.1:0-4347 GCA_964572415.1 uncultured Phaeodactylibacter sp.
TTTTTGCAGCAGCAGTTCCACCTCCTGCTTCACCAGGCGGTCTTTGTATTTGTAAGGCAGTGGGATAAAAAGCTGCACCTTGGTGCCCTCCTCAAAGCTATTGATATAGTCCACCACATCGCTCACCTCGTGCTTGCGGACCTCCGCACCGGAGACCGGCGAGTAGGTGCGCCCCACCCGTGCGTAAAGGATGCGCAGGTAATCGTAAATCTCGGTAAGTGTACCTACTGTGGAGCGGGCGTTGCTCGTGCTGACCTTCTGCTCAATCGCGATGGCCGGGCAAATGCCTTTGATATAGTCCACATCGGGCTTTTTCATCCGCATCAGGAACTGCCGGGCGTAGCTCGACAGGCTTTCCACGTAGCGGCGCTGCCCCTCGGCGTAGAGCGTATCCATAGTGATGGAAGACTTGCCGGAACCGGACACGCCGGTCACCACTACCAATTGGTTCTTAGGAATATTGAGGCTGACATTTTTGAGGTTGTTCGCCCGGGCGCCCTTGATCCGGATCGCCTCTTTGAGGTTCTGTTCACTAGGCTTGTCAAGCGTTGGCGTAGTCGCTTTTTTGGACATAGATGCAGGTTGAAGTTTTTCACTCCTATGCTTTTTGAAATGGTATAGCGCAAAGAAGCTGAACCATTTCACAGCATAGGTGCTGGCATTAAGTCGGTTTGCCCTGGCAAACCACTTTATCGTCAGTATCAGTAGAACAGCGGAGGGGGGTTAGGGTTGTGTGAGTGGGGAAAATACCCACTGCCAGCCATGATGCTTTCAACAAAAAAGCCGGCAGCAAAGCTACCGGCTTCCAATTTTTGGTTTACGGATTTTCAGGCGTGAGGAGAATTGGTGCCCCGGCTATCCACCGGGACAGTGGTAGTTTTTTTGTTATGCGGTTACTGTAGCACGATTTCGCGCTCTTCTACTAATTTGCGAATATTGATCAGCGCATAGCGCATGCGGCCCAAAGCGGTGTTGATGCTCACCCGAGTCAGCTTAGCAATTTCCTTGAAGCTCATGTCGGCGTAGTGGCGCAGGATGACCACCTCGCGCTGCTCGGGCGGCAACATGTCTACCAGTGCCCGCACTTTATCGTGGGTCTGACTGCGGATGATGCCTTGCTCAGCGTTGCGCTCAGAGGACTGCAGCACATCAAAAATATCGAAAGTTTCGGTTGGGGACACCTTTGGGCGGCGCTTGTTGCGGCGGAAGTAGTCCACGCACATGTTGTAGGAAATACGGAGTGCCCACTGCAGGAATTTGCCCTCGTGGTTGTATTTGCCCTTGCGCAGGGTGTCGATAATTTTTATGAAGACTTCCTGGAAGATATCCTCAGCCAGGCTTTGGTCTTTGACGAATAAATAAATAGAAGTGTAAATCCGTTGTTTGTGGCGGGAGAGCAGTTCTTCGAAAGCTCTTTCGTCGCCGGACAAATAACTGTTGATCAACTGTTGGTCGTTCAGTGGTGTAACTTGCATAACTAAAATCAAATTAGCGTTATGGGATATTATGTCGCAATTCTTTTAGTGTAGAAGTTACTTTCTATAGACCTGTGATTTTGTTGAAAAATTGTCCGTGACTCGGATAATAACGATTCAAATATAAGGGCATCTCAGGACAAATGCGAGTGCGGCCCTGATTTTTTTGCTCCCTTTAACACAAATTTAACCGGAATTACAAAATAAATATTAACGAAACCGCTTGAACCACACGGTTTTAACTAAAGCATCGTAAAGAACAGGCTCAATATTTTAAAACCGAAAAAAAATCAGGACAAAAATTCTGAGTGCAATGAAATCCGGCTTTTGTTACTGCTCTTTCAGTGGGTAGCACCCTCAATTATAATTTTGTCAACAACAGCCCGGAGTTGATGCCCGGATGGCATTTTTTGAGCGTTTACCCATTTTTCTCTTTCTCTTCCATCCGCAGCACCGCGCTGTAAAAAGGCACCCATCGCGTGTAGTGATAATCCTCTGTTTCCACTGCAAAGCCATAATCTTTGAGCAGTTCATCGGTGCGGCGGTTGAGGTAACAGCCTTCTGCCAGGTGCTTCCACACAGGCGTTACGGCTGATTGTATCCAGCGTTGGGGCTGACGGTCGTCGTGAATGTGCTCCAGGACCAGTAGCTGACCGCCGGGGCGCAGCCATTTGCGGAAGTGCTGCAGGGCTTGCTCCAGATCAGGAATAGTACACAGCACAAGCGTACTGACAATGGTATCAAGGGTGTCTTCGCCCAGTTGAGCGCTCACATGGGCGTCGCCAACACCGGCTTCCAGTAATTGAATATGCGGAGCATTCATTTTCTGAAGAACAGTTGCCGCCTGTTCAGCCATCGCCTGCGCGGGTTCGATAGCCAGTACCTGTAAAGAAGAATCGTAGAGTGGGAAATTCACACCTGTGCCCGCTCCCACTTCAAGCACCCTGCCCCGGGCCTGCGCCAGCAATGAACGCCGCATGTCCATTAGCAAGTGGGCTTCCAGCTTTTCCATGACGGGGTTGTACAGCTTAGCGAAAAGCCTGGTATATAAGGTGTCCGGTTGTTTAGCGTTTGAACGGCTCATACTTACCAGCTTCGGGTGGAAAACCAGCTATCATTGCCTTCGCCCTGTTCACGTTCGCGCTCGGCTTTAGTTTTGTCGAAGGCGTCGCGCTCCAAAAAGAAACGCTTTTCGGCTTCCCCTTCACGCTCCCAGGACCAGGTGGGGCGTTTTTCCTCGGGCTCTATGCGGTTCTTGAACCAAAAAGCGACAAAGATGCCGACCAGGGCACCAAAGAGATGGCTCTCCCAGGACACCCGCTCGTCAGTTGGCACAATACCGGCAAACATGCCCCCGTAGTAGACCACCACGATCAGAGATAAAACGATTGAACGGATGTTGCGCCGGAAAATACCGGTCCAGAACACAAAAGCCACCAGACCGTACACCACTCCACTGGCACCAATATGAAAGGCATCGGGCCGCGCAAAGCTCCAGACGGCAAGCCCGGTCAGAATGTAGATCGTACTAAAGCTGGCGACAGCCACCCGGCGGTAGAAAAAAAAGAGAATGCCGGTGAGGACAAAAAGAGGCGGGGTATTCGCAAGCAGGTGCTTCCAACCTGAGTGCAGCAGGGGCGCAAAAAGAATGCCCTTGAGCCCGAATTGGCGGCGGGGATAGATGCCCATCGTGCCGAAATCAGAGCCCGTCAGGACCTGCAGCAAATGAATGCCCCAGATGATGCCCACCGTCCACAGCGCGATTTTGAGGGCGCTTTTGAAATTGCGGGAGGCTCGATCCAGGGCAGTACTCATGGCTTAAATTTTTGATCAGGATAGTATATCAACCATTTCCAGCAGCATTGGGTTGATCTCGTTGTGGTACTTGATGGCCTGTTCGAAGGGGGTATGTACAATTTCTCCATTGATTTCACCAATCATTACCCCTGACTTTCCTTCCAGAAGGGCATTGACTGCAGCAACGCCCATACGGCTAGACCGCACCCGGTCCATACAGGTTGGGCGGCCGCCCCGTTGCAGGTGACCCAGGATCGTGACTTTGGTTTCGTAGGGGCAATGCTTCTTCACCTCTTCTGCGAGCTTAAAAGCGCCGCCGCTTTCATCGCCTTCCGCCACCACTACGATGCTGGAATTTTTCTTGTTGCTGTAGTTGCTGTTGAGGGTATCGATCAGGTTATTGACATCAGTTTTGCTCTCCGGTACCAGCACGGCTTCTGCGCCTGTGGCAATGCCTACATTCATCGCTATAAACCCAGCATCCCGCCCCATCACTTCCACAAAAAACAGGCGATCATGGGCGTTGGCAGTATCCTTTATATTGTCTATGGCGTTCATCGCGGTATTAATGGCTGTATCGTAGCCAATGGTATAGTCGGTTCCATACAGGTCGTTGTCAATCGTGCCCGGACAGCCGACCATGTGGATATCAGGGTATTCTTCCATAAAGATGCGTGCACCGGTAAAGCTGCCATCGCCACCAATCGCCACAATCCCGTCAATATCATTGGCACGCAGGTTGGCGTAGGCTTTAGCCCGACCCTCAGGGGTACGAAAATCCTGGCTTCGGGCAGAACGAAGGATAGTGCCTCCCAGCTGAATGATGTTGCTCACGGAATGGGCTTCCATTGCCCAAAAGTCACCTTCTATCATTCCCTGATATCCCCTGAAAATACCCACAGCCTCATAACCACGCCGAAGTGTGGTGCGTACAACTGCCCTGACACAGGCATTCATGCCAGGGGCGTCTCCTCCAGAGGTAAATACAGCTATTTTTTTCATGGTCTGATCGTGTTTCAAGTTTGGTGCGAAAGTAAGTTTAGGAAAAACCCCAGGTAATGACTTTCGTCAAAAG
>CAZNHN010000416.1:0-374 GCA_964572415.1 uncultured Phaeodactylibacter sp.
GGCCCCTACTTTGGAGGCTCCCCCCCGTCAAAACACGCCAACCGCCCCCCCCGGTCCGCCCCACGTAATGATATAGGCCATCCGATACCTGCCAAATCCACCGCCCTTGTTGACCCATTTCTCGGCAGCATCAACGGCAATGTGCTTCCGGGTGCTTCTGTCCCCTTTGGCATGGTCAAGCTCAGTCCGGACATTATGCCTCCGCAGCCGACCTCCGGGTACCGGCCCGGCAAGCCAATTGCGGGCTTCAGCCATACCCACACAAGCGGGACCGGAGGGGGCGGTAGATATGGAAACATCCTGTTTACCCCACTGACGCAGGAACTGAACCTCAAAGATTACGCTTCCGTCAAGCAGGTTAATGAGCGGGCGGC
>CAZNHN010000416.1:517-4333 GCA_964572415.1 uncultured Phaeodactylibacter sp.
CCGCTACACCTTTTACACCTGGGACCAGGCACCTGAAATTGAGGGGAAGGTGCGGATTGATGTTGCCCACACGGTAGGCCGGACGGGGCTTGAAGACAGCCGTTGCCTGGAAGCGGAAGTGGAGATTGTTGGAAAAAACGCCATTCAGGGCTGGGGCCATTTCGCCGGTGGCTGGGGCGGGCAGAACCCGTACAAGGTTTATTTCTATGCCGAATTCGACCGCCCCTTTGATGCAGCGGGCGTTTGGAAAGACACCACGCTCCTACCCGACCGGCAAAGCCTTTCCATTAAATTCCCGGAGGATCAGCCAGTCAAGAGCCGCCGGATGGGTGCCTGGGCGACCTTCAAAGGACCACAGCGTCAGCAGGTGGAAGCAAAGGTTGGGCTTTCATTCAAAAGCATAAAAAATGCCAGGAAATTCCTGAATGAGGAAAAGCAAACTTCATTTGATAAAGCAAGAGCTGCCGCTGATCAGTCCTGGGACAAGCGCCTGTCCCGTATTGAGGTGGAAGGCGGGCTGCCCGAGCATCAGCGGATGTTTTATTCTACCTTGCGCAATACCTTCCTCATGCCCACCGAAGTCACTGGCGCTACCGAAGACTGGCCCGAAAGCCAGCCTCATTACTGGGACCATTATTGTATTTGGGATGTTTTCCGCACCGTTATGCCCCTGCATACGCTGATTGCACCGGAGCAGCAACGTGCCATCCTGCAAAGCCTGCTAAGCATTTACGAAAGGGAGGGCTGGCTTCCGGATGCCTGGGTAGCCGGGGACTTCGGCAGCATACAGGGCGGGACAAATGTGGATGTCGTCTTTGCGGATGCCGTTGCCAAAGAACTGGGTGGATTTGACCTGGAACAGGCGTTAAAAGCCCTGCGGCATCATGCCGAACATCCCTCTGATAATCCCAAAAAATACGGCCGCCACCTGGAAGATTACCTAAAACTGGGCTATGTCACTTCGGCCTCTGCCAAAGGGGCGACTTCCCGCTCTATGGAGTATGCCTACAATGACTTCTGTATTGCCAAAGTTGCCGAAGCAGCAGGGGACACGGCAACTGCCCGGGAGTACAGGAAGCGCTCACAGGGCGTTTTCAAGCTATTTAACAAAGAAGCCGGGCATTTTTGGGCAAAAGACCAAGCCGGCAACTGGAAGCCGGGCATCACCACCGAAAACCTGCGCAAAGACCACTGGAACGACCCCTATTTTTACGAAGCTACGCCTCTTGCCTACAGCAGCTACGTGCCCCATGATATGCAGGGGCTCATTCAGCGGCACGGGAGCCGGAAGGCTTATATCCATTACCTGGACCGATTGCTGTTAGACCCGAAATTCGACTTGGGGAACGAGCCGCTGTTCCTGCTCCCCTATCAGTACATTTACGCCGGGCGCCCCGATAGGACAGCGGAAGCCGTGCACCGCCTCCTGAAGCAGGAATACGCTGCCGGGCATAATGGCCTTCCCGGACAAGACGACTCCGGGGCGATCTCTTCCTGGTATGTCTTCAGCAGTATGGGCTTTTTCCCGGTCGCAGGGCAGGACTTATATCTGATCGGCAGTCCGTTATTCAGGAAATCAGTCATCCACCTGGAAAACAATGCCGCTTTCGTAGTAGAAGCAAACAATGTCTCGCATGAGAATATCTACATAAAATCAGCCCGATTGAACGGTAAAAAGTTAGAACAGGCATGGTTTACCCATAGCGAAATTGCAAAGGGTGGGAAACTCGAACTGGAAATGTCAGATCAACCTACACAATGGGCATCAGGTAATCCGCCACCATCCCTTTCTCAACCTTAAGCTTATCCCATATCATGACCAGAGTATTTCTCCTATTATTTTTAATCCCGATTCTTTTCTCTTGTGCTCCCGAGGGACAATTTGTGGAATCTGATTTTTCAAATTTGTTGGAGGGCCAGGAAGGTAACCGGCGGGAGACCATCGGCGTTTTTGGTGGTGCCCGTCAGGAAGAAATTGCTAATGTGCAATGGGAAGGCGTATCGTTTGAAGTGGATAACAGCGCAATTGCCCTCAACTTCTCCGAAGATGGATACTTTCGTTTTACACCTGAAAGTGCCAGTCTGCCGGTTTCCTGGAAAAACAGCCAGAAACTTGTTTTTTATATTCATTCATCCACCCCATCCCGTTTGGTAATAGAGGTTTTTGGAAGCCGTACGCGTACACATGATACCCTCCGGTTAGAAAAAGGTGTAAACGAACACACAGTGGCCATGAATGAAACAGGCCTGCTGGGCGGATTGGATTCAAAACCCACTTATTTGAAGATAAGTTCTATTGAAGCTGTTCAATGTGAAATCGAATGGATTCGCCTGTACTTTTCTGATGCCCCTGAGATACTGGTCGATCGTTTCGGGCAACGCAACCTGGCCAGCTATCCCGAAAAGGTTAAAACCCGTCAGGAATTGATAGAAAGGGGAAAGGAAGCCAGATACCTGGATTCTTTATCTGCTATCCCCGGAAAACATCAAACAGATAAATATGGAGGGTACAAAGAAACCGGTATACTGCTGGACGCTACTGGTTTTTTCAGGACACAATTTAAGCATGGGCGCTGGTACCTGGTTACGCCTGAGGGCAATCCGTTTTTCAGTCTGGGCATAAATGGCGTGCGGCGAAAATCTTTCCGGGGCACAGCCGATGTTACGAGGGTGGAAGGAAGAGAAGCGATCTTTGAACATATACCATCTTACAGCGAATGCCCCGAGTGTTTTTTCAGTGATTCAACCTACTATTCTCACTACACCTGGAACGTTAAGCAAAAGTACGAAGACTATAATCAATGGAAAGAGCACACCGTTGACCGTATGAAAACCATAGGGTTCAATACGGTTGGAAACTGGAGCGACACCCTCTTTTTTCACGAACCTGAGATACCCTATACTTTCACCCTTGATACCAGAGATGCCAGCAAATTTCATGCTTTCGGAAATTTGCCCGATGTTTTTCATCCCCGTTGGGCTCATCATGTTGACAGTGTATTTGCCGGCATCCAGCGTTACCGTGATGACCCTTACCTGTTAGGTTATTTTGTTGACAACGAGATGTCCTGGAGGGATATCCCCCGTATTGATTCCCTGAGCTACACAGGGAAAGCGCTTCAAAAAATTCCAGACGATGAGACCAAAATGGAATGGTATGCGGAGCGGTATTTTTCTGTGATCAGCGCTGCCATCCAAAAAAATGATCCCAATCACTTGTACCTGGGTTGCCGGTTTACCCGAAATTTTGATAAAATGGAAGGCGTGGCCCGAAAGGTGGGACAATATGCCGATGTGTTATCGGTAAATGTTTACAGCGCCTATCCGTTTCGGGAAGAGATGGATTTATGGTACAATGCGGCGCAGAACCCCATTCTTATAGGGGAACATCACATTCCACCCCGGACACCTAAACAGTTGTGGCCTGTTTATGAGAATTTTCCTGACCATGAACGGTATGATATGATTGAACATTATGTCCTCACCTGGGCATCATACCCCTATGCTGTGGGAAGTCACTGGTACCAGTTTAAAGATCAGGAAGTGGCAGGCAGGGGCGATGGCGGTGAAAACCAACCCGTTGGCATCATTACCATTGCAGACAAACTGAATCTTGACCTGTGCAACACCTATTTCCGGATTTCACAAAAAGTAGTGGAGGAAATTGATAGGTGACTGATAATAAATAACATGCCTTGGAGCAGATTGACACTGGTTATACGGAGGCTTTTGGGCTGGTGTGCTTTTTTTTACCACGGAAAACACGGAACACACGGAAAAAAGTACCACTAGTTGCTACAGTTGTAGTGCCATTAA
>CAZNHN010000417.1:0-2204 GCA_964572415.1 uncultured Phaeodactylibacter sp.
AGACGGCACCGAGACGGTCACGGTCAGGACGCCGTCGAAGCGGTTTCCGATGGCTCCACCGTCGTAGGTGGCGTTGTTGTCTGCCAGCGTGCAGTCCCGCACGGTTAAGAGGCCGCCTCGGTTGAAGATGCCGCCGCCATCTTGCGCCTGTCCTCCAGGATTTTTGCCACCTGGCGTTGCAGTGGGAAATTATCCGGGGCCACGTTGGTGTCATGGGCCAGCGCCTGCATCTCGTGGATCTCGACGGTGCTAAAGCCAAGCAGATCGTCAACTACAAGGTACTGGAAACGCTGGCGACGAAGACCAACCTGCATATCGACTTCGGCGGCGGGCTGAAGTCAGATGAAGACCTGAGGATAGCCTTTGATAGCGGTGCGAAGCAAGTTACCGGCGGCACTATAGCCGTGAAACAGCCGGCGGTATTCGAAGCCTGGCTGCAGCGCTTTGGGGCAGAGTGCATCATACTGGGCTCCGATGTCAAGGATGGGAAGATTGCCGTAAGTGGCTGGCAGGAACAAAGCGAGCAGGAGCTATTCCCGTTTCTGGAGGGTTATATCGCGAAAGGTGTCGAGTACACCATTTGCACCGATGTCTCCAAGGATGGTTTGCTGGAAGGCACAGCACTACCTTTGTACAAGGATATCCGCTCGGAATTCACCGGCCTGCAGCTCATTGCCAGCGGTGGCATCAGTAGCCTGGATGAGTTGGACGAACTCCGGGACATTGGCTGTTTTGGTGCCATCATCGGCAAAGCTATCTACGAAAATAAGATTTCACTGCAGGAGTTAGAGCAGTGGGTGCTGAAGCGCTGAATTACATCCACGTCACCTTTTCTTCAATCGGGCCTCGTTTGCCAGGCAGTTCCGGCAGGTTGTGATAGCCCATGTAGAACAGCCCCAGGCAGCGCTCCCCTTCCTGCAGGTTGAGGAATTCGCGGTCTTGCTGCAGTGCTTTGGCAGAGCTCCAGTAGCTACCGATGCCGTGTGCCGTACAGGTCAGCCACATATTTTGAACCGCACAAGCCACCGCAGCGATTTCTTCCTCCGGATCACGCTGCATACAGATGGCAATCACGCAACCGGAGCGCAGCGGCTTTTGCAGGTTCTTCTCGTACTTCCGCTCAGAGAACAACTCTCCCTGCGCTTTCATTTTGTACAACTCAGCCAGCCGCTCGCCCAACCGCGCACGGGAGTCGCCCGTGAATACGCGAAAGCGCCAGGGTTCTGTAAACCGGTGAGTAGGTGCCCAGTTGGCATTTTCCAGTACCTCCTCAATGATAGCCTTTGGAATAGGCTTATCAATATAGGTCTTGGGGAAAATCGCCCGGCGGCGGCGGATCAGCTCAGTGGTTTGTTCAGGCGTAAAGCTCATGTGGTCCCTTTAGTTTTTTGAATAGACACCTGAAGTGGCCCTTTTGTTTCCGTTGCCTGCTCCTGAAAAAAGCGTAATTTTGCGGCTCAACCATAGGACCGTACCGTGAGTAACCCTGTCAGCATTTCTGGTGTTATCATTACGCTAAACGAAGCGAGGCACATCCGCGCGTGCATCGAATCGATGCTGCCGGTGGTGGACGAGGTCGTAGTGGTCGACTCTTTCAGTACAGATGAGACCCCGGCTATTTGCCAGGAACTCGGCGTGCGGTTTTTGCAGCACCCGTTCAAGGGGCATATTGAGCAAAAAAACTACGCCATGCAGCAGGCGAAGTACGACTACGTGCTTTCGCTTGATGCCGACGAGCGGGTTTCCGAGGAGATGGCTAAAGCTATCCTGGCAGTAAAACAAAACTGGGCTGCCAACGGCTATGCCTTCAACCGGCTAAACAACTACTGCGGGCGTTGGCTGCGCTACGCCTGGTACCCCGACCGTAAAACCCGGCTTTGGGACCGGCGGCAGGGGCAGTGGGGCGGCACTAACCCACACGACAGGGTTATATTGCCCAAAGAACAGATTCGGCATTTGCCTGCGGATTTGCACCACTATCCCTACCGCAACGTATTGGAACATGCCGAACAGCTCCTAAAGTTTGCGGACATTGATGCAACATTCAAAAATGCAGAAGGGCAACGCGTTTCTTTATTCAGGGATTTAATCCTGGGGCCCTATTTTAAGTTTTTCAAACTTTATATTCTGAAGCGGGGTTTTCTGGATGGGCGACGGGGTTTTCTGATAGCTTGCGTGAGCACATTCGCTGTGTCGGTGAAATA
>CAZNHN010000417.1:2214-4314 GCA_964572415.1 uncultured Phaeodactylibacter sp.
GCTTTTATGGTTTTCTTTATTGCTGTATGGCCGCCGGTTTCAACTTCCTGAAATATGCCCGCTTGTGGGAACTCAATCGTCGTCCTGCCAAATAAGATGTGCCAGAAAATGGAACAACCATTGCAGATATCCGTCATTATATCCACTTACAATCAGCCCGAATGGTTGCATAAGGTTTTGCTGGGGTACCGACAGCAAACCTACCCGCACTTTGAGGTCGTTATTGCTGATGATGGCTCCGGAGAAGCAACCCGAAAGCTAATCAACCAACACCAAAAAGACAGCCCTTTTTCGATCCGGCATATCTGGCACGAAGACAATGGTTTTCAAAAAACAGCTATTCTGAATAAAGCCACGGCAGATGCCCGCTATCCTTACCTGCTTTTTACGGACGGAGACTGTATCCCCCGTGCTGATTTTCTTGAGACGCATGCAAAATTTGCCGAACCTGGTTATTTTCTTTCCGGCGGTTACTGCAAGCTCCCTATGTCCCTGAGCGAGGCCATATCAGAAGAGGATATTCAGACCCAGCAATGTTTTGACCCGGCCTGGCTCAAAGCCCGTGGACTGAAGGGGCGCAGTCAGCTGCGCAAACTTGGTGCAAGCCCGCGCTGGGGCGCCTTTTGGGATTTTGCCACACCTACCAAAGCCAGCTTCAATGGCTGCAACACTTCGGTTTGGAAAGCAGATGTGCTTGCTGTGAATGGCGCTGACGAACGTATGCAATACGGCGGTGAAGACCGGGAGCTGGGAGAACGCCTGTTCAACTACGGCTTAAAAAGCAAACAGATCAGGCACCGTGCCATACTGTTGCACTTAGACCACGCCCGAGGCTATATGACAAAAGAAAGCCTTGATCGTAATCAGGCTATCCGGGAACATACACGCAGAGCCGGGTCAATGTGGACACCCTATGGCATCAAACAAACAAAAGCTTAAGCTTTGCGCTCCAGTACTTTGAAGGTGTAAGCGTGCGGGTTTTTCTCATCCGGCTGATGTGCCTCACTCGACACTTCGGACCAAACAACAGGGTCTACCGCCGGGAAAAAGACCTCTCCGTTTTCCACTGCTGTATCCACTTCTGTAAGATAGAGCCGGTCGATAAGGGGCATAGCTTGTTCGTAAATGGTACCGCCGCCGATGATAAAGGCTTCGTCCTCACCGTTGTTACGCGCCAGGTCTATCGCTTCCTGAAGACTTCCCGCCACCAGGCAGCTGGATGCGACAAAGAAGGGATTGCGGGTAACGACAATATTGGTTCGCTTCGGCAAAGGACGACCAATGGACTCAAAGGTCTTCCGCCCCATGATGATGTGGTGGTTGAGCGTACGGCGCTTGAAATACTTCAGGTCTGCCGGTAAATACCAGGGAATATCATCATCTTTTCCAATGACTCTGTTTTTATCAATTGCTACAATGGCAGATAGCGTCATATAAGCGTTTTGTTTAGGGTAGCTCTGGCAGGAGATTGGCTTCCAGCATGCGCTTTTCAAGCCATTTGCGGTTATCACCGATTGAATCTGTCATGTATTTTTCGATCATCAGGCTGGCAATAGGCGCTGCGTAAGTGCCACCGAAGCCGGAATTCTCCACGTAGACGACGATTGCGATCTTCGGGTCATTCTTCGGTGCAAAAGCAAAGAAAACCGAGTGATCTTCGCCATGTGGGTTTTCAGCTGTCCCTGTTTTTCCACAGACCGGGATATCGGGAATATAAGCAAGACGGGCTGTGCCGGAAATCGGCACTTTCTCCATGCCATTGGCTATGATTTCAAAATAAGAGCTGTCAATTCCCACATAGTTGCGCCTGGTAAAGCGATCAGGAATCGGTACATCGATACCTCCTCCCCGATACCCTTTCACCAGATGCGGTGTCACATAAAACCCACGGTTGGCGATAGTGGCAGCCACGTTTGCCATTTGCAGGTTGGTCATTTGTAATTCACCCTGCCCGATGCCAAGAGAGCGGATCCAAACAGAATTCCAGCGCTGCCCTTCCTGTTGTTTGTTGAAATAGTCCGTGTAAAACTGGGAAGTTGGGAAAAAACCGCTCTGTTCTCTTGGAAGGTCAATCCCCAGTGGCTTGCCAAGGACAAACTT
>CAZNHN010000418.1:0-2682 GCA_964572415.1 uncultured Phaeodactylibacter sp.
TGCCCTCGTCTGCATCCTGCAGGGTGGCGATGATGCGCATCAGGGTCGATTTGCCGGCACCGTTGGGGCCCAGGAGCCCAAACATGCCTTTAGGGATGGAAAAACTTACGCCTTTCAGGGCTTGAGTACCGTTGGGGTAGGTTTTGCTCAGGTGTTCTATAGTTAGTTCCATTGCACGGGTTTTGTTCTGAGTGCAATGATAGCAACCATATATCATTTGGAAGCGGTTGGTTGGACTAAGCCGGTTGAGGATTCGACGAATCGTCCTAATAATCCCTTTGCTCAATCATGATAGAGCGCAGGTTTACCAGTCAGCTCCCAATGCCCAAGCGCGATAGGTATGTTGCCCATAGCGTTTAGCCGGTCGAAGAATTCCATTGGAGAAAACTGGCGGGCTTTGGACTCCTTCAGGAGGGCAAAGTCTGCCAGTGCTGCTTCGACCAGGTATTTCCCCGTAATGTAGCTGGTCCCATAACCTGGTTGGCGCAGGTACAGGTGCTGCTCAAAGATCAACAACTCTTTCTCCGTCTTCATCCATCCTCTTGGGGTGTACTCAGAATGAATCTTCCCTGCTTCCTCCATCGTCATTTCATTGGCGTGTGCATAGAGAGAACCCAGGCCCCGGGCGGCACGCTGGGCAATCAGGATGTACACGATCTCCCTTACTCTGGGATCATCATCATATAAGCCTGCCTGCAGGAACATTTCCTCCACAGCAGTAGCTACCCCTTCACTGCGGGAGTCAAAGATGTTATACAGGAGGGCACCCCTGCGAATTTCATTGGGATGGGGCTCATTATCCATACGGGCCAGTTCAAACCAGTGGTAAAAGTGGGAATAAAGGGGACGTGGATCATAGTGCGCAGTAATCCAAAAGAAGTGCCGGTCTTCCTCCGGGATGTACGCCCCCAGGTGTTCGCGGAGTGCAGGTTCAAAATACGCTTTGACTGTTACCATCTGATCCTGTTCTAAAAAGTGGAGTAAACTTTTCGCAGACCGCTCTGCCAGCTCGGCGTAAGCTTCGGGGCTGTTGGCCGGTGTCAGTTCCGGAAGGTCACGATTGCGATGCTCCTCCAGCTTTAGCGCGGACCAGGCCCGGGCAAGTTCCCGCTTCATGAGCATTACCTCGTCCTCCCAGGTCATGGGTACAAGATGAACATTTTGCAGATACCAGGTATAGTTGTCTTTTCCGATCCCTGAAGGGCCAGTCTTATTGCCGGCTTCAGCCTCCAGCCAATGGACGAGCTCATCTGTGGAGGCGATGGCAGCTTCTATGGTTTCCATCAACTCCTCGTCACCTTCCACACCCGGTTGTTGGATTATCGCTTTCAGGTCGCTGCTTTGGGTGCGGATATCCCGTATTCCGGCTATCCAGAGATCACGGGCATTACCCGTCAGGTTGAGCTGAGCTTGTTTATTGAGTGGAGGGATGACTTTGAGGTCCCTAATAAGCCTGGCTCTTTCTGAAGTGCTCAGCGGAAACGCGTATGTCCATATCTCAGTCGTGTGATGATGCGTTGGCCCTTCGTGGGCAGGCACATCAGACCTGTAGGTCCAGAGTGATTTATAAAATGCAGGATCCCTTGCCCAGGGGCGGAGGATGCGTTCATTGAAATCATAGCCATTCATTTCTGCCCAAACCAGCGCCCAGTCCACCCGCTGCGGAACCGTCCACCCACTTGTATCCATAGCCAAAAGCGCTTCCTGCAACTGCTCAAAAGCAGGCCGGCGGGCTTTGAATGTCTTAGCGGTATAATCAGGTGCCCCCTGGCGTAAGGGAGGCGTTTCAAAAGCACGCCATTCCTGGAATAAACTTTTAAGTGCCGCATAGCTCGCCGGAGTGGATTTACTGGTATACGCACTGCCCGGCAGGATGGAAAAGAGCAAAAAAGACAATATTAATATGGACAGGAAACGGGATGTGTTCATTCGTTTTTTGTAGCAATATACGAAAACGCATAAACAGGAAGGAGGACTGCAAGGCGGGAAAAAAAGAGGGCTATGGCTGTTGTGCCTAAAGATGAACAGGGCTTTATTCGATGTAGTAGCATTTTACCTTTCCCTTTCAAATTAGGAAGCCTTAAAAAGACTACGCCGGCAGCGCCTTCCGCAACCGCTTCGTTACCTCATAAGCGACCAGGCAGATCGTCGTATTCTTCAGCGTTAAATCCAGGATTAGGGGAAGCGCTGTCCACAAGAGGCGACTTTGGCGCACTTCTGGCCGCCGACCCTTGCGAATCCACTCCAAAAGGCTGTATCTTGCCCCTATGAAGTACCCCATCGGCATACAAAGCTTCCGCAAAATCCGCGAAGAGGGATATGTGTACGTGGACAAGACCCGGCAGATTTACGACCTGATGGGGCATGGGAATTATTTTTTTCTGTCCCGGCCGCGCCGCTTCGGAAAGTCGCTCCTGCTGTCTACATTGTATGAGCTGTATACCGGTCAGGAAGCGCTGTTCCGGGATTTATGGATACATGCGCATTGGGATTGGCAGGCGGCGCCCCGGCCGGTGATCTGGCTAAAGTTTGCCCAAATAGATTACAAAACGAAAGGGTTGGAGGCTGCGCTGTTGACAGAGGTTCACCGTATCGCGAAGGAGTTGGGGGTCAGCCTCCCTGAAGATACCCTGAAAAGCAGTTTTTCGGAGTTGCTGTATGAGGTGGGGCGATCGCAGAAAG
>CAZNHN010000418.1:2782-4312 GCA_964572415.1 uncultured Phaeodactylibacter sp.
ACCCTGAAAAGCAGTTTTTCGGAGTTGCTGTATGAGGTGGGGCGATCGCAGAAAGCTGTACTGCTCATAGACGAGTACGATAAACCGATCATTGATTATCTGGACGACACGCCGCAAGCAGAAGCGAACCGGGATGTCCTGAAGAATTTTTACTCGGTGCTCAAAGATGCTGACCCCTATATCGAGTTTTTGTTCCTGACCGGGGTGTCCGCCTTCAGTAAAGTGAGTATTTTTTCGGACCTGAACAACCTGTCCAACATTACCCTTTCCCCTCAGGGCTTCACCTTGCTGGGCATCACACAGGAAGAGCTGGACACGGTTTTTGAAACTCCCATGCAGGCCCACGACCGTAGCAAAGTGCGCGAGTGGTACAACGGCTACAGCTGGGGCGGAGAGGAGCGCCTGTACAACCCGTTTTCCATCCTGCGTTTTTTGCAGAGCGGGCAGTACCATAACTACTGGTTTGAGACGGGCACGCCAACGTTTCTGGTGCGGGAAATGCGCAAGCACCGCTTCTTTAATATGTCTGGTTTTCAGACCGCCATTAATGACCTGGTCAATTTTGATTATGCACGCTTAAACCCTATCAGCGTACTGTTTCAGACTGGTTATTTGACGATCCGGCACTACGACCCTGAGCTGCTCATCTATACCCTTGATTACCCAAACCGTGAAGTGCGCTCCTCTTTGGAACAGCTCCTCATGAGCGAATACATGGACTATCCGCCGCAGGGTGCGCTGCCCAGGGTCGTTAATATCCTGCAAGCATTGCGCCACCGAGATTTAGAGGCTGTGGTGGACATCCTCAATGCGGCTTTCGCCGAAATCCCCTACGAGCACTGGCAAAAAGAGAATGAACACTTTTACCACGCGCTCATCCACCTTACCTTCAGCCTCTTGGGGGCTTACACCCGCTCTGAAGTCCACACGGCCCGCGGCCGCTGCGATGCCCTTGTGGAAACCGCCGATTACCTCTACGCCTTCGAGTTCAAGCTCGACCGGCCGGTGGCGGAAGCCCTGCAGCAAATCCGGGAGAAAGGCTACCTGTCGGCCTACGCGGACAGCCCGAAGGAAAAGATTGGCGTTGGGGTCAGCTTTTCAACCGCGCAGAAGGGGATTGTGGATTGGGCGGTGGAGGAGGGTTAAGCCTTAGATTGGGACAAATTAGAGGAAGTACTGGGCCGGCGCACTCATTTTGGGATCATAAAGCGCCAGAAAAAAAGCATACGGGCTCTCTGTACAAAAGAGGCGGCATTGGCGTACTTCTGGTTGCCAACCCTTGCGAATCCACTCCAAAAGGCTGTATCTTACCCCCATGAAGTACCCCATCGGCATACAGAGTTTCAGGGAAATCCGCGAGGGCGGATATGTATACGTGGACAAGACCAGGCAAATCTACGACCTGGTTTCAGAGGGGAAGTACTTCTTTTTGTCCCGCCCGCGCCGCTTTGGCAAGTCCCTCCTGTTGTCTACACTGTACGAGCTGTATACCGGTCAGGAAGCGCTGTTCCGGGATTTATGGATACATGC
>CAZNHN010000419.1:0-2150 GCA_964572415.1 uncultured Phaeodactylibacter sp.
AAGACATTCTTTTTTTCTGTTTGTCCCAGGCTGGAGTTTCTAAGCAGAATTTACTCCGTTTTCGGATAGCGCACTTGTAAACGCTTTGTTTTCACTGGTTTTGGCAGGAATGTTTGGTTTGATGTCACTTTTGTTTGGTCGCGCTCTACCTAGATTTGGACTGCCTGTGGGACAGATGCCCGGCGTCCATCCCACCACCAATTTTCCAGTCAAAAAAGCTATGACATTATGAAGTACTTGTTACCATTGGCTTTCTTTTTTTCTCTCCTTTTTCCTATTCATTCTTCAGCTCAGGTGATTAACGGGAGCGTAACTTTCCGGGCAGTGACCTCGCAGTGGCGTAGCGATTGTAATGGGGATGGCTTTGGTTTCCAGCCTCCCTTTGCCTCTTTTTCAGACCGGGAGAATGAGGAAAATGTCTGCCACATCTGGACGGAGATCAACGGGCAGATGGTCAACCCCAAATATTGCCATGTGTGGAGTGCCAAAAACTGGGATGGCTTGCGCTTCAATAATACGGAAAGCGATTTCACCAATATTACTATCGGGGCAGCAGAAGATGTGACTACCACTTTTTTCAAGGCCAAAGCGGATTACTGGGAAAATGATCATGGAGATAACTGCACCTACGATGAGGTACAAATCGGCCCTGTTACCTTTGTGACCGATGACAGGCGCACCCTCAATAAGACCTTTCGGCGGTTGTCCCCAATAGATGGTGCAAATACGCCATTTCTCCTTATGGAGGAGCAGGTGTATGATTTCCGCAACAAGCCGCAGGCGCGCTGGTTCGAGTTCCCTGAGGCTGGTATAGGGCTGGATAATGCGCTTGGGAATACAGAAAGAATTTACGTGAGGATTAAGACCATCTGGAATTTCACCCACGGCAATAATATGGACGACCCGCTTGATTTCGGGACGATAAGCCGGGATCAGGACTATGTTGAGCACGTCAATTCCTTTTACCGCTATGGGATGCCGGAGGAACTTACCTACAAGGACTCTTATCTGAACGACGGGCTTCGTGATGTGGCCTATGTCTTTGCCCTGCAGGAAGAAGCGGACGTCACGATCGATTTATACCATCCGGGCATTGGGTTTTACGGGCTTACGTATCGGGTTTACAATGAGCAGCGGCAGCAGATTGCTTCCTCACATGACGGAGGAGCGTATAACTGGGCTACAACGCTGCAAGGGCTGTGCCCGGGGCGGTACTACGTGGTTTTGGATGAGCACAATTCCTACACCGATAGCTTTGAAGACCCCAGCCAGCGGGTTTTTAAGGTTTCCATCAATGCCACCAACTTTAACCCTCCTATAGCCCAAAGCAAAGACCAATGGAAAGTGGATGTGTACCAGGAAGTCAATCTCGATCATCCTTCCCGCCACCGGGGCAGCTATGCTGTATCTGACCTGGAGGTAGATACTGATGAGTTTTTTCCGTCACAGGGCGATTATTCGGATATCGCGGGGTTTGTGCCCAATGCCTGTAATCAGGGCGGCACGAGCCGGGACTATTTCACTCAGGTCTTCCGCCGCCGCTTTGACTGCGGGCATTATGCCTTGAGGCTCGATCACCTGGATGATTATGTAAAGGTTTATGTCGACGGAGTGCTTGTCTACGAGGATTATAACTTCGGCACCGGGCAGGGCATCATCTGGCAGGGGATTGTTGAAAACCGCATGGAAATTTACCACGCTGAGCTGCAGGGTGGGGAGCGCATTCACTTTGAAGTACTCCCTGGCTATTCCGGGGGCAATTGGCGTGCCCATTTTTATCAAAAAGGTACCGGGCTCTACTTTGGGAATGGCAACCTTCATATTCGAAGCGAGAATTTTCATTATGTGGGATTGCGGGACTTTTCCCAAAGTGGTGCCCCGGTGCCCATACAAGACGCTTTGTTTTCTGGCGTGCCCATCCTGAATGAAGCCTGTGCCACTATCCCGAATACCATTGAAGGTTTTTATACCGAGTTTGCCAGGACAGGATTTACGCCCGGGGTTTATGAGGTGGCGGTGGAAAACAATCTGAATAATACCCAATGCTCCAATTGCAATTTCAATTTTCTGGTCGACGGGCAGAGTATCCATGTTACTCAAAACTTTACCACCTATAAAGTGTACCTGGACGGGCGCACTAAGGTGAGCCT
>CAZNHN010000419.1:2160-4311 GCA_964572415.1 uncultured Phaeodactylibacter sp.
GGTGTAAACGATCGGCTTACCCGTGCGCATGTGTTCTTCACCAAATTCCTGGATAATGCTGTCCTGAAGCTCAATGGACTGGGGCATATAGGCAGCACCGTTCAGTGGCAGGAAAGTACCGATGGTTCCAACTGGACGGATATTCCGGGGGCTCAGGGAGAAACCTATGTGTACAGTAATTTGGTCACCACTTCACAAATCCGCTATGTCCTGCAGGATAAAGGAGGACAAGTAAGCTATACCTCAACTCCCGTGACGGTGGAAGTCCTGCCTGACACCAACTTCACCGGCGGTCAAGCCGAAGGAGAACAGGTTGTCGAGCCTTGCAGCCCCTATTCCCCGATCACGGTATCGGGCAGTTCGGATATGACGAGTTATCAATGGCAACAAAGCCTGGACGGGCAATCCTTTTCTGATATCCCCGGCGCTACAGCTGCGGATTATCTGCCCGGAAACCTTGCACAAACCACCTATTTCCGGCGGGCGGGCACAAATGACTGCGGTGCGACAGCCTATTCGACCCCGGTAGCCGTAACGCCAAAAGCAGATATTGGCTTTGGGGATGGTACAGAATGGCAAATCGGGGTTCGGGGCAAAGAAGTCGACTTTCCTGCGCCCCTGCTGTATTCCGGGTCTGCTACCCAGTCTGCGCTCAGCATCAATTTGCCTGCTGCCATGGGCGGCGCATCCAATCCGCCCTCTGCATTGCCCGGATATGAAGGCTGCCCGGTGAGCAGTTCAGCCTATGAGGTGTTGTTCCGGCGTACTGGCTGGCCTTGCGGTTCTTATGATTTCCACCTCCTGGATGTTTTGGGCGGGCTGAGTTCAAGTATTATAACCCGATTCGACTTTGATGGAGATGGCAGCTTTGATCGGGAAGAAAGCTATAGCATTGCACCTTTCAGCAGTGATGAACGACATTATCTGGTCGACTTGGACCAGGAATCAAAAGTGGAGATTCTCTATAATAAAGTGGCAAGCTTCGGCTCTACAGGTGGATTCGTAATGGATATAAGCATTGAGGAGGAAACTAACCTTGCACTTCTATGTCAGAATGTGGTGGTGGTATTAGATCCCTCTGGAACAGCAAGTCTGAATCCTCTGGATTTTATCACCTCCTATAATTCTACTTGTCTGGCGCCTACCTTTAGCATTTCTCCCGAAACGGTTAACTGCCAGAATGGAGAAACGCAAACTGTTACTGTTTCTGCTGAAATTGACAATGAGACGATCTCTTCCTGCACTCCAAATGTGGTGGTGGAGGACAACACCGCACCTACTGCCCTGTGCCAGGACCTAACGGTGCAGCTCGATGAAAACGGGGCCGCTACCCTTGCCCCAGAGCAGGTCGGCAGCGGCTCCACCGACGCCTGCGGGCTTGAGCACATGGAGCTCAGCCAGGCTGCCTTTGGCTGTGCCGACGTGGGCGGCAGGGCCGTCACCCTTACCGTTACCGATGCCAATGGCAATGCCGATAATTGCCAGGCCCACATCACCGTGGAGGACAACACCGCACCCACCGCCCTGTGCCAGGACCTAACGGTGCAGCTCGATGAAAACGGGAGCGCTACCCTTGCCCCAGAGCAGGTCGGCAGCGGCTCCACCGACGCCTGCGGCATTCAGCAGCTGTCGCTCTCGCAGACCGGGTTTGGCTGCGCCGAAGTCGGCAACAACAACACCGTCACACTGACCGTGACGGACAACAACGGCAACACCGCTTCCTGCTCTGCCGACGTCAATGTAGAGGACAATATCGCACCTACGGCAGCCTGCCTCAGCACCACCGTCGAGCTACAGCCGGACGGTATGTACCACTTGCAGCAGAGTGACGTCTTTGACGCGGCCAACAGCAGCGACAACTGCCCATTCGGGCCCGTACCGGGCTCTATCGGCAACGTCTCTTTCCCATCCACCACCTTTGGCTGTGATGATGTGGGCCTTACTTTCCCGGTCACCGTTACGCTAACGGATCCAAGTGGCAACAGCGACGACTGTACCGCCACCGTTACTGTGGAAGCAGGTACCGCCCTGCCCCCCGGCTGGGCTGCCAGCGATATCGGCGATCAGGGGGCCGGCAGCGGCTACGCTTACGCCCCCTGCGCACGTAAAAATCCCAACCGGGGCGACTTCACTGTATCCACCGGCGCCTAC
>CAZNHN010000420.1:0-4291 GCA_964572415.1 uncultured Phaeodactylibacter sp.
ATGTATGATTGGAGAGATTACGCTTTTTGCCGGAAATTTTACTCCCCGGGCCTGGGCTTCCTGTGAAGGGCAGCTGCTGGCTGTGGCCCAAAACCAGGCTTTGTTCTCCATTTTAGGAACTATATACGGTGGAGATGGCCGTACCACTTTCGGGCTTCCTGACCTGCGGGGGAGGGTTCCGGTTGGTGTTGGACAGGGGCCGGGGCTGCAAAATGTAAGGTTGGGGGTACCCATTGGGCAGGAGACGGCTACTTTGACAGAACGCAATCTGCCGCCTCATACTCATGGAGCATCTGTCACCCTGAATGCAGCAACACCCCGGAAGTCTGCCGAGGCAGATGCAGGCGGAAAAGTACTGGCAACAGGCTCAGCAGCTACACCGGGCACTCCTATGTACACCGATCAGAAAGTGACTGAAAAACTCCGCCGTGACGCAGCATCGGTCTCAGTAGATAATACAGGTTCGGGCGAGTCATTTAGCGTTCGGGATCCTAGTCTGGGGGTACGCTATATTATCTGTGTCAATGGTATATACCCTTCCCGGAGCTAAAAAGGTATTGTTTGTGGATAAATGGGAAAGGGGCACTCCATGCGCATGAAGTGCCCCTTTACTGATAAATTTAGGATGTTTTCAAAAAGTCAGCCCTATACGGAAGAACTACTTGGCGTTTCAGCAAGCAATTGCTCGATAAACCTGTGGCTGAATGCGTCCAGGTCGCCTGGATTTCGGCTGGTGGTAATGAGCCCATCGGTCACAACCTCTTCATTAACCCAGTTCGCTCCCGCATTTTCCAGGTCGGTGCGTATAGACTCGAAGGAAGTTACGGTGCGCCCGTTTACCAATTCGGCTTCAATAAGCAGCCATGGCGCATGGCAGATCGCTGCAATTGGCTTGCCTAACTCTGCAAATCCTCTAATGAAGTCAATAGCATGAGGATATCGGCGAAGCTTATCAGGATTCATCACGCCTCCGGGTAATACCAACCCGGTATACTCTGCGGGATTGGCGCGGTCTACAGCAATATCGACGTGCACGGGGTTGATAGCCCAGTTGCCTTTTTCCCAGCCCCGGATTTGTCCCTCTGAGAGACTGATTACATGTACTGTCGCCCCCTCAGAGATCAAAGCCTTCATTGGCTCCTGTAGCTCGGATTGCTCAAATCCATCTGTTGCCAGGATGGCGATTTTGTTGTCATTTAGTTTTCGGTTGGTCATGGTTCAAAATTTACTCTTCAACGATGAGTACTGACCTATGTTTACTGCTAATTTTTGAGTTCGAACATCGGTTGTGCTTTCTGCGCTCTATTATAGTACACCAACACTAATAATGTGAACAGGAAACTATTGCGCAGGGATAAAAGGAAAGAAAACATCAAGAAGGAATCGCAGGAAACAGTGACCCGGCCAAAGTCGATGGAGCGGATCGTCAAAGAACAAATTGAGGAGAGCATGGAGGAATACCGCCGAAGCAACAAGGCGCTGTTTCTATCCGCTCTGACCGCCGGGCTGGACCTGGGTTTTAGTTTGCTGGTGATAGGTGTGCTATACACCATGTTCAGTGACAAGTTGTCTATGGAAGTGATGCAGGTGGTGCTGGCTCTCGCCTATCCTATTGGTTTTATATTCGTCATTCTTGGACGTTCCGCCCTGTTTACGGAGCATACCACCTTAGCTGTACTGCCCGTTCTGAACGGTAGGGAGTCCCTCAAAGACCTAAGCAGGATTTGGGGGGTCATTTACCTGGGCAATCTCATAGGTGGTTATATCATAGGGGCAGCTATAGCGTATATCGGTCCCAGGCTGGGGTTAGTTACTTATGATGCCCTCGAAGACATTGCCAAGCATTTGATTGATTACTCTGCCCCTTTAATATTGGTCAGTGCCATCCTGGCGGGCTGGCTGATGGGGCTGGTATCCTGGCTGGCTACTTCATCCAAGGAAACCATCGCCCGTATCTTTGTGGTCGTGATCGTAACCGCCGTAATCGGGCTGGGAGGGCTGCACCATAGTATTGTAGGCTCCACAGAGGTCTTTGCAGGCTTGTTGTCTTCTGATGAAATTAGCCTGTCAGATTATTTTGTGACTCAATTTTGGTCTACCATTGGCAACATTATCGGCGGGGTGTTTTTTGTCTCCATTTTGAAATACCAGGTCACTCAGGATTAAAGCAGTAGATCCTGTTCGCCTTTTTCGCAATAATCCGGCTCCGAAAACAGTTATTTCGGTCTATGAATTGGGAAAAATTTAAGCTTCCGATCTACTTCCTGCTGTTGCTCCTGGCTTTCGGCCCGCTCATCTACATGGGCAGCGGTAGCCGTTATGAGCATCAGGTTGAAACAGCTGTGCATGAGTACGTAGTGCGGATCGCTCAGGGTGGCGGCCGTCCGACTGATAATATGCTTGCAGGTAACCTTACCTATCTCTTCCCCGTGGCCAATAAGAGCCCACGCCATATCATTTCCAGGTTTGGTGATGCCCGTGGCGGCCGTAAGCATCAAGGCATTGATATCAAGGCAGACCAAGGCACGCCGGTATTAGCTATTGCAAAAGGGACGATTGAGCGGGTCAAGGATGGCGGTAGCGGCGGCAGGCAGGTGTGGCTGCGCCTCAGAGACAGTACGATGGTATTCTACGCCCACCTCGATGAGCAATGGGTAGAAGCCGGGGAGGAGGTCAGTGCAGGTCAGGCTATCGGTAGTGTCGGAAATACAGGTAATGCCCGGCATACGACTCCGCACCTGCACTTCGAGATTATATTGCCTCATAAGGGAGAAGTTGACCCCGCCCAATTCTACGAAGGGGCATAAAAAAGCAAAAAACGCTCCGGCCATCTTTCCGAAGCGTCTTTTTAGTGCAATCTTCTCACCATTAATTACCGGTTGATTACATTCTTAAACCGGGGGCGCTTAGGCTTGTTATCGCCCTGCTCTTCCTTTTTCTTCGCTTCATACTGAGAATAATTGCCTTCGAAGAAGACCGGCTCCTCG
Organism: uncultured Phaeodactylibacter sp.; assembly: GCA_964572415.1. Classification (GTDB taxonomy): domain Bacteria; phylum Bacteroidota; class Bacteroidia; order Chitinophagales; family Saprospiraceae; genus Phaeodactylibacter. The sequence continues at coordinate 2,988 of CAZNHN010000420.1, forward strand.
TCGTAGTCAAAGGAAAGGATATGCGTGGCCAGGCGGTCGATAAACCAGCGGTCGTGCGAAATAACCAGGACACAGCCAGCAAAATTATCCAGCGCATCCTCCAGCGCCCGGAGTGTGTTTACATCAATATCGTTGGTCGGCTCATCCAGCAGGAGTACGTTCCCACCTTCTTTTAGCGTCATGGCCAGATGTACCCGGTTGCGCTCTCCACCAGAAAGCACGCCCAGCTTTTTCTGCTGGTCCTGCCCCGTGAAGTTGAAGCGGCTGATGTAAGCCCGGGCATTCATGGTATGGTTGCCAATTTCCAGGATTTCATTCCCATCCGAAATGGCCTGATGAACGGTTTTGTCACCATCCTGCAGGTCTTCGTGGCTCTGGTCAACGTAGGATAGGTCTACGGTGTTTCCGATGACGACCTCACCTGCATCTGGTGCTTCCTTTCCCATGATGGTCCGGAAGAGGGTTGACTTACCGGCACCGTTAGGGCCAATGATACCCACGACGGCATTGCGCGGGATTTCCAAGTCTAAGTTTTCGAAAATGGTGCGGTCACCGTATTTTTTGGTGACGCTTTTCAACTCAATAACCTTATCGCCCAAACGTTGTCCGGGTGGGATGTAGAGTTCGAGCTTGGCTTCCTGTTCCTTCCCGTTCTCACTGGCGAGTTTCTCATAAGCATTTAGTCGGGCCTTGCCTTTGGCCTGACGCGCCTTCGGTGCCATTTTGATCCAGTCCAGTTCGCGTTGCAGGGTTTTGCGGCGTTTGCTTTCGGCTTTTTCTTCCTGCTCCAGGCGCTTGGCTTTTTGCTCCAGCCAGGAAGAGTAGTTGCCTTTCCAGGGGATACCTTCGCCCCGGTCGAGCTCCAGAATCCAGCCCGCCACATTGTCCAGGAAGTAGCGGTCGTGGGTCACAGCGATGACCGTACCGGGGAAGTTTTGGAGGTATTGCTCCAGCCAGTCCACGGATTCGGCATCAAGATGGTTGGTAGGCTCATCGAGGAGCAGGATATCCGGATTGCTCAGTAGCAGGCGCGCCAGGGCCACCCTGCGGCGTTCTCCACCTGAGAGCACGCTGACGGGCGCATCATCGGGTGGGCAGCGCAGGGCTTCCATTGCGGTGTTGATGCGGTTGTCCAGCTCCCAGGCATTCTGGTGCTCGAGCTTTTCCATCATGTCGCCCTGTTGTTCGATGAGCTTATTCATCTCATCGTCGCTCATGGGCTCTGAGAATTTCAGGTTGATCGCCTCGTAGGCTTTGAGCAGGTCGACAATATCCTGCACGCCTTCTTCCACCACTTCGCGCAC
>CAZNHN010000421.1:0-2740 GCA_964572415.1 uncultured Phaeodactylibacter sp.
CCTTCCGTTTTGGGAGGTTTTCCAGTTGCTTGTGCTCCCGCTGTATCTCAGCAATCTGCACTTCATCAAGCGAGCCTGTGGCTTCCTTACGGTAGCGGGCAATGAAGGGGATGGTAGCCCCGTCCACTAAGAGCTCCAGGGTGTTTTTGACTTTGCGGATGGGCAGTCCGGTGCGTTCGGCCACCAGTTGCAGGAGGATATCGGATATCATTCGGTATCGGTTTTTTGCGAAGGGCAAATGTAAGCATCCTCCGCCAAACCCATGCTTATTTTCCAGCTTCAATGAGCAGAGAAAGGGGAGAGGAAGCTTCATCCACGTATACCTCTTCCCACTTAAACTCTTCAAAGCCAGCATGTTGCAGCATTTCCTGCCAGCCCGCTTTAGTCCAACGGTACCAGGCGTAACCAGACTGGAAAGACCGCTTCATAGCCGACCAGTCTTCGGTGGCCCAGCTGCCAGGCGGTGCAGCCATGGGGTAATCCGGATGCAACGTTTGGATGACCCAGCGGCCTTTCGCTGTAAGCAGGCTGTGCACCACCTCTGCGAGCGCAATGGTCAGGTCTTTGCCAAACAAGGCGAAATTGCAAACCGCCAGGTCATAAGGGGGCTTCAGCCCATCAGGCAGCCCGCTGAGCAAATCTTCATAGGAACAGGTGAGGTATTTGGCTCCACCTTTGCGCTTTGCATTTGCAATCAGCCCCGGAACACCATCCAGGCCGGTCATTTGAACTCCAGCTTCAGCCAGGGCCCGGCACAGCCAGCCTTCTCCGCATCCAATATCCAAAGCACGCTGCGGCTTCAGGTTCAGGCAGGCATCCACTATCGCTTGATTCGTTGCCAGTGCACGGGAGGGGATTTCTCCGTTCTCCAGTGTTTCAATCCATGGCTTGGCATTAAGCTGCCAGGTTTTAAGGATATCTGTTTCAGAATACGCCATATTGGTAGCATTAGAGCGGGGAACAGCGAACGAAAATAACGCCACTGTCCCCCGCCTTTTAACCTATAAATATTGTGAAGTCCCTTCTAAAAAAACAGCTGTTTAGATCTCGGGGTCTTCCGGTGTGTTGGTATTATTGGCCCGCTCGCTGTCCGGGTATGGATAGAAATTGCGGTTACGCTCTTCATTATCGGTATTGGGAGCCGGGCGGCCGAAGCGGCGGCTATCCTCCAGGCGCAGCCCGGACATCATAAGCTCAATACAGCGATTGGCATAGATAGCATCGAGCACCGCCTCCTGTGTTTCTGCTCCTGTGTAGGCATCGAGGCCGGCACCTACCCCGAAGGCATCGTCTCCAGGCTGCTTGGTCAGCACCTCGTTCAGTGCATCAACAGCCTCTCCTACCATGCCCTTGCGGGCAAGCGCCTCGGCACGGATGAGGGCCATTTCTCCAGGCAGGTACACCGGGATAGCCTTGTCTGGCGCATCCCAGAACGCCGCCGCACGGAAATCGTTGTTGTCAGGGGTCAGGTTCTGAAAGTAAAACGGCAGGCGCTGATCGCCGGGATCCGGTGCCAGGCCATCAGGTAGCCCCAGGCTGAGGTCAACCGGCTGATAGACGTTGTTGGTTAGGATAGAGACAAAAGCGATGGGGTTGGTGTTAACCGCATCGTAAGCAAAAGTGGACATTGAGGACAAGTCGACCCTGTTCGCGGCTTCAATAGCCGCGTCGTGGTTGCCAAGCATGTTGTGGTACCGCGCCAGTAGTGCATTGATGGTGTTGATAGCGTCAATACTAGCAGGGGTTTTGTCCAAAAACGCAGCGGACACCGGTGCTGCGTTGACTGTACTGCGTGCCGCTTCCAGGGCTGCGATCGCATCTTCCAGGGCCGCTTCACGGGAGCTAAACACGGCATTTTCCGCATTTTCCAAAGGCAGTTGCTCAAAAAACTGAGCCAGCGTGCCATTAGCCAGCGCCTTGAAAATCGCACCGGTAGCGATTAGTCCGGAGCGCACCCCGGCATCCGGGATTTTTTCTGCATTCACCAGGATCTGATCTGACTCATTACGGACCAGCAGTGCTTCTTCCCAGAGGTTGGACACCACGCCGTTGGTACCGATCAGCTCGTCTTTGCCAATGGACAAGGCGTTCTCCTCACTGTTGCCCGGGTTGATGAGGCGCAGTTCGAAGGTCGTAAAACCAGCGGCTGTCACGGTAGTATAAACCGGGCTCTGCCGCCCCACACTCCAGCGTTTCTGAATGCCTACTGCCAGGCCGATGAGGCCATCAGGGCTGTTCAGCACCTGATCTTCGGTGGCAGCGCCGGGATTGGTAAAGTCTGTCTCACAGCTGGCCAAAAGCATCAGGGCCATTAACAGGCTGCTGAGGGTTTTATATTTTGAAATCATCATAGTTTGCTTTTTCTGGTTCTACAGGTTTAGAAATTGGTGCGGATGTTCAGGGTGTATACCCGTGGGATGGGCACATTACCAAAGTTGACGTTCCGCATCAGGTTACTTTGCCCACCGGCATTGGTCTCCGGATCATAACTGGTGAAGTTGTCAATAGAGAAAATATTCCGGCCACCTACTGAGATGGTCGTGTTGCTCAGCACACCGCCAATATCCGGGATGGTGTAGCTTACAGACAACTCACGGAGCTTAGTAAAGGAGCCGTCAGAAATCCGCCATTCCAAGATGGGGTACATCGCCCATATCCAGCCGCGCGGTAGTTCTCCGGACAGTTCCTGCTCAGCAAATTCCCCTATGCCTACGCCCTGACGGGTACGCTTGTCGGCATC
>CAZNHN010000421.1:2840-4268 GCA_964572415.1 uncultured Phaeodactylibacter sp.
TCGTCACGGGCAATGTAAGTCCCAAAGAATACGCCCAGCGGCTGATCATCAACCAGGAAGATCGGTGCACCCGTTACATTAGGCACCGCTGTACGCGCCTGCCCAAGGTTGGTGACGCGGTTGCGGTTGCGGGAGAAGTTAAGGGAGATATCCCAGCTGAAATCGCGCTTGCGGATAGGCGAGCCATAGAGCAGGACTTCCACCCCTTTGTTTTCCAGCGACCCTACGTTAGTTGTGATAGCGCTACCACCCTGAGAAGCGGCCAGCGAACGGCTCACGAGGAGGTCGTCAATATCCTGATTATACCAGGTAAATGACATACCCAGGCGGTCCTTCAGGAAGGAGACATCTGCTCCGATTTCTGTTTCTGTATTCACCTCGGGGCGCACATCCGGGTTCGCCAGGGTACTGCTTTGGTTGATCGCTACGCTGCCTGCAAGGTTGCCGGTATTGTAGGTAGAGAAACGGGCGTAAGGCCCAATGGCCGTCAGGTTACCTGCCTGCCCCCAGGAAGCACGGAGCTTGAAGAGGCTGATAGTCCTGCCCAGCCCGCTTTCCTGCCAGAAAGGCTCACTGGATAAGACGTAGCTGGCACTCACCTTAGGGTAAATGATATTGCGGTTGTCTTCGCTAAAGGAGCTGGCTGCATCCACCCGGGCTGCTGCAGTCAGGAACAGGCGGTCGTTTAGCCCAAAGGTTTGCTGCAGGTAGTACCCCCAGATGCGCAAGCGGTCGGTATTGGCCGCCGGGTTGAGAATGATACTCGCACCATTGACCGTTTCCACAAATGGCGCCAGTCCGCGGCCCTGGGCCACCGAGAACGCATTCTGAGAATACTGGTCAGAGAAGCCTGCTTTGGTAATGGATACCAGGCTGCTGCTGATTTCCTTCTCATACGAGATATTGATATCGTTGTTGATCAGGAAGACGTTGTTGTTGGCCGTAGAAGCATAGCCATCGTCGAAGTAGGTTGGGTTGACCGGAGCGTACGGATAAGGGGGGATGAAGATATTGCCCTCCTGATTGTATGCGTCCACTCCGAGGATATAGTCGATGGTCAGGCCTTTAAGCGGGAAAAGTTTGAGCTGGAAGTCAGAAATAGCCCGGTTAACCGATTGTGTGATGTCAAAATCTTCGATAACGCTGAGTGGGTTCACCCGGGTAGGCTCCACAGACTGCAGATTGCCCAGCTCATCCCGCTGCGTGATATCCCAGATGTTGTTGGTAATATTGAAGGCGTTGATTGGGGACCAGAAGACGTTACCGTCCGGCCGCTCGTTGGAAAACGAGTTGTTGTAGTTCAGGCCAATGGAGAAGCTCGCCCAGTCGCTTACCGACTGATTGAAGCGGAAGCGGGCACCGTAACGCTGAAAATCTGTATTGCGAATAATGCCCTCATTGAGGGTGTAAGACAATGATGCATAGTAG
>CAZNHN010000422.1:0-4254 GCA_964572415.1 uncultured Phaeodactylibacter sp.
TAGCTTGATGCCGGGTTTTCAGGTAGATGGGACGTATTGGCTCAAACAGTGTATCCGCGCCACTGCGTGGCCGTCGCCTGCCTGCGATTTTCCCTAAACGCTGCAATGCCGGGGGCCAGGCTGTGGCTGCTGAGTGCGGTCCTGGGTTGCGAGCGGTGCCGGTGGGTGTGGAAATGTAGAACAGCAAAATGCTTAATGTTAAATGTAAAAGGAGCGAGCGGTGCCGGTCGGTTTGGCGCTATTTTGGGGTAATGAAAACTTAGTTTGGTGCGTTTGCCCTGGTGCCCAGACGCCCCTAACCCTTATCAGGCGCAGCAATAGCGTATACGAGGACGTAGGTCTCAACAGCCCGGTAGGCAACCCTGAACTGTTGCTGGTAAGCCCCTTTGCAGAGCGCTCCCTGCACTTCCCCGGTTTTCCGGCCGGGCTCCACCGGAGAGATGGCCATGTGCCGGCAAAAGTCGAGCTGCCGCCGGCCGTAAGCTTTATACAAGGATTCCTTTGCTCCCCAGAGCACATGCAGTTGGAACAGCCGCTCTTCGGGATCAGCAGACAGGTGCCCCAGTTCGGCGGGGCTCAGAAAGCGCTTTGCCAGGCGCTCCATTTTGGGCACCCAATGCTGAATATCAACGCCCACATACTGTGGCGCAGCAATGGCAGCAGCTTTTTGGTGGGAATGGCTGATCGAAATCTGAAAGGCCGAATTCTCGAGGTAGGGCTTGCCGTGCTCGTCCTTTTTAAAACGGGCCCGCTTCTCCCGGCCTGACATCCGGTGGATCAATTGGCGGGCGGCCAGCCACTCCAGCCTCCTGCGCCCCTTAAGTGCACTGAACTGGGCGGATTCATCTGCACTGAGGCCAAGACGCTCCAGGAACCAATCCTCGGGTTCTTCAATGTCCCAAACACCGATCTCACCGGCCGGCGTTATCGAATCATGTAAGCTTAAGGGCATATCATCTGAGCTTTGCTAGCCTTACAGGAACAAAAAAAGCAGGTGTCCTGTTTTTTAGCATAAACGGAAAACGATCTATGTCTCGACTCCAAGTTGCAAAAATCGCTCAACTTACCGGCCATAATGCCTCTATTTTTGCGTTAGGCAAAGACCAGTCCCCCAATACTTTCCTATCGGGGGCCGGTGATGGCTGGGTAGTCCGCTGGAACCTCGACGAGCCGGAAAACGGCAGGCTTATTGCCAAGGTGGAGACCCAGGTGTTTTCCCTCTGCCATTTGCCCGAGCGCGATATGGTAGTGGTTGGCAATATGAATGGGGGCGTGCATTGGGTAGACCTTGAATTTCCGGAAAAAACCCGGAATATCGCACACCACCAGAAAGGCGTTTTCGCAATCGAGGCAGCGGGCCGTTTTATCTACACCGCAGGCGGGCAGGGCATGCTCACCAAATGGGACCGGGCAACGGGCAAGGCCCTGGAAAGCATTCAGCTCTCCAACCAAAGCCTGCGCTGCGTGGCTGTCTCTCCCGATCAGCAGGAAATAGCGGTAGGCTCCAGCGACAATGGTATCTATTTGCTGGATGCCAATGACCTGAGTATTCGCCATATTATTAAGGATGCGCACAGCAATTCGGTATTTTCACTGGCTTACCGGCCGGACGGTGCGTTCCTGCTCAGCGGCAGCCGCGACGCACACCTGAAAGCCTGGCAGCTAAACGGTGATCCAAAATGCGTTAGCGATCAGCCCGCCCATTGGTTTACCATTAATAGCATAGTGTTTAGCCCCTGCGGCCGTTGGCTGGCCACCGGTAGCCGGGATAAAACGGTAAAGCTCTGGGACGCTGCCTCCTTTAAATTACTGAAGGTGCTGGAAACGATAAGAGACAAAGGGCACCTCAATTCCGTCAACCGGCTTTTTTGGCCCCCCTATCAGGATCACCTGGTTTCAGCCAGTGATGACCGGAGCCTGATCGTTTGGAAAGTCAGCGATACAAAACCCTCTGCCCAATGAGGCCCGCCATGATTTTAGTGGCACTGGCAGCTCTGACTTTGCACTGTTCCGACAGCAGGCACGCCGCAGCGAAGGCTTCCATTACCCACAACAAGCCGCACCTCGATACCCTGCGGCAGCACTTCTGGCAATCCAGGGCCATTACGGTGATTTATCCGGCTTCCCTGGATACGGCCCTTCAAGCGCTGCCCGGGGCGCTTGGCGCTTTCAAAGTCCGCATGATTCAGGCAGAAAAAGCCACTCCGGAGGATATGCAGGGCAGTCTTTTCTTGATTGGCACCCCCGACAACAACCGCTGGATCCGCAATACGCAGCCCCGGCCAGCAATCACCTTCCCGGCCCGGGAGATCGTGCTGAACGGGCTGAAGGTACCGGAAGATGCTGTTGCCTTCCTTTCTTTTTATCCTAACCCGCGCGCGCCTTCCTTCCCGCTGTTCCTGGCCACAGCACAAAACGAAAACCAGCTTAGAGCAGCGCTGGACCGGCGGATCAGGGAAGGCTTCCCGGCCTTCGGATGGGGTGGCTGGCAATATGAAGTCTACCAGGGCCCCTATCGGACCCGGTGCGGGAAATACCACCCTAAAGACTGGACTCCGGTGGCCGAACAAAAATTCCAGGCCGATGCCATTGCGGTACCGGCCCAGTCCCTACCCTGCTTTGAGTATCACTGGCACGGCGACAGTACGGAGCTTCGGGATTTCCACACCTTCAAGGCAGCCTGCGATCAGCAGGCGCAAGCGGTACTGGCTTTTTGCGGCACAAGCTGGGAATCGAAGGCGATCCCTTTCTATGCCTTTCCCAACCTGGAAGCCAAAGGGCTGGCCCTGAATGATACCCGTCCGGTACAAGTCCGTACCCGGCCCGGCCGCATAGACGCCATAGCAGACCCTGTGTTCGCTACCCGCTGGCTCGGTCCGCAAAATCAAGTTCTGCTGCGGGAGCTACTTGGGCCGCCTGGTTTACCTTTGCTGGAAGCTGGGCTGGCGCTGACCTTCAACCCGGACTGGCAGGAACGGGGGATCCTCTACTGGAAAAGCCGCCTGGGGCCTGCCGGGCTTTTGCCTGCCCTTACCGAGCTGGAAGCCTTCTGGCAAAATGAGTACCAATCGCCTTTTCTCAGGCAACTGGCCGCAGCCACCTTTTGTGATTTCCTGCTAAAGCAATGGGGGAAAACGGTTTTCCTGGAGCGGTATGCAAGCTGGCAGCCCGGCAGGGAAGCACTTTTGGGCATGGAACAGCGCTGGCAGGCTTATCTCTCTGAAGGAGCAATAGCTGCCGGTACGCCCGGCACCGGTGCAATCCCCTACCTTAAGGGATTCAACTTTGCCCACGAAGGCTACACCATATATAATGGTTACGGTTCCCAACTCGCAGCCGACATGCTGGAGGAGCAATTCAGCCTGGGTGCCAATGCCATCGCTATAGTGCCCTATTCCTACATGCGGTCGCCCGAAAAGCCTCAGCCTTTGTCCATTATGAGCCGGGCGGGCACAGAAAATGACGAAAGTGTTATCCGCGATTTGGTGTACGCCCGTCAGCTGGGGCTGCGTACGGTGCTCAAACCACAGATTTGGATGGGCGGGGGGCACTGGCCGGGCGATGTAAAGATGAAGACCGAAACAGACTGGGCGGCTTTCTTTGAGCACTATACCCGGTGGATCGTACACTACGCGCTGATGGCGGAACTATACGATGCAGACGTTTTTTGTGTTGGTGTGGAATTTGCACAAGCCACCCTTGAACAGCCGGACGCGTGGCGGGAAGTCATCAGGGTGGTTCGGTCGGTTTACAGTGGCCGTCTTACCTATGCTGCCAACTGGGGTGCCGAATTTGAAGGTTTGGCATTCCGGGACGCATTGGATTTGATCGGGCTGAATTGCTACTATCCATTGAGTGATGCCGAAAACCCGTCGGAAGCGGCGTTGGCCGAAGCGTTCCGCGAAGTACTGCAACGAGCACGAACCATAAGCACTTCTTATGAACGGCCAGTCCTTTTGACTGAAATAGGCTTTACCAGCACGGCCACACCCTGGCGGCAGCCACACCTTGATGGAGGAGGCGAGCCCTATTCAGGGGCTGCTCAGCTCAAGTGCTATACGGTAGTGACCGGGGCGCTTAGTCAGGCTACAGACTGGTGCCGGGGGGTGCTTTGGTGGAAATACCCCAGCTATCCCGAACTCGGCGGAGCAGGGCATACCGGCTTTACCCCAAACAACAAACCGGCTGAAGCACAGTTGCCTGAACTCTTCAGCCGGCTGCCAGAGTAAGACGTCTACTGTTCCACTTCCGTGA
>CAZNHN010000423.1:0-4252 GCA_964572415.1 uncultured Phaeodactylibacter sp.
TTTCCGTTTACTTAAATTTCTGGACCTCTCTCCTACCTGGATTAGCAATTATGAAATTGAAGTGGAGGGATTTGGGCTGCGCACATTGCTGGATGGTGAATTAGGCATCCACCTGTTTTATACTGGTGAAGGCACGCCTGTCCCAATAAGCGTGACCATTGACGAGCATCAGGACATTATCCGTGCCCACCGCATTGTCAGGATTTATGACAGTGAAAGGTTTACCATTACCGATTTACGCACCGGCTTTGTCAATACCACAGATATTACGGAGGAGGAGTTTTTGTTGATGGTCTATGCGGGCGTACCGGCTCAGCTGCGCGAGGCGCTTTACCCTTTATAGCAGGGATCGGAGGCTTAGCATACATTTGGAGCGATCGGAAAACCTGATTAGCTATTTATCATAGCCTTCTCCTGAACGATAGTGCATAAACGAACTACATCGGAAAAACGTCCCAAATCCTGGCCTTTTCGGCGCAGCAGAAAGGTGCCGTCCGGCTCAATAAATACCTGGACTTCATCAGATAAAAAAAATACTTTTTCATTATCCTGCTGCACGGAAATGCCGAAATGCCGAAGTGCGCAGAGTAATAGTTGAGTTTGGTTAGATGCATCCATAACTATTGGTCTTACATTATGGCAGCTTGCTTCGTAAGGCCTGATTAATCAGGCTATTACAAAGGGAAAGAATTATTTTACCCACACAATAATTCCTAAGCTTTCAGACTAGTGCGAATGGACCGAGTTATTTGATAGTATTTCCACGCTTAAGCCTTCTCTGGTGCGTGATCTTCAACTGTCAAAAATACGGCTCAATCCACCAGGAAAAAGATAATCAGGACCACGTAAGAGTGAGTTATCTTAGGGAGGACCCAATGTTTTTTTTGTTTGTTTACAATTTTAGCAGGTAATCCAGTTCGCAGACTGCTTGCTATTTGTCAAACAATATATGATGAATTCTTCAGAAAAAGAAATTCACTTGCCAGGTTATGCGACCTTTCTTGTTTTGTTGAATATCAAAGGATTACAAGTTCAACAAAACCTGCTTTACAAACGCGTTGCTGCCTCTTTTTTTATGGCAAGCAGGGCTTTTTCCACAGCCATCACCTCCTGTTGATTCACGTAAGACAGGAGCATGCCAGCCAGTTCCTGAGCATCCGACTTTGCATCCGTTTTAGATGCAATCAGTGAAATAGCGTTCACGGATTCATCCCTGGCCAGCTTAATAATTTCCCAAAGTTGAGAAGAGACGTAAACCTGCTGAGTGATATTATGCTCATACTCCTGCTGAACCGCCAGCAATAAAGATACCCTGAGCTCTCCACTGGACATACCTGGCTTTCTCACCCGTAACAGCAGGTTCGGCAAAGAGATACGTTCACAGAAAAGCGATAAGCGCTCGTAGGCCTGTAAACGCAAAGGCAGGGAAGACTTTTGTTGTTCCTGCTGTATTTTCAGATGTTGTAGCTTTTGCTGATTTTCCATATAGGTTTTCAGGACAAAATAGGCGGCCAGAAAGGTAAGCAGCCCGGGTATGGTAAGTTTGATGATCTCCAGAAGAATTTCCATAGGTTCATTTTATATGGTGTATGCAGGATACCTGCCCGCTTATTTTAGTTAAGCAGGCCAAGTAACCGGGCTGCAAAACTAAGCACCTTATCTGACAAAACGTACAGGAATTATACTGGTTGCAAAGAAACGATGCTCCGGAGTGCTGCCGCCTGATCCAACAGAAGGAAAGTTTCTGGTCAGATGTTTTCAAACCAAACCCCGCACCGGATTGTTAGGTTTGGTAAATTATCACATAGCGATTAGATTTGCTATGCCAAATTAACCATAAACTCAAAACAGCTTATCCGGATATGAGCGATGTCAAAGTAGAAAAGGCGCCCATTGCATTGACCGAAGGCGCTGTTAAGGCGCTAAACCAAATCAAAAAAGATCAGAGCATTTCTGACGAGCACGGGCTGCGCGTAGGCGTGAAAGGTGGCGGCTGTTCCGGCTTTTCCTACAAGCTTGGCTTTGACCTGCCCCGTGAAAATGATCAGGTATACGAAGTAGCTGGCATCAAAATACTGATGGAAAAAGCGCACGGGATTTATCTTCTTGGTATGGAAATCGACTGGGAGGAAGGGCTCAACAACCGGGGTTTCTCTTTTAATAACCCCAATGCCACCGACACCTGTGGCTGCGGAACCTCTTTTTCGGCTTAGGTTTAGTTTAAGAGCGCGTTGGGATTTCACACTTCAGGCTGCTCTTGCCAAATTTTGTCCTGCTCTTCGTTGTTCTTCGGTCACGTCCGTACGGATGTTCCCTCATCACGCCCCCGACGAGGAATGTCGGGATCAAAGACTTGATCAGAACAAAATCTGGCTGCGTTCGCTCCAAAAGCAAAATCCCAACACCCTCTCTAAGGTCAGCCCGAACCAGAATATTCGAACAACGCGCACTTAACTTGTCTTTCGGAGGAGTTGCCCCAATCTCATTGTGTAAATACTAACCAAATGTTACAAGATGACAATTGGTCTATCTTTTGTATGATTCCAACAACTTTTTCCGATCAGTAAAGTCTTTTTAAAGTGAAGCATGCTTTGGTCAGCTCAGAAAGCATAAAGAGCTGCTACCGAAAAATCCTAAGCTTTTAAGTCAAAACAAATCTATTCAGTACTAATCGATCAACTTTTATGAAAAAATCACTACTCCTTTTGCTGGCGCTATGTCTGCTAGCTATTAGTGGCACAGCACAGTCTGACACTTTGTTCCAGGAAGACTTCAACGGAGGTATTCCTGACACCTGGACTATCAGCCCTGGCAACCCTGAGGGTGCGGTCTGGCAATGGTCTCCTGATGGCCGGGCTAACGCTGCGACAGTAAACGGGGAGACGGTCAACGCTATATTTTGGGGTAATGGAGGCACCATTCAATCTCCTACTGCATCCAACGGGGTCGCCATGTATAACTCTGATGTCTATGATGCCGGTGGTATTGGTGTGGGCCAGGGGCCATTTCCTGGCCTTCAATCAGTCAGCACGCGCCAATGCAAACGCCGTTTCTACCCTGGTTGAAGTTTCCGTAGATTCCGGCAATACCTGGATTGACTTCCCAATAAACCCGGAGGTTACTGGTAACGGCAGCAGCGGCCCCACTGACCTGGAATTGGTGGACATCAGTGAGGTGGCAGGCGGAGCGCCTCATGTGCAACTTCGCTTCACCTGGAACGGCCGCTTCTACTACTGGCTGATTGATGACATTCAGGTCATTACGCCTATGGATCAGGAGCTGGAGATGGGCGATTTTTTCTACCCACCTTCCAGTTTCTCCACGCCGGTTTCTCAAATCGCTACAGATACTTTCTTTTTTGAGGTCGACATTTCCAACTTTGGTCAGAGGGTGGTCAGCGACGTAGTCGTTAAAACCAGTATACTGGAACGCATCAACGATACTCAGACTCAGCTTTTATGGGAAGATAGCCTTGTAGTACCCGAATTCCCCCCGTTTTACCGGGATTCCACAATTCAATTGCCAAATTCCTATGTTCCGGAAGACCTGGCACCTGGCGAATACATCGTTCGCTATGACGTTTATTCCCAGGATGGAGAGGAGTTCAACCCACTAAACAACAGCAAGCAGGATAATTTCCGCGTTTCCAATGCCCTGTTTGCCAAAGAGCCTGCATTGGAAAGTGGAACCCGCCCCGGCAATCAGTCAGACTATCAGATGGGCAACCTTTATCAGATGAGCCCCATCGCTACTGAGCAGTTCGTCACTAACGAAGTCTTCTTCGGAGGCACAAAGAGCGCTGCCGACGGCCCCATGGGCGGAGAAAACACTACTCTTTTCCTATATAAAGTAGCAGATAATGTAGATGCCAACTTTGACAACTTCGATTCCAGTATTGACACTGAGGATCTGATTCAGATTGGCTTCGGCTTCCATACTTTTACCGACGATGAAGAGGGCGATCTGGTCTCAGTTCCGCTTACTGACCTCGACGAGGACCCGATCCCACTTGAGCCAGGTGCCCGTTATATCGTTGTATCCGAATGGGCCAACCAGTCTACCGATGTGTTTTCCGGTACTAACGATGACTTTGAGTACTTCCAGATTTCAACTGTTGTCCGTACTTCCGAGTGGTTCCTCGGTGGCTTTGGCCCCGAAACGACTTCTGTGGTACGTATGAGCATCGCACTGGCCACTACCAACGATGATATCGCACTGCCGGAAGCGGCTATGAATATCTTCCCGAACCCGG
>CAZNHN010000424.1:0-2110 GCA_964572415.1 uncultured Phaeodactylibacter sp.
TTTTGCTGTTTAGCTTAATTTCAGTGCTGTGGAATGAGGCGGGGTGGCTGTACTATCACATTTTTTACTGGCTTCTCTTATGGGTGCCAGGTATCTATTGTGTATCGTGGTTGTATGCCCTTATCGTAGTTCCTTTATGGGTGAATTTATTTAAGTTAACTTTTAGTATCAGGCATTTCTCATGGCTTTGTTTATTCAATGTTGGAATAGCTATCTGTAGTTCTGTTTTTTTAGCTGGAGGAATAGAAAAAATATTAGAACTGCCTTTTGATAACGATTTAGTGGAATTTATCTTTTTACTGAGCCTTGTTATTTTTTCAATAAGTTGGTTCATGGCTGGAGGATGGGGCGTCATGAAGAAATGGTGGGGTCGGTTAACTGACTTTTGGAACGAGCCATGGTAAGCATTCCTTTGACGATGCTTCTTGATGAATCTAAGAAGTAGGACGCACCCCATTCATTGATATCATGCAACTATATTTTTAAATTTGTTGTTGTACCATTTTGGTACATAAAAGCAAAGGTTATGTTAGTCATTAGCAGCAGAGAATTCAGGCAGAATCAAAAGAAGTATTTTGATAAAGTAGATGAGGGAGAGCAAATTATCGTTCAACGCGGAAAAGATAAGGCGTATGCATTGACACCTATAGGTGAGGGTGACTTGTACTTCAATGAAAAAATGGTTGAAAAAATTAAAATGAGTGCTCAGGAGGCAAAGGATGGAAAATACATCGAAATTTCAACCGCCCGGGAAATTGAAGAACTCTTGGGGCTATGATCTATCGTTTACGATTTACCTCCGATGCTTTAGAAGATATTGAGCGGCATAAAAAAGCCGGAGACCAAATAGCCAAATAGCATCAGGCGGCTGTAGCTCACCCACAGCCGCCTGATACATTCCTACAGCTCCGAAGCCTCCTCTTCCTGAATCTGCTCAATCAGGTAACGCAGGCTGTTTATTTCCTTTTCTTCGAGGTCTACCCGGAACTGCACGCCCTCGCGGGTAGCCCCGGCGCGCACGTCTTCAATGCGCTTGAGGTCATCATCCCATTTGGACAGGGCTGCAGGTGTTCCGATGGCCGTGAAAATCTGCTCCATCATCACCTCGCCCATAGCATCGGCGACCGTGCCTGTCAGGCCGGTGTCGCCACTTTCCACCTGCTTCAGTAAATCAGGATTGCTGGCAAGGTACAACAGCCCATCCTGAATCATAATCTGCCCGTCGATGTCAATGCCTTGCGATTGCCCGGTGGAGTCAGCAGGTGCGCCTTTCCTGAACTTCAGGAAGCGGAACCGCCGGTCGGATAACTGGTCGAGGCTGCCTTCCGCCGCCGCAGCATTCAGGTTATTGAGGAAACGGTCCTCGTCTTTGAGTTTGGCAGCGAAAATGATGTTCAATTCATCATAAGCGGCAAGCATGATGTCTCCATCAAGCTCGTCGATCAGGCCTTCCACATCGAAGCCGAATGCAGCCAGGCTTTCTTCTGCCATACCTTTGGTGTACTTCTCGATCAGCAGTTGGTTTAGGCCGGTGATGTCGAAAGCAGCGGTGAGCATAAACATGGGCGTACCAGCGGGCGCTAAGGTTGCGAAATCAGTTTTCACTTCGTCCTTAAAGAGCATGCTGAGGTCGTTTTTAATCTGCCCCTGCAGGTCGAGTGCCACTTCACTGTTCACATAGCCTTTCTCGAAAGTCAGGGTGTGCGCCATGTGCTGCCCCTGCAGGTCTTCCTCGCTGTAGTTGAGCAGGGCGCCTCCCGATTTGATTTCTTCGGAGCGCAGGATGAAGTCGCTGGACAGCCAGTTCAGCAGGTCATAATCGCCATTCAGGTGCTTACGCAGGCTGGTATTCTCAGCTACGGATGCTTTAGAGGAGTTGTCCAGGAGTGCCTTCAGGCGGCCCTGAACATCATCCTTGTTTTGAGATACGGCCAGGAGGGCGACCTCTCCGTTCCAGGCCATGGCCCCATCGTCGGGCGTAGTGGCATAGTTGAAGGGCTGACTGGCGGGCAATGCCTTGATTTCGGTGCTTCGTATCATACGCCCAAAAGCAGCGGCGTCGCTAAGCGAGGCGGAGAACACCATCAGGGGCTCATCCGTATCGCTTAGC
>CAZNHN010000424.1:2120-4229 GCA_964572415.1 uncultured Phaeodactylibacter sp.
ATTGCTCAGGATTGGCTACGATGGCGGCCAGGGTGGGGTTGTCTTCGGCAATTTCGGACACCATCTTTTGAAAGCCTGGCGTTTGCACCAGCGTAGGATAATCCGCCTTGTCCATCAGTTGTTGCAAATTGAAGGTGCTGACGGAGGCAGCGTGTGCGGGGATGTAAGTCAGGCTATCGGTTGGGACGGGGTCTTTCTGGCAGCTACTCAGGCTGATAACAAGAGCGGCTAACAGGCCAAAGGTGAGAAGTCGGAGCAATTTCATAACGTGATTTCGTTGATTAATGCTCCAAAACTAATCCTTCAGGCCCTTGAAAGCCAGATGCATAGATTAAGCTGGATGAATTTTCGATAAAAGCGGGCCCTTACATCATTCCCGGCACCACTTCCTGATCGTGCCCGCTTTCCCGATCGGCCTGCCGTTTGATGTAGTAATAGGTTTCCATCTGAGACCGGATCGCCAAATCTGACCCGTCCTTACGGTAATGGTTGGAAGAGGCGGCGTCAATCACCCGGGCCTTCACGTTATCACTCATCTGAATGGTTATGAAGTCTTTAATCTGATTGCGGATGTGTGTTGCATAAATCGGAAAAGCAGTTTCTACCCGGTAACTTAAGTTACGCGACATCCAGTCAGCAGAAGACAAATAAATAAAGACCCGCGCGTGTTCCAGAAACCGGTCTACAATACTGATGACCCGTATGTTTTCACTAACGCCTTTTATTCCCGGCACCAGGGAGCAAATGCCCCGGATGATCAGTTCGATTTTTACGCCCGCCTGACTGGCTTCGTACAACTTTTCAATCATCGGTTCATCCTGAAGGCTGTTGAGCTTGAGAATGATCTCTGCCCGGTTGCCAGCTTTGGCCTGCTCGATTTCGTGGTCAATTAGCTCCTCAAGCCCGGTGCGGAGGTTGAACTGCCCTACCATGAGGTGTTCGAAACCCTGCTGCGGCACCTTTACCGTTTCCAAGAAGGAAAAGACCCGGGCTGCCTCATTGACAAGGCGTTCATCAGAAGTGAATACCCCGAAGTCGCTGTAGACCTTCGCGGTATCTTCATGGAAGTTGCCAGTAGATAAATACGCATACATCCGTGCCCGGCGGTTTTCCACCCGGCGTACCAGCGCCACTTTGGAATGCACTTTTACGCCCGGGAAACTGTAATGTACATTCACGCCCGCCTGTTCCAGCTTTTCACCCCAGCGCAGGTTGGCTTCCTCATCAAACCTCGCCTTCACTTCTATGAAAACAGAGACCTGCTTGCCGGCTTCCACCGCTTCCATTAGCGCTTTCATGATGCGCGATTTACGGGCCACCCGGTACTGAATGATCTTGATGTGCGTCACCTTTGGGTCATGGGCGGCCGTCTCAAAAAAGCGCACCACAGACTCATAGGAGTGGTAAGGCACATGTATCAAATGGTCACGTTCCCGCAAGGCCTGATAAAAATCATTTGCATCTTCCAGCGGGTGGTAGGGCAGGGGCGGCATAGGCGGGTTGCTCAGGTGGTCAATATCAAAGGTCGGAAATTTGAAAAAGTCAAAGTTGTTGTGATAGCGGCCTTCCTGAAGGATATCATATTTTTCGAGGTCGAAAGCCTCTTTAAGGAAATCGAGCAGTTCATCGGGCATTTCCCGGTCGTACACGAAGCGCGAAGCCGGGCCTACCTGCCGGCGGGAAAGGCTGGCTTTGATTTTCTCCACCAGATCGCCGGAAAACTCATCGTCAATGTACAGCTCCGCGTCCCGGGTCAGCTTGATGGAAAAGGTGTCGAGGATCTCGTAGCCCGGGAACATCCAGCTTACGGAGTGGCGCACAATATCGTCCAGCATGATCACATCCTTATGCCCGCTATCTGACGGCAGGGGGATAAAACGCGGGAGGTGGTCAGAAGGAATTTTGACGATGGCGTACTTGTGAGGCGCATTAGGGTTGTTGTGTTCGGCCAGCAGGACGGTCAGGTAGAGGGCGGCGTTGTTGAGGAAGGGGCGGATTTTATTCTTGACCAGGAGCACCGGCTGCACAAACGGCAACATGTGGTCTTTGAAGTAAGTCTCCACATACTCTTTCTGGGCATCGTTCAGCTCGAGGCGGCGGATCATGTAA
>CAZNHN010000425.1:0-4222 GCA_964572415.1 uncultured Phaeodactylibacter sp.
TTCTATGAAGCCCGTGTCAATAGTATCAATAATTCTGATGTGATCATCGTTGTTCGGGACATCACTGATCTGAAAATAGCGCAACAGTCTCTACAGAAAAAGCTAAAGGAACTCGACCACAATAACGAAAAGCTCACGCGTTACGTCAATAGCAACTTGCAACTGGAAAACTTTGCTCACACGGTCTCCCATGACCTGCGGGAACCGGCACGCACCATGAACAGCTTTGCACAGCTCCTAAAGCGCCGGTATGAAGATCAAATCGATGAAGATGCTAACGCTTATCTGGACTTCATCAGTAAGAGTGCCACGCACATGAACAAGCTGATTGAAGACTTACTGGAGTTCGCACGGTTTACCAATAGTGATGACCCTGGCTTTGAAGCAGTTGACCTTAATGAGCTTCTGGTCGTCGTACAGCAATCCATCAGCGGGCTTATCAAGGATAAAAATGCAAACGTAATCATTCCGGAACCCTTACCGGTTCTGAATGGCAACCCAACCAAACTCGGTCAGCTGTTCCAAAACCTCATCTCCAATGGCGTCAAGTTTCAGCGCAAAGGAATACAACCTAAAGTGACCATCAATGTGGTGGATCAGGGCGAATTTTGGAAATTCTCGGTAAGTGATAACGGCATCGGAATCGATGAAGAACATCACGTACAAATTTTTCAGCTGTTCCGCCGGCTGCATAGCAAAAAAATATACCCCGGCTCCGGCATCGGCCTGGCGCTGTGTAAGCGGGTAGTCGAACAGCACGGTGGAGATATTTGGGTAGAATCCAAGCCAGGGGAAGGAGCAACCTTTATTTTTACGCTTCACAAAAACTTTTAACCATGCAGGATGATGCCATCCATTCTTACCTTGATGCGCTTTCCCGGGGAGACCTGGATCAACTCCTGGCTTTATTTGCTCCACAGGCCATCGTACATTCTCCCCTCTACGGGCAACAAGCAGCCCGTGCTTTCTACCCTGCTTTGCTACAGGATAGTGCTGCATCCCATATCGAGCCTCTGCAAATTTTCCAGTCCAATAGCCCTCAATACGCTGCAGTCAATTTCCTCTACCACTGGACTCTTGCTAACGGAGAAGAGGTCACCTTCGACTGTGTGGATATTTTCCAGTTCGATAAAGCTGGAAAAATTACGGAGCTCAAAATTATTTACGACGCTTCGCAAACCCGGTCCGCGTTAGAGCGCACTCAAAACTCCTAGGCGATAATGGTGTTGTAGAACTGCAACCGAACCTCGCTATGGCATTACTAGAATTTACCAATAAAGGCATTTACTGTCCGCCCGCTGATGTTTACATCGACCCCTGGCGACCAGTCAGTAAGGCGTTGATTACCCACGGGCACGCCGACCACTCCCGCTGGGGGCATCAGCATTATCTTTGTACTGACTCTGCCGCACCGGTCATCCGGTACCGGCTTGGCAATGTCAACCTTTCTACGGTACAGTTCGGAGAGCCAACGACCATCAACGGAGTGAGGTTTTCTTTTCATCCGGCCGGGCACATCGTTGGCTCGGCGCAGATAAGGGTGGAGCATAAAGGGGAAATCTGGGTCGCATCCGGCGATTACAAGGTAGCACCTGATGGTTTATCCGAGCCCTTCGAGCCGGTACGCTGCCACACGTTCATCACGGAGTCCACCTTCGGCCTGCCGGTTTATCGCTGGAAACCGCAAGACACTGTTTTTGCAGAGATCAATGACTGGTGGCGGCAAAATCGGGAACAAGGTAAGGTCAGTGTGCTGGCAGCCTATGCTCTGGGGAAGGCGCAACGCCTGTTGCATGGCATCGATGCCGAAATCGGGCCCATCTTCACGCACGGCGCTATTGAGAAAACCACGCAGGTCATGCGCAAACAAGGCATCAGGCTACCCGAAACCCGGCGCATCACCCAACAGTACAAATCAAAAGACTTCGAAGGCAGCCTGGTACTGGCCACCCCCTCTGCCACTGGCTCCAACTGGATGCGGCGGTTTAAGTCCGCGTCGGTAGGCATCGCTTCCGGTTGGATGGCACTGCGGGGCACTCGCCGGCGAAGGGCTGCCGACCGGGGTTTTGTCCTCTCTGACCATGCCGACTGGAACGAGCTCAATGAAGCCATCAAAGCTACCGGAGCAGAACGGGTGGCGGTAACACACGGCTATACCAATCTTTTTGCCCGCTGGCTCCGGGAAGAGTGCGGGTTGGATGCCTGGGAAGCCGAAACCGAATACGAAGGCGAATCCCTGGACAAAGACGATGGTGAGGACACGGAAAACGAAAAGGACGCATGAGAGCATTTGCCAACCTCTACACCCGGCTGGATCAAACCACCAAGACCAATACCAAGGTCGCTGAACTGGCCCGATTTTTCGATCAGGCCAATGATGAGGACCGGCTCTGGACGGTGGCCATCCTCTCCCACCGCCGCCCCAAACGTACGGTAAACACGACCCTGCTGCGGCACTGGGCTGCCGAACTCGCAGGGATCCCACTCTGGCTATTTGAAGAGTCCTACCACGTGGTGGGCGACCTGAGCGAAGCCATTGCCCTGACCCTGCCCAAAGCGCACAGTAGCAACGAACAGGGCCTCACCTACTGGATTGAGTACATCAAGGCACTGGACAAGCTGGAGGAAGGCGAGAAAAAGCAACGCGTCACGGACGCCTGGATGCAAATGGACTATACCGAACGCCTGGTCTTCAATAAGCTCATCATGGGCGGGTTCCGCATTGGTATATCCCAAAAGCTGATGGTCCGGGCACTTGCCCAATCCACAGCAATTGATGAGAACTCCCTCGCCCACCGCATTATGGGCGACTGGACACCTGATAAAACCACATTCGAAGACCTCATCCTGACCAAAGACCCACTGGAGGACGTTTCCAAGCCTTACCCTTTCTACCTGGCTTATGCCCTGGAAGACAGCCCGGAGGACCTGGGCCTGCCGGAGGGTTGGATCGCTGAGCGCAAGTGGGATGGTATCCGCGGGCAGCTCATCGTCAGAAAGGGAGAGCTTTTCGTCTGGTCAAGAGGGGAAGAACTGGTAACAGACAAATTTCCGGAGTACCACCCACTTGCTGAAATCCTGCCCAATGGCACCGTTATCGATGGGGAAATCCTACCCTACAAAGACGGGCAGCCCCTAACTTTTAATGATTTGCAAACCCGGATTGGGCGTAAGAATGTCACCAAAAAAATTCTGGAGAAAGCGCCGGTAGTGCTGGTAGCCTACGACCTGCTGGAGTGGGAAGGACAGGATATCAGGGAGCGCCCGATGGAAGAGCGCCGGGCACTGCTCGAACAATTGCTGGAGCAAACGGAGACGGATGGCATCCTAATGCTATCCGAACGCGTCAATTTCTCCACCTGGCAGGAGCTGGAGCCCGAACGGCAAAACGCCCGGCAGCACCATAGCGAAGGCTTAATGCTTAAACACAAAGGCAGCCCCTACCGGTCCGGGCGCAAAAAGGGCGACTGGTGGAAATGGAAGGTCGATCCACTGACCATTGACGCCGTGATGATCTATGCCCAGCGTGGACATGGCCGGCGGGCGAATTTATACACCGACTTTACCTTTGCGGTTTGGGATGACAAACAGTTGGTGCCTTTTACCAAAGCTTATTCCGGGCTGACCGATAAGGAATTCCGGGAAATCACGGCCTGGGTACGGCGCAATACCATCGACCGGTTTGGCCCGGTGCGCAGCGTAGAGCCTACGCACGTTTTCGAAATTGCCTTTGAAGGCATACGGAAGTCCTCCCGGCATAAGTCAGGCGTCGCACTACGCTTTCCCCGGATTTCCCGCTGGCGCAAGGACAAGCCACTGAAAGAAGCCAATACCCTGGATGATTTGCATCAGCTGCTAAAGCTTTATGAAGAAGGTGGCTAAAATGTGTATTTTTGGGCCAAATTAATCCCATTAATCTCATGTTCAGAAATTGCCTAGCTTTTAGCCTGTTTACAGCACTATTGATTGCTTTCCAGGCTTGCTCGCCTGCTGTTGCGCCGGAGATTTATCAGGCAGCGCCTCCATCCACTTCCGTTTTTCGGGATACCCTGCCTTTCGAATTCCGGGAAGGCTTCATCGTTGTGCGGGCCCGCCTCAATGATAAAAGTATGCCGCTTGACTTCATCTGGGACAGCGGTGCTGCCGTCAGCACGATTTCACAAGCCACCCGGGAATACCTCGGGCTGCCCAACAGCATTCAGACAGGAGCGGTTACCACGCT
>CAZNHN010000426.1:0-4216 GCA_964572415.1 uncultured Phaeodactylibacter sp.
AGCTTTTCATTCACTTTGTCTGAGGGTTGATCATCAATAACGGGCAGGCCCTAAATATAGATGGTGGTTTGGGTAGTGTGATTTTTTAGCTTTTCATTCACTTTGTCTGAGGGTTGATCATTAATAACGGGCAAGCCCTAAATATAGACGGTGGGCTGGGTAGTGTGATTTTTTAAGCCTTCAGGAACTTCCGCCGGGGATCGTTAGTTTGGTAGAAAAAATTAACTTTGCGCCAAACGAATCCAAGCTCAAATGGACTTTCTGAAAGAACTGGAATGGAGGGGGATGTTACACGATGCGACCCCCGGCATCGAAGAAGTGCTTAAAGCCGGGAAAGTAGCTGGCTACATCGGCTTTGACCCCACCGCCCCTTCATTGACCATCGGCAATTATGTGCAGTTGATGCTGCTGACCCTTTTTCAGCGCTCCGGGCATCAGCCGGTTGTGCTTATGGGGGGCGCTACGGGGCGTATCGGCGACCCTTCCGGAAAAGATAAGGAACGCGAGCTGAAGTCTTACGATGAGCTGGACAACAACCTGCAGCATCAGGTACGGCAGATGGAAAAATTCATCAACTTCACAGAAGGACCCAATAAGGCCATTCTGGTCAATAACCTGGATTTCTACAAGGATATGAACATCCTGGACTTTCTGCGGGATGTGGGCAAGACCCTGACCGTGAATTACATGAGCTCCAAGGAGTCTGTGAAGAAACGCCTGGAAACCGGGCTGTCCTTTACCGAATTTAGCTACCAATTGCTGCAGGCTTACGATTTTCAGCTGTTGTTTAACAAGCACAATTGCATCCTGCAAATGGGCGGTTCTGATCAGTGGGGTAATATCACGAGTGGTACGGAGTTCATTCGCCGTAACCTCAATGAGAAAGCTTACGCCGTGACTACGCCACTGCTGACCAAAGCTGATGGCAGCAAGTTTGGCAAGTCCGCCGAGGGTAATATCTGGCTGGATGGAGAACTGACCACGCCCTACCAGTTTTACCAGTTCTGGATTAATGCTGCAGATGCCGACATTCCTAAGTTTACCCGCTACTTCACCCTGCATACGCAGGAAGAGATTGAAGCCCGGGAAGCCGAGCATGCAGGCAATCCCCAGGAACTCAAGCGCCTGTTGGCCGAAGAGTTGACCATCCGCATCCACTCTGAGGAGGCCTACCACTCGGTGCTGAAGGTGACGGAATTGCTCTTCAACCGAAAGGCAGGCAAGGAGCAACTGCTTGATTTGTCGGAAAGCGAGTTGAAGACCGTTGCTGCAGAGATTCCCAGTTTCACCTTGCCGAAGGATGCTTTGGCAGGCGGGACCAATATCGTAGACCTGCTGGCAGAGCATACGCAAGTCGTGGCTTCCAAGGGAGATGCCCGCCGCGCGATCAAAGGCAATGCCATCAGTGTGAATAAGGAGAAGGTGAGCGACCACGATGCGGTTATTACCTATGAGGCACTGCTGCACGGCAAATACCTCATGGTCGAAAACGGTAAAAAGAATAAATTTATTCTTGAAGCAGAGTAGTGGAAAGTACTGGGGTTGAATAGTTTAACTTGACCCCGGTTTACCTTCCTTCTGATCCTGAAATCCCCAATTCATATCACTATGCCCGGTCCACGGAAAATTCCGATTTATCAGATTGATGCTTTCGCGAGCCAACGTTTCAAAGGAAACCCCGCTGCCGTTTGCCCGCTGGATTCCTGGCTGCCGGATGCTACCCTGCAGGCTATCGCTGCTGAGAATAACCTATCGGAAACGGCTTTTTTTATTCCCGGAGAAGAAGCGGACTATGAATTGCGCTGGTTCACTCCGGCTATCGAAGTGGACCTGTGCGGGCATGCGACCCTGGCTGCCGCACACTGCCTTTTTATCCATTTAGGGCATCCGCACAAAAGCATCACCTTTAGTTCCCGCAGCGGCTTGCTCACAGTGACCAGGGAAGGGGAGGAGTATATGCTCGACTTCCCGGTAGACAATATCGAAGCCGTGGTAGCCCCCCGCGTCCTCAAAGACGCACTGGGTACGGAGCCCGTGGAGGTGCTGATGGGGCGGGATGATTTTCTGGTTGTCCTCGAATCAGAGGCAGATGTCGCTCAGCTTGCTCCCGACCTGCGTTTGCTGAAAGAAGTCCGTTGCAGGGGCGTAATTGTGACTGCACCGGGCAGTACCACCGATTTCGTTTCCCGCTGTTTTTATCCAGCTGCTGGTGTTGACGAAGACCCGGTTACCGGTTCTGCACATACCACTATGACGCCTTACTGGGCAGAGCGTCTCTCGAAGCAGGAGCTTACCGCCCGTCAGCTGAGCAATAGAGGCGGCAATCTGCGCTGTACTATGCTTGGAGAGCGGGTGGCTATTTCCGGTCCGGCTATCACCTATATGAAAGGTGAAATTTATGTCTAGAAAACCGCTAACCCTATGCACCTGAGCGAAATTCTTATGCACCTTGGCGAGGAACGCCAACGCTACTACAATGCCGTTTCCCCTCCGGTCATGCAAACCAGCAATTTCGCTTTTGATACGCTGGATGACTTCCGGCAGGCCATCGCTCAGGAGGCTAAGCAACCGGTTTACTCCCGGGGGCATAATCCAACGGTAGCCATTCTACGCAAAAAGCTGGCTGCCCTGGAACACGCTGAGGATGCCCTGGTTTTCAGCAGCGGCATGGGCGCTATTTCTGCCGCAATACTGGCGCATTGCAAGGCAGGCGGGCACATTGTATGTGTAGCCAAGCCCTACTCCTGGACCCACAGCATACTGGTCAACTACCTGCCCCGGTTTGGAGTATCCCACACCTTTATGGATGGCACAGAACCGGAGCAAATCGAAGCCGCCATTCAGGATAATACCACCTTGCTTTACCTGGAAAGCCCGAATTCCATGACGTTCGAGCTGCAGGACCTTGAGGCTTGTGCGGCCATTGCCAAAAAGCACGGTATCCCTACCTGCATTGACAATAGCTACGCTTCACCAGTATTTCAAAACCCTATCGACTTTGGCATCGATATGGTTGTCCACTCCGGTACTAAATACCTCAACGGGCATAGCGATGTCGTATTTGGTGTGCTCTGCGGTAGCCATGAAACCATAGGGCGTGTCTTCGCCGGAGAGTACATGACCCTGGGCGGTATTCTTTCCCCCCACGATGCGAATCTGGTCATTCGCGGCTTGCGCACCCTTGAGCTTCGTATGCAGCGCACCCACGAGAGTGCTTTGGAAATCGCCCGTCAGCTGGAAGGGCACCCCGCTGTTGGTAAAGTCCTGCACCCCTGGCTGCCCTCATTTCCTCAATACGAGCTGGCCCGGAGGCAGATGACCGGAGCCGGAGGTCTGTTTTCCTTCTATTTGGATGCCGATACTTTCCGGCAGGCGGAGCGTTTTTTTGAAGGTCTTGAGCGTTTTTTACTGGCGGTTTCCTGGGGCGGGCACGAGTCGCTCGTCATGCCAGCTACTGCCTTTTACGGAGTGCCCGGACGAGCGGACTCCACCACGCCCTGGAATCTGGTTCGTTTGTACATCGGATTGGAAGACCCGGCCTGGCTGTGGGAGGGGCTGGAAAAAGGCTTGAAGCACATGAAAGGCTAATGTAACATTTGGCAGGTTTATGCGTAAACCTTTGCGGTAGGGTCATTACCTTCAAAGGGCCCAAGCAAAGTAAATACTATGAAAAATCTACCCTCTATCTGGTTAGCCTTCCTTTTGATGGCCAGTCTGACCAGTTGCTTTCCAGACCGGTTTGAAGTGGCAGAGCCTGAGAACTGGAACCCTGCCTTCGGCATACCTCTCATAAACACTTCGTTCAGCATCAAAGATTTACTCGAGGATATTGACGATGATGGCCTTATCGAAACAGATATGGCGAACCGGTTAACTGTGGTGTACCAGGATCAGGTTACGGTAAATCCTGAATTTGAAACGCCTCCCTTGCCTACTATACCAGTACCTATTGGAGAAAAAGAGCAAACGGTAGCGTATGAACCCGAGGGCGATTACCGATTTGAAATCATCCGGTTGAAAGCCGGGCAATTTCAGTATACAGTACTGAATCCATTTATGGAACCTGTGGCGTTCACACTAATTTTTTCAAATCTCCGCCTGGATGGAAGCAGTCTT
Organism: uncultured Phaeodactylibacter sp.; assembly: GCA_964572415.1. GTDB lineage: Bacteria > Bacteroidota > Bacteroidia > Chitinophagales > Saprospiraceae > Phaeodactylibacter. The sequence continues at coordinate 4,117 of CAZNHN010000426.1, forward strand.
TCCGTGTCAGCGGTACTTTCTCCGGCAGATATAAACGGTGCCTCTGAGACAGTTGGCACAGTAGACCTGACCGGATACGAGCTCAATTTGGAGGAAGACA
>CAZNHN010000427.1:0-4197 GCA_964572415.1 uncultured Phaeodactylibacter sp.
ATTTATAAAATCTCTATTATACATATAAATCCACCTTTTTTTATATTCAATATTTTTATCGTCACATATGCTAATCTAAATTAGATATTTTCCTAAGTAATTCTTTTTTTTCAGCAGGACAATCACGAACAATTGCACGCCAATGCTGATCACAATGGCGGTCAGGGTCAATGCCTGTGGCAAAGGGTCGGCAAGCTGATCCACAGCTACTTCCGCTTCGGACAGCAGGGGGGGCGCATTCTTCGTTACCCCTCCTACGGTGAACAGGAAAAAGGTGGTGGCATAGCCAAACAGGATGACCCCGATGATCAGCTTGAAGAAGCTTTTCTGGAACATCAGAAACAGGCTCGCTGAAAACAGAACGCCAATAATCAGGGATATAATCAGGTTCATAAGTTGTTATTCCTCAGTGAGTAAAAAAGTAATTTGCAGGACCACGCCAAAGACCACCAGTAAAACGCCAAAGTCGAAAAAAATGGGCGTGCCGATTTTGCCCACCAGGGGCAACGGCTGGCTTACCCAGGCGGAAGTCAGGTATGGCTCGCCCTTTAGTACGGCAAAAAAGCCGCTGAGGAGCGCCATGAATAAGCCAAGCGCTGCCAGCATTGTGGGTTTTATCCTGAATACCTGCCTGGTTCGCTCGTACCCGAATACCATAGCGTGCAGCATAAAGGGGATGGAGGCGACCAGGCCGGCAATAAATCCACCACCCGGTTTATCGTGCCCCCTGAAAAACATATAAAGGGCAAAGCTGATAAACAAAGGAGTCAGTAATCGCAGCAGGGTGGCCAGAATTAGTGTTTTCATGCCTTTTTGTTGTTGGGTTTAAATTTGAGCAGTGCAATAATCCCAATCATCGTGACTGTAAGCACGGTAATCTCTCCCAGGGTATCGAGGGCACGAAAATCCACCAGGATCACATTCACGGCATTTTGACCTTTACCCTTGGGAATGCTTTGTTCCAGAAAATAGGCTTGTGAGCCGGTCTCTTTTTCCTGCAGCAGCATCACATAAGCCGTAACCGCCATCGTTGCCCCAAATAAGATCGCCATGGGCAGGTATTTCAACCGGGCAATAGATGTTTCGAGGGTATAGGAAGGCAGGCGGTGGATAATCAGGATCAGCAGGATCAGCGTCAGGGTTTCAGCCAGGAATTGGGTGATGGCCACATCTGGTGCGCTGAACAGGGTGTAGCCTAACGCAATACTGTATCCAATAATGCCAAAAGTTGCAGTGACAATGAGCCTCGACCTGACCCGAAAGAGAAAGCCGGTGGCAAGAACGATCAGGGCTAAAATAACAAGCTCGTAAATCTGTAAGCCCTCCAGCAGCGGTGTAGTTGATAAAGACTGGAAAACCTGCCCATGAACCATTGCTGCTAAAAGCAGCAGGGAAAAGGTGACGATAACGGTAGCGATGTATTTTCTTAGATAGCCATTTTGAATTTCGCCCGTTGTGTATTGGGCAACAGACTCGCTGCCGGCGATGACCTGATCATACAAAAAATCGGCGGAAGCCCAGGAGGGTTTTTGAGCCTGCCGCACCCAGTTGCGCAGGAAATACAAGCCCACCCCAGTGAATAAGGTGGCTAAGCTCAGTAGGAATACGAAGTTGAAGCCGTGCCACAGTTTTAGTTTCATAGTGGGGGCAAAACCATGGATGTTGGCAGCCGACCATTTTAGCAGGGGCGCTATGGTCCATCCCGGGGCAATGCCCGTCAGCAGGCTTGCGACAGCCAATAGTAGTGGAGGGAGGATAAGCATCAGATGCCCCTCCCTTATGGGGTGATCCTGAAGCTTGCCAGTGTTAAAAAATGCGTTGTAGAGGATGTCTACGCTCACTGCAGTAAAGAGCGCCCCGGCCAGAAACAACAGCGACAGGTAAACCATTGCTATGGGATCGGCGGCATGGTAAAGCGCATCGTACAAAAGTTCTTTTCCCACAAAACCCAGTAAAGGCAGTACGCCGGCCATTGATGCCAGAGCGAGGGCTACAGTCACTGTAGTAACCGGCATCTTCCGCCTCAGGTCTGATAGCTGGGAAATGCGCCTCGTTCCGGTTTGGTGGTCGATGTTGCCGGCGGTCATGAAAAGGGCACACTTGTACAGGGCATGGGCGAGGACATAGACCATCGCTGCATGCACAGCGGCTTCTCCACCCAGCCCGATCATCATAAACAGGATACCCAGGGCGCTGACGGTTGTGTAAGCGAGGATACGCTTGAGGTCATCCTCCTGAAAAGCTTTCAGGGCGCCCCAGGTCATGGTCAGCGCCCCGGCAGCGCCGAGCAGATGGTGCCAGAGTGCGGCTTCCTGAAATAGAGGATTGAGCCGGAAAATGAGGTAGACGCCGGCTTTGACCATCGTGGCAGAGTGCAGGTAGGCACTTACCGGGGTGGGCGCAGCCATGGCATTGGGCAACCAAAAATGAAAAGGGAACTGGGCGGATTTTGTGAGGGCGCCAAGTGCGATGAGGATAATGGCAGCAGATTGCAATCCACTGTCAGCCACTACTTCAGGCTGGGATAGTATTTCCGTCAGATTGTACCCGCTGCCAGTGGCGATTTCCAAAAGGATAAAACCCGCCATCAGGGCCAGCCCTCCACCAGCCGTAATCAACAACGCCTGCCTTGCGGACCGCCTTGAGTCTTCATCTTGATGCTTGAAACCAATGAGCAGGAAGGAGCTGAGGCTGGTGAGTTCCCAAAAGACAAACAGCCCGATCAGGTTGGCGGAAAGGACAAGGCCGAGCATAGAGCCGGAGAATAACAGCAGGTAACCGGCAAACCGGTTGATTTGAGGGCTGTCTTCCATGTACCGGTGTGCGTACAAAAAGATCAGTAACCCAAAGACTGTGACCAGGAGGGCAAAAAACAGGCTAAGCCCATCTACGAGGAAAGTAAGTTGAATATTGAGGGTGTCCACCCAGATGACTTCCTGCACGATGGTTGCCCCATCAAGCACCGGTCCCGCAAGAGAGCTAAAGTAGGCGATGATACCCAGAAAAAGCAAAGAGACGAAAGACAGCACAATATTTCGGTGCCTGTCATAAAAAAGAGCAGACAGGAAGCCAGCAATAATTACCGCCAGGATGCAAGATAGAATGGTCATATAGTTTGGTATACATATCTATAGCGCATGCCGTGGGGCAGATGTTCTAATCTGAGCCTTGTTAATGGGTATGGGGGGCTTTTTGGACGCCAATGGATACCAATCGAAGTCAGGCTGCTTATGCTGTCGGGGCGGCCACGGTGCTTTCGACAAAGTACATTTCGACCTCCCCGATGCCTTTAGCCGGTACTTTCCCACGGGGGGTACAGGAAAATCTATCGCTAATCCGGTCGTAGGTAGCCTGAGAGATATTGACCCTTCCGGCTTTGCCTTTGGATTCCAGGCGGGCGGCCAGGTTAACGGTATCTCCCCATATATCGTAGGCGAATTTTCGGGCACCTACCACTCCTGCAACTACCGGCCCGGTATGCAGTCCAATGCGTGCGCCGGAAAAGGGCAGGTCTTTTTGTTGCTCCAGCCAATCCTGCATGGCCAGGGCTGCCTGTACCGCACGATGGGCGTCATCCGGATTGGATTCCGGTACCCCGGCAGCTGCCATATAAGCATCACCGATGGTTTTAATCTTTTCAATACCGTGTGCCTCCGCTATTTCATCGAAGGCTTTGAAGCAGCGGTCGAGGGCTTCCACCAATTCGGCCGGGGTAAGGTCCTTGGAAATCCGGCTGAAGTCCTTGAAGTCGGAAAAGAGTACCGTTACCTCGTCATAATACCGGGCCGTGGCCTGCCCGTCGGTTTTGAGTTCCTGAGCGACGGATGCCGGGAGGATATTGAGTAGCAGTTCATCCGAGCGTTCGCGCTCTGTATTGATGATTTTGTTCTTTCGGCGGGAGTTCAGGTACAGCCAGGTCAGAATAAGTGCGATGAGGATAATAGCGCCGGCTACAATGCGGCTGCGGTTGCGCTGTGTACGCTGTAGCTGTAACTGGGCTTCCTGCGCCTGCAGCTGTTGTTCCTGGCGGATGACCATAATGGAATCCTCCAGCCGGGCCAGGGAAATAGAGTCAATGGTCTGCTGCTGCCGGGCCAGGAGGAGTTCCTGCCGGGCTTGTTCATCCGTAAGGGTCTGCACTTCCTTTTCGAAGGCTTCCCGTTCCTTTTTGAGGGAGAGGATGGAATCGCCCACGGC
>CAZNHN010000428.1:0-1937 GCA_964572415.1 uncultured Phaeodactylibacter sp.
GTAGCGCCCGGGATGTGCCCGGCCACAGGGTCAATCGGCTCGTCTTCGCCCCGGTAGCGCTCAGGCATTCTGGAGTCCACCAGGAGAAAATTCTCAGCGCCCAGTCTCCGCTGCACGTGGTCAGCATCCACCACCCAGCTCTCTCTAACGCGGGGCTTGAACACCCGCGGGCCAGCGCCCACAATAGCCGTTTCCACCGGATAGCCTTCTGTTTCCCATGCCCGCCATCCGCCATCGAGCACAGCCACGCGATCGTGCCCCAGGTACCGGAGCATCCACCACAGCCTTGCGGCAATAGCCCCGGACCGGTCATCGTACAATACGACCTGAATGCCATCGCTGATGCCCCAGCTGGAAAAGCGCTGCGTCATTTTTACGATTGAAGGCAAGGGGTGACGCCCCGTTTTGCCAGGTACAACCTTGCCAGACAAGTCCCTGTCGAGGTGTGCATAACTCGCACCGGGGATATGGCTCTTTTTGTAGGCCTCCTCCCCGGCATCCGGATGGCCAAGGCTGTAACGGCAGTCAATAATTACCCAGGTTTGGCGACCCAGCTTTTCGTGTAATTCTTGTGGACTAATGATGGTGCGGAACATGATTTTCAGGTTTTCTGATGGCGAATATAATCCTTAGAACCCGGTTTGTGAACCCTATTGAATTATTTTAAAGTTCTGTTGGCACCTGTAGCTTTTTTCTGTATATGTTCCTATATTGAATCCCTGAAAAAACAATTCCTGGAATATGCACAATTTCGAAGCCCCAGACCTTCATCAATGGCTGGACGGGCAGCGTACTGCTAACTTTGATCACCTCCCCTACGGTGTCGTCCAAATGAATCATTCCGGTACCGTCCTGGCCTACAACGCCACCGAATCCTCCTATACTGGTGTCGACCCTCAGCAAGCGATTGGCAAACATTTCTTTACAGAAATCGCCCCCTGTACCAATAATTTTCTGGTTGCAGGAAAGTATAATGAGGCGGCACTTGATGAAATCATCGATTACATTTTCACATACGTTCTAAAGCCCACGCCCGTAAGGCTCAGGATGCTTAAAGGAGAAAGCCCAAACATGTACCTCGTGGTTCAAAAACGTTAGTCATCATGGATATTCAGGCTCAAACCCAGCAAATGCTTTCCATCATCTACCAGATTCCGGTAGGTATAGTACAAACGGATGACCAAGGCACCGTGCAGGAAATGAACGCGATGGCCATACAGTACCTCATGCCTCACTTTATCGCTAACCAACTGACCGGAGAGAACTTGTTTGACCTTCTAGCAATCGTCTTCCCCCATGCACTTGAAGCATTGAGCAATTACCCAAAGTCCTCTGGCAATATCCTGCAGCAGGAACGTTTCAGTGTCACTCAAGGCAGCCAAAATCCCGCCACACAACAGCATCTCATCCTAACCATCAACCGCTTAGCCGAAAAATCCTTCCTGTTCATCCTCGATGACCTGACGGAGCTCTACAAAAAAGAGCAGGAGTTATTTGCCATTCAACAGGAGCAGGCCGTGGAACGTGGCAAGTTTGAAGTCATCTCTGGTGTGCTGCACGATATTGGGAATGCAGTCGTAGGATTTGGTTCCTACCTGACCAAAGTCAAACAACTGTCCAAGGGCAATGACGCTACTATGCTGAGCAAGCTTGCCCAGTTCGTAAAAGCCAACGAGGCTGCTATCGGCCAGGCTATTGGGGCACCTAAGGCACAGGCTATGGTACAGCTGATCGATGGGCTCAAGACCAAACAGGAAGACTATATGGTCAAGATGGAAAAAGCCATTACGGATCAAATGAATATTGTCACCCACGTAAAAGATGTGCTCAATATTCAGCGGCAGTACATCGGTTCAGAATCCGGAGAACGCTCCCTCGTCAGCCTCAGGGGTATCATCAACGATGCCCTGGCCATGCAACTGGCTACCCTGGAAAAG
>CAZNHN010000428.1:1947-4176 GCA_964572415.1 uncultured Phaeodactylibacter sp.
CCAGACCTTTATGTCCGATCAGCTGCCTCCTGTAAAAGGTGACCATACGAAGCTCATGCAGGTTTTTCTCAACCTGATCAAAAACAGCGTGGAAGCCATGGATCAGAAAGGCGGTGACGGACATATCCTGACCCTTGAACTTTCAAGAAAACAAGACCGCCTGATCGCCAGCGTATCCGATACCGGTACGGGCTTTGACGAGCTGCAAAAACCGCAGCTGTTCCAACGCGGCTTCACCACCAAGCCCATGGGTTCCGGGCTGGGCCTAAACGGTAGCCAATCCATCCTGCAAACCCATAATGCCACTATTAATATAGACAGCCCCGGCCATGGAAAAGGGGCCACCGTCACCATAACCTATCCCTTGTCAGAATCATAAATAAAAGACCTATGCCTGCACAAGAACTAAACACCCGAGTCCTCGTGATTGATGATGAAGAGATGGTCCGGGACAGCATCAAACAAATCCTGCAACCGGAAACTGCAACGGAATCGGAAGCGATTTCCGCTGCTGCCGACCTGCTTTTCGACGAGCCAGTCACGGAGCCGGTCCTCACTAGTCATAGCTCGCTAAGTGTTTTCCCTGATTTTACCGTTGACCTGGCTGTAAACGGGAAGCAGGGGTATGAAATGATCAAAGCAGCTATGGAAGCCGGCAATCCCTACGCTGTTATTTTTCTGGACATGAGGATGCCCGGTTGGGATGGATTGGAAACCGCTATTCATATCCGAAAGATTGACCAGAAAGCAGAAATCATCATTGTCACAGCCTACTCCGATCACTCCATCGAAGACATTATCTCCAAAGCAGGGCACAACGTAGGCTATCATGTAAAACCCTACGCTTCAGAGGAAATACTGCAGCTGGCCACCAAAGCGGTGTACGAATATAATCGTATAGTCAATCTGGAGTCTCTGATTTCGGTCATTGGTAATATTCAACTGTCGCAAAAGCAACTGGACCGGCTATTGCAGAATATTGTAGACCAACTCGCTGCCTATATTAATGCAGAATCGGTTTTGCTGGGAAAATTCAATGATGAAGGCGAGTATATCCCTCTTGCTTCCGTTGGGAAAGCTGAAGAACTCAGGAACGTAGAGTTGCTACGACAACAAGTCCGTTCCATGAAGCATGAAGATAGCCGGTTTGTACAAAATGGCAACCTGCTCACTGCCCACATGGAGCCCTATGATGTCTTTGCCATCCTGCCTAATGAGTCGAGGCTCAAAACAGAGAAGTTGTACCTGCTTCAGCTCTTTTTGAACAATGCCGCACAGGCTATTCGCAATGCAGAATTGCAGGAAGCATTGATGCGCAAAGAGAAACTCACGGCTGCCGGCAATGCGGTGGGCATGCTCATGCATGATCTCAGGACTCCTATTAAAAGTATAGCGCTGATTGCCGATATGCTGGATATGCAGGGCGCAGATCAGGAGACGACCAGCCTGCTGAGAGAAGCGGGTGCGCAGGCTTCCGAAATTTTTGATGACTTTCTGGATTATCTTAGGGAATCCCCCCTGGAAAAGCAACCCGTGGACCTTAACCTGGTCGTGCAACAGGCCATTAAGCTCTGCGAAGACCGCACCCCCGGCCATGGTGCTACTATTAATGTTGAAGCTCCCGCCAGCCTGGAGGTGATGGGAGATGGCAGTAAATTAAAGCGCAGCCTGAGCAATCTGATCGGAAATAGCATTGATGCCCTAAATAGCAATAAGGTGGAAGCGCCTCTGATAAAAGTGCGCCTGTCAGCATCGGCAGAGCAGGTTCAGATCGTGGTTTCTGATAATGGCCCCGGCATCCCCGAAGAAATACTCCCTACTCTGTTCGAACCTTTTGTAACTAAGCATAAATCTACCGGCACCGGTCTTGGACTCGCCATCGTCCGGCAATACATTGAAGGGCACGGTGGTACTGTCAGTGCCCACAACGAAGAAGGAGCTGTTTTCACCCTGCAAATCCCACGCCGCTGATGCACTGGACCATTGAGCAAGCCCGCCGGGTCATATTGGACCTGGCCAGCCCCATAACCGGCATTCCCTATACCGGCAACCATCTGGACTACCGCCCGGGGCAATGTCTGAAAAATGACCTTCAGCTGGAGTCGGTGCAGGTAATGGACCTGGCGGCAAGGGTCAATGCTTGTTTCCATATCATGGAGACCAGCCCTGAAAACTATCTGCTTTCCTCTGCTGCCGTGGATGACTGGGCGCTAAAATGCGTCCATGCCC
>CAZNHN010000429.1:0-4148 GCA_964572415.1 uncultured Phaeodactylibacter sp.
ACATCCAGCCCCAAGGTAGTGCCTCGGGCACTAAATACTGCACACCCCAAGTTTCGTTCTTTTCCGGCTACTCTGCGTTGAAGAACCCTCTCTTTTAGCTACGGCTAAAGTCGAGAACCTTCGCCTTGATTAGCCAAAAAACAACTTCAACTTAGGTATACGGTACTTAGTCCCCGAGGCACTGGCCGTCTGCTCGATACCGTTGTGCCGATACTTATTTTTAGGCATGGAAGTGCTCAGCCAGCTGCCTTGCATTGCCATGCCAAATAGCCTGTGCCGCTGAAAGCGGCAGGTAGTAGTTTGCCTTCCCGACGCTTCGATCGGGACTTCCACTAGCGTTACAGCCTGGCTCACCTCCGACATAGAAATGAAACCATTTCCATTGGTATCGCTGAAAAAGACACGGTTATCATTTAGATATTCTCTGTGACCATAATTAACTACCTGTTGCTGCACCCACTTCGCCTGCTACTTAATTGGTCTAAGCATTAAGCTATCTCTCTCATAGGACGGGAGCGCTATAAGCTCCTGATCCTCTTCAAGTATTTCTCTTTTCCTTAAGACTCTTACCAACCTCTCAGGCGCAGCACCTACAGACACATCTATATATGATGGCATATTTCTTCCAATAGGCACCTTTCCCCTAAAGTTCCCTAGGAAATAGCTTTCACCTTTGGTTAATTCAATTATCCCAAAAAACTTCTGAACAACACTGTCTATGCGTGGAAATTCATGCGAACCCAAATACACAACCTCGTACCTTCCTGATTGAAGGTTGTCAATAAATGTATATTTAGAAACGAGGGGGTTAAGCGGCTCGGACTTATGTACTTCATAAGTATCAACATTCCTTATTGCAAAGTCCATCCCATAATTGATACCTGCAAAACCATGCACTGTCGTTGACGAAAGCACAACAGTGATTTCACCATCTTGGGTAAAAGCAGTGCTGCTTAGTATAACGCATGCCACAAGTAAGCCTATAGTATTAGTTTTCATCTGTACCATGAGTTAGTTGCGAAATAAATTAATATACCAAAGTCGCTGGCGTTGCCTGGTCGTAACTACATTGAAGTTTGTGATATTAAAGTAATTACCGGAGTAGGGTCTTGAACTCAAGAAAGTCATATTCCGTGCCCTGCCGAATGTAGTAAACTTAAATTGACCTTTACTCATTGAAGAAGAAAGTAATACAGAGTTGTCCGAACTCGCTGCTCCGGTAATTTTATGTCGTTTCGGGACATTCAATGTGTAGGTAAAGGTTCCATCGCCGTTTGGTACTTCTGACACGTTCGGATTGCCGCTTAAGTTAGTTGCAAAATCACCCTTTTCAGCACTCCGACCCGCTAGAAAATCTTCCTGTGCTAAACGTTCCGAATAAGATCCATCGCTATTTGCTGTCAAGACTACATTAGCATCAATTAGCTCCACCCTCGGGTCATAATACCCACCAAGACCGTAATTCAATCCTCCAGAACCATAACCGATAAAGAGACCTGCTCCGCCTTTTTCATTTCCTAATCCCAGGCCTGCGCTTACTCCCCAACTAAAGCCCATATAATTGCCAGACGTAAGGTTATATGTTGAACTTAAATTACCACCGGCATTAACAGGGCCAAAAGCACCATAAATACCAGCACTTGACGTTGTTGTTGTAATGCCGTGTTTGAAATTATGATCGAGGTTCTGTGTTACCGTCGCCCCAAGACCCAATCCCGTTCCGCCAACTCTGAAGCCAACTTCACCGTATATTCCAGCAGAGAAACCATCTCCAAATCCAAAATTCAGCCCTCCTCCAATAGGTATGCCAATCGGAGAAAAATTCACACCGATACTAAAACCTCCATTGTGTATACTCCATGTGATAAAATCCCCCTCAGGATCAGCAAAAGCAATCGGGTTATTCCCCATAGAGTTATAAGGAGAAAGCCCATAGAACTTTTCAGCGGCAGGATCCACCTGCCACCACCGCCCCAAGCTAGGGTCCAGCGTCCGATAAAAGGCATTGTACACATCCAGTGATCTATTAATCCTTAACTTTCAACTTTTCAAAAACTATCAAATAGTAGTAATCAGCTTTCTTTCCAATAACCATTATATGCCCAATCGACAAAATCACCTATAGTAACATCATATGTGGTTGATTTTTTTGGGATGTTTTTGTTCAGTATTTTATTAAAAATTGATAAAACTGGTCTTATTTCATTCTCAGAATTAAAATACCTACTAAAATCAAAGCCTTCATAATTCAAATGAAATTCTTTGTCTAACAATCTAATCAAATCCTCAATGTCGTCTCCATCGATCTTTAAGTCATTATTGATCGAAGTACTCATTGATAATTTGTCTTTATCGACGCCACTGATATCTGAAGCAACAGCTTTCACCTTATCTAATATTTCATACTTATTCATTTATTATAGAATTGTATATAGTTTGAGAATTGTAAACAGTCATTCCTATATCATAGGTCAAAATACCCCATCCAATTGGGCCTGCCATTCTACCTAGAAATCTTCCAAGTACCTTTGTATAAGCAACTTTACCTGTCCTTGGGTTCAAGTGTGTCGGCAGTCTTGTCGGCATCTTTTGAGGTAGTAGTTTCGACCCCCATTTAGAAGCATTAGATGTTTTACTAGATGCCCCAGGTGTAGTAAACCTTTTTTCTACTGTAGGAAAGGTTCCATCTAGTGCAGCAGCCAGTGCAGCCAGGTCCTTAAGTCCAAATTGTTCGGCTGCTTGGTCAACCAAAATTGCTTGATATAACTCTCCTTTAGTATTGTATTTTCTTCCATTGTACTCCCATGGAGGTCCTCCATTACTAAGCCTATGCATTATGTGATTCAGTCCTGATACTGAAAATCCAATCGCAGCACCTTGCCAAAAATCCCCTCCGCTTATTACGCTTCCTAGGCCTCCTGATACCCCTCCGGTTCCGATCATTGCTAAATCGGTAGCAGATTGACTCCAATTTCTTGAAACTGCTAAACCACCAATTCCGCTGCTAAGCCCAGAAGCTATTCCTCCACTTAGTGCACCTTGCCAAATCCCCCCCCTGCTAATGCGGATTGAAATCCTCCACTCAATGAGTGTGCGCCGGCACGACCAAGCTCATGCCCAAAACTTCCTACAGAGCCAAAGGCATGCCCGATACTACTGCTTATTCCAGCTCCTATTGCACCTATAATAGCTGCCTCAAATCCACCTTGGAAGAAATTTTTGTTTTGCGTAACATTTCCTATTCCGTTCATTACTAACCCTATGCCCGCTCCTATTAGTAACGAGAGTCCAAAATCGTCTCCATTTGGATCGTTATAGCTAATCGGGTTGTTCCCCATTGAGTTGTAGGGGGTAAGTCCGTTGTATTTTTCAGCAGCCGGATCCACCTGCCACCATCTGGCAAGGCTTGGATCCAACGTCCGGTAAAAGGCATTGTACACATCCAGCCCCAGGGCAGTGGTCTGCTCGATACCGTTGTACCGATATTTGTTCTCGGGCAGGGAGGTGCTTAGCCAGTTGCCTTGCATTGTCATGCCGAAAGGGTAATAGTGTGCCTTCCCGACGCTTCGGTCGGGACTTCCACTAGCGTTACAGCCTGGCTCACCTCCGACATAGACACAAAGCCATTTCCATTGGTATCGCTGAAGAAGACCCGGTTATTGCCCAGATGGTCTCTGATAACATACTCATGGTGCCAATTGCTGCCATTTTTGACATAGCGGCCTTCTTCGTGGTAGATGGATTGCAGCGTGCCGTTCACATATTCCATGCCGCCGGCATATTCAGTGGTTACGGATAAAACAGAGGGGCTGCTTTGGCTGACTACCCGCTTGAGCAAATTACCGTCGTAATCGTAGGTAAAGGTGAGGGTTCCAGAGAAGCTGCTGTTGTTTACAGTGATCTGCTCCGGTAGGTTCAGGCGGTTGTAGGTGGTTGTGATGCCGCGAGAGGGGTCATTGGTTAGGTTACCGTTATTATCATATCCCATTTGCCCAGAGCTGCCATTGAAACCTTTGTTCTGCAGGCTATTCTCCGTAGCAAACTTGATCCGGTTTTTTTCATTCACCAAAGTGATTTGATCAATCGCCCCAAAATTAGTGGCCCCGCTGATCAGCCCATTCCGGTCGATGGAAGAAATGTTCCCCCGG
>CAZNHN010000430.1:0-547 GCA_964572415.1 uncultured Phaeodactylibacter sp.
CAGTCGGCAGTCTTGTAGTGGGCAGTAGTCTTGCAGTGGGCAGTCTTGCAGTGGGCAGTCTTGCAGTGGGGCAGTCTGGCAGTGGGGGGATTTGTTTAACTTGTCTTAAAATGGGATAGGATGGAGAAGAAATTTAATTTGAGGTATACGGAGCTGTTGGCTTACAAAAAGGCATTTGAGCTGGCGGTGGATATCTTTGAAGTTTCTAAGTCCTTTCCTAAGGAGGAGCGGTACTCGTTGACAGATCAGATCCGGAGGGCTTCGCGCTCGGTGTGTGCGAATATTGCGGAGGGGTACAGGAAGCGGCGTTATCCTAAGCATTTTATCAGTAAGTTGTCTGATTCGGATGCGGAGAATGCGGAGGTGCAGGTTTGGACGCAATTTGCCTACCGGTTCGGTTATATTCCTGTGGGGCAGCATGATACGTGGTTGGAAAACTCCGTTGAGGTGGGCTCTTTGCTGGGGTATATGATGGACAACCCGGGTAAGTTTAAGTGAAGGCCATCTCTGCTTTTAATAGACTATTGAGGTATAGCAAACTATCGGA
>CAZNHN010000430.1:608-4121 GCA_964572415.1 uncultured Phaeodactylibacter sp.
TGCGCCTGCGCGGAGTGGCAGAGCCTACGCCACTGACGTACAATTACCACATGTCGGAGCATTACGGCTGCCGTTTGTACTTCAAGCGGGAGGACATGCAGGTGGTACGTTCCTACAAAATCCGGGGTGCCTACAACAAAATGGCAACCGTCCCTAAGGATAAGTTGGCGAACGGTGTAGTCTGTGCCAGTGCGGGCAATCATGCTCAGGGATTTGCCCTGGCCTGCCAGAAAATGCAGGTGAAGGGTAAGGTTTACATGCCCAGTGTGACGCCCCGGCAGAAGATCAAAAAGGTCAATCTTTTTGGCAAAGAATGGGTGGAAGTGGTATTGACGGGGGATACTTTTGATGATGCTTATCACGAAGCGGTCCGGGATGCAGAGGAGAATGGCAAGGAGTTCATCCATCCCTTCAATGATCCGCGGACTATTGAAGGGCAGGGGACTGTAGGGCTTGAAATCCTGGAAGACTGCAATGAAAGCCTGGATTACGTCTTTTGCGCAATTGGTGGAGGCGGATTGGTGTCAGGTCTTGGCAGTTACTTTCATCAGCTAAGCCCTAATACCAAAATCATCGGTGTGGAACCGGCAGGCGCCCCGGCCATGTACGAATCGCTTAAAGCTGGTGAGCCGGTCACCTTGGAGCATATCGATAGTTTTGTGGATGGTGCGGCCGTGCGCAGGGTAGGGGACCTGACTTTTAAAATCGCCCAGCAGGTGGTGGACGATATGGTGCTGGTACCGGAAGGGAAAGTTTGCAGCACTATCTTGCAGCTGTACAACGAAGAAGGCATCGTAGTCGAGCCCGCCGGCGCCCTTACCGTGGCAGCACTGGATTTTTACAAAGAGCAGATCAAAGGCAAGAACGTCGTTTGCATCCTGAGCGGAAGCAACAACGACATCACCCGCACCGAGGAAATCAAGGAACGCTCCCTGCTCTACGAAGGGTTAAAGCACTACTTTATTATCCGCTTCCCGCAGCGAGCAGGTGCTTTGCGCGATTTTCTCAACAACGTCCTCGGCCCCAACGACGACATTACCCACTTCGAGTACACCAAAAAGCACAACCGGGATTCCGGGCCTGCCCTTGTAGGCATTCAGCTGCAGCAGTGGGAAGACTATAACCGCCTACTGGAGCGTATGCAAGCCTCCAAAATTGACTACCAAACTCTGAATGACAGTAAGATGCTGTTTGATTTATTGGTGTGATGGTCAAATTTCAGTTTCCCCCATCTTCAAAATTTCGCGAAACTCTGCCTCCGCAACCGGCATGACCGACAACCTCCCAATACGCACAAGCGGCATTTCCTGCAGCTTTGGGTTGTCTTTGATGGCCTTTAAAGGGACGGGCTTGGAAAATGGCTTGACGGCGGCCATATCTACCGCACTCCAATCGCCTTTTTCCGCAGTGGGGTCCGGGTAAGCTTCGCGGGCTATCTTGCAGATACCTGCTACTTCAAGCCCTTTTCGGCTGTGGTAAAACAATACCAAGTCGCCCACCCGCATGTTGCGCAGGTGATTGCGGGCGGCATAATTGCGTACGCCATCCCAGCGTCCGGTACCTTCAGCCTGCAGGTCAGGAAAGCCATATTCATCCGGTTCTGATTTGACAAGCCAGTAATTCATGACGGTTTATTTTGGATACCAATGACGGCCAACATGCGCCCTGTAGTGCCCTCGTTTCGCCGGTGTGAAAAGTAATGATCATTATCCGCCCAGGTACAGAAGGGCGACACCTCGATGTGGGCTTCAGGAATGCCCGCCGCCAGCAACTGGGCCAGATTGGCGCCTTTGAGGTCAGCCATCCATTTACCTGGCTTAGCGCCGGGCTTTAGGTGTGCTTCGGGCAAGCGGCTTGCGACCCGCTCGTCAACCTCGTAGTGGGGCTGGGTGATGCAGGTACCGACATATGCGAGGCAGTCTGCCGGGTTCGTCCTAAAAGCTTCTTGCATCCGGTTTAGGGTATGGGTTACAATCCGTGCCGCTGTGCCTTGCCAGCCAGCGTGGATAGCGGCTGCAGCCCGTTGTTTAGGATCGAAGACCAAGACCGGAGTGCAATCCGCAATCGTCACTCCAATAAGCAGACCTGGTTCTTTGGTGACAATGGCGTCATAACCATGATGGGCGCCCGGTGCAGTTGCCACCAAAACCTCCCTGCCGTGCACCTGATAACTATAGCAGAATGCGCCATCCGGCCAGCCCAGCGCCCTGAAGAACCGCTGCCGGTTTTGCCCGATGTGCTCCGGAGCATCTTCGGTATTGATGCCCAGATTGAGGCTGTGGTAAGGCGCCGGGCTCACCCCGCCATTGCGCTGACTTTCGGCAGCTACTACGGGGTGAGGCGCAAAGATTTTGGGCTGATGCATCATACCGCCAAGTTAATCTAAACTTTCCAGAAGTCATCATCCGGATAGGCTGCGGCGAGCACATCATCAAAGTAATCAGCGTAGTGGACGTTGATGCCCGCTTTGATGTGATCCTGAAGTTCCTCAAAGTCCCGGCGGTTGTCTTCCGGCAGGATCAGGTTGGTAATTCCTACCCGGCGGGCCGCAATAGTTTTTTCCTTTACGCCACCGATCGGCAGTACTTTTCCGGTAAGGGTCAGTTCGCCCGTCATGGCAATATCGTCACGGATCGCTTTGCCGGTAGCCAGCGCAAATAGGGACAGCGCCATGGTAATACCTGCGGAAGGGCCATCCTTCGGCGTTGCGCCGGCGGGTACATGCAGGTGCACCTGATGCTTGTCGTAGTAGTTTTTGATATCCTTGGCTTCAAAGGCTGCCAGGCGGGAGCGGACATAAGTATGAGCAATGGCGGCAGATTCCTTCATCACATCCCCTAACTGACCGGTTTGTTTAAAGCTGCCGCTCTGCCCAGGTATGCCGTTCGCTTCGATGTACAGCGTGGCACCGCCCAGAGAGGTATAGGCCAGCCCAAGCGCTACGCCGGGGATGGCCTTGTTGTAAAGCCGCTCTGATTTGAAGATGGGCTTGCCGAGAAATTCCTCGATATCGTCCTTGTCTACGGTAAAGTCGATGGTTTCTTCCTCTGCCAGTTTCAGAGTCGCTTTTCGGATGATCTTGCGGATTTGCTTTTCCAGGTTCCGCACGCCGGCTTCCCGGGCGTATTTCTCTACGATGACCCGGAGGGCGTCTTCTGTGATGTCGATCTCGTCAGCTTCGAAGCCATGTTCTTTCAGTTGCTTGGGCAACAGATAGCGCCGTGCAATTTGCACCTTCTCATCAGAAATGTATCCCGCCAGGCGGATAACCTCCATACGGTCGAGCAATGGCCCGGGAATGGTATCCAGCTGGTTGGCGGTGGTGATGAAGAGGACGTTGGACAGGTCATAAGGCAGGTCCAGGTAGTGGTCCATAAAGCTGTTGTTCTGCTCCGGATCCAGGACTTCCAGCAGGGCCGAAGCCGGATCGCCCCGGAAGCTGCTGCCGATTTTGTCGATCTCATCCAGCATAATAACCGGATTGGAGGTGCCCGCCCGCTTCAGCGCCTGAAT
>CAZNHN010000431.1:0-2900 GCA_964572415.1 uncultured Phaeodactylibacter sp.
CACGCACGAATTCCGCACCCCCCTCACCCTGATTATCGAACCCATCCGGCAATTGATCGCCGAGTATTCGGACAAGAAAGCCCATGTGCGGCTAAGAATGGCCCTGAGAAACAGTGAACACCTGCTGCTGCTCGTGAACCAGCTGATGGATTTGTCGAAACTGGAAAGCAAGCAGATGCAGCAAGACCTGCGCAGAGCTGATATTGGAGAGCTATTCCGCGAGGTTTACCGCCTGTTTTTGCCGCTGGCAGAGAAAAAGGACATTTCCCTGAAATTGTCCGCACCTTCGTCAATTTCGCCTTCCTACCTCGATAAAAATAAGTTGGAGAAGGTCTTTTACAACCTGCTCTCCAACGCCGTGAAATTCACCCCCGAAGGCGGGCAGGTACAGGCTACTTTGTCAGAAGTGGAACAAAAGCAGCAAGCTTTCTTCAAAATCACGGTAACGGACACCGGCATCGGCATCCGGCAAGAAGACCTGCCCCGTATTTTCGACCGCTTCTACCAGGCCAATGACTCCTCCGTACGCGAACACGAAGGCACCGGCATCGGATTGGCACTGACCAAAGAGCTCGTAGAATTGATGGGCGGGACGATCAGCGTTGAAAGCCAGTACGGAAAGGGCACTACCTTCGAATTGCTGCTGCCCTTGCGTACCGAGCTTGAGACAGTTAGCGAGAGCAAGACAGAGCCGCCCACCCCCGACCCTGCCTTCAGCCTGCCTGCCGTTGCAGTCTCTGAAAACAAGCCAGAAGAAACCAGTCCGGCTTCTATGGACGAGGAACTTATTCTGGTCGTGGAAGACAATACAGACCTAAGACAGTTTATCTGCCAATCCCTGCCGGCCCACTTCCAGGCCGTCGAAGCCATAAACGGCGAAGATGGGTTTCAAAAAGCAACAAAGCTCATACCTGACCTGATCATTTCCGATGTAATGATGCCCCGGCTCGATGGTTTTGGCCTTACGGAGAAATTACGCAGGGACGAACGCACGGCACACATCCCTATCATACTGCTGACCGCAAAATCTACCGTAGACAGCATAGTGCAGGGTATCGGCACCGGAGCGGACGCCTATTTGACCAAACCCTTCAGCGTTAAAGAGTTGACGGTCAGAATCAGCAAACTGATTGAGATGCGACGGCAATTACAACAGAAATACAGCAACCTAAATTCTGCTGCCCCCCAGCCAGACCGGACAGACAGTGAGCATCCCTTTTTGCAAAAACTACAAAGGAGCATTCAAAAAAACCTGAGCAACGAAGACCTCGCCGTAGAAGAGCTTGCGCAGGAAGTACACATGAGTCGTACGCAGTTGCACCGCAAGCTGAAAGCCCTCACCGGACAGTCCGCCTCCACCTTTATCCGCAACTACCGCCTCGATGCCGCCCGCCACCTGCTAGAGGAGGGTACCTACAGTGTGAAAGAAATCTCTATGCTGGTCGGATTCAAAAACCAAACCTACTTCTCTACCAAATTCAAAGAGCGCTTTGGTCAACCGCCCAGCGTATTCCACGCTTGATGCAACATAAGTTAACGTCCCCTGCAACATAAGTTAACAACTCGCCAACATGCAACATATGCGTAAGCTTTGGTAACATAGCTTAATTCCCACCCTGGCTACATTCTTCATATTTAAGCGCTCAAGTATACCGACTCACTAAACAAAAAGTGCCTGCACCGGTGACGCTAGCCCCGGAAGTGTCCCCTGTGCTGCTGCCTAAACTTCAGTTGAACATGAAATATCTATTCCTTCTCCTCTTCGCTTCTTTTATGCTGGCCCTGCCGACGGCGCTCATGGCTGAGGTAGAAGAAAATCACCCAAATCTGTATGAACCAGTATGCTCAAAAGATACTACTGCCTTACTGCCCTATGATCCGGTAAGTATTACCCCCAGCGAAGTGTATGGGGTGTCAATTGATACCACATCCAAAGTGGTTTTACCTTCTGATTTCACCTGCCAGGAATCAGATCCTAACCTCTCTACCGAGTGCGTCACCTATTCCAGCGTTTTCGCCAACGAACCTATATCCTCCGGCTGTACCAGCGTTTATCTATCTTTCTTTGACATCTGTGGAGAGATAGGGATTGGTCCTGCGCGTATAGATTATGTGGAAATCGACATTACCTACCCCTCTGCCGGTGACCTTATTATTGAATTGATATCCCCTGATGGTCAAAGGTTTATTCTGTCGGAATTTAATGGATCCTCCGGTGATAACTATACCAATACACGATTTGAAGATGGCTTTCCTTCTATTAATACCGCGAGTGCCCCTTTCACAGGTACCTTCCAGCCAGAAGGAGGGTCGTTTAATAGTGGGCTGTCAGGCGCGTCTATAGTGGGTACATGGGAGCTATCTATCTGCAATCCCAATGGCGGAGACACCGGTCAGCTTAATTCATATGCCTTGAGGTTTTGTGGTTACAACGACACAGAGCCCCCCGCCATCAGCTGCCCATCTGACCAAATGGGCTCTTTCGACAGCCATTGCCAGTTTAGCATACCAGATTATCGGTCTCTGGCAACAGTTTCGGATGTAATAGATCCTAACCCTATCATCATACAAAGCCCTTCACCAGGCACACAGATTAATGCTGATGGAGGAAACTTCAATCAGCCTATCACCATCACCGCAGTAGATGATTGTGGTAACTCCAACCAATGCACCTTTGAGGTCAACGTAAATGACACCGAAAGCCCAATACCGGATGAAGCGGAAAACACCGGATGGGCAGAAGCCGCCAAAGCCCTGGCAAGCGATGGCACGGGGGGTGACTTGTTTGGCTACTCCGTAGCGGTCAGCGGGGATTGGTGCGGGGCTTGCATGTTTGATCGGTAGCAGAACGGCGCCAGCGGGCCTTTGCCTGGCCGGAACCGACATTCCAAACCGACATT
>CAZNHN010000431.1:2910-3661 GCA_964572415.1 uncultured Phaeodactylibacter sp.
ATTACGCCATCGTGGGGGCTAGGAGTGAAACTAATGCTAATGGCCTTGTTGCAGGCTCGGCCTATATCTTCCACCGCAGCGGCTCTAACTGGGCGCAGCAGGCCAAGTTGACGGCATCGGACGGTGAGGCGTATGACTACTTTGGCGAGTCCGTATCCATCAGCGGGGATTACGCCATCGTGGGGGCTGAAAAAGATGATGACAATGGCACTGATTCGGGCTCCGCCTATATCTTCCATCGTAGTGGCACTAACTGGACGCAGCAAGCCAAGCTGACCGCATCAGATGGCAAAGGGATTGACTACTTTGGCAGGTCCGTATCCATCAGCGGGGATTACGCCATCGTGGGGGCTAGGAATGGAAATAATGCTAGTGGCGTTGCTTCGGGATCGGCCTATATCTTCCACCGCAATGGCACTAACTGGACGCAGCAGACCGAGCTGACCGCAGCAGACGGCTCGTCGGGTGACAGTTTTGGCCTGTCCGTAGCAGTCAGCGGGGATTACGCCATCGTGGGGGCTCGGCTGGATGATGACAATGGCGCTAATTCGGGCTCCGCCTATATCTTCCATCGCAGTGGCACTAACTGGACGCAGCAGACCAAGCTGACCGCATCCGACGGCGCAGAGATCGATTTCTTTGGAGAGTCCGTAGCAGTCAGCGGGGATTACGCCATTGTGGGGGCTTCTGGGAATGATGACAATGGTAGTAGTTCGGGCTCAGCCTATATCTTCCATCGCAGTGGCACTAA
>CAZNHN010000431.1:3671-4098 GCA_964572415.1 uncultured Phaeodactylibacter sp.
TCCATCGTGGGAGCTTTCCAGAATGATGACAATGGCAGTAGTACTGGATCGGCCTACCTTTTTGAGTTGGAGCGAGGTCCCCTGCCGGTCTTTACTGCCGGGTGTAGCGCTACACCACCCGCTCCTACCGCTTCGGATAACTGCGCCGGGACCATTACCGGTACGACTACAACTACTTTTCCCATCACCACTCCGGGCACGACCACTATCATCTGGGCCTTCGATGATGGCAACGGCAATACAACGACGCAGGATCAGGATATTGTAATTGCAGACCATACACCGCCTATCATCAGTTGCCCAGCCAATGTCACGCAAACGGTCGATGCGGGTCAAACCTACGCCACGGTTATCGATATTGCCCCGGTGAGCAGCGATGACAATTGCGCTTCCCCCACCATCACACACGCTATCTCCGGGGTAACCA
>CAZNHN010000432.1:0-4088 GCA_964572415.1 uncultured Phaeodactylibacter sp.
ACAAGCAACGGAACGGATCAACCAATCTGTCTTCAGAGGGGCGCTGGTGATGACTTATTTAGGCCATGGTGGGCCAAAAGGTTGGGCGCAGGAGCGTATCCTGAATATATCTGATATTTTCTCTTGGGATAACAACAGTCAGTTACCCATTTTCCTAACGGCCACCTGTACTTTCGCTGGTTATGATGACCCTACCTTCGTGACGGCTGGGGAAGAAGTCCTGCTTAATGCATCGGGTGGTGCGGCTGGTTTGCTGACAACCGTGCGGGCTGTATATGCCAACGCAAATAAAGAACTGACTAACCGTGCCCTGAGCTATCTGCTACGCAAAGACGATCAAGGGCGGCCCCTGCCTTTGGGTATTGCCTTCCGGAATAGTAAGAATGACCTTGGCAGCAATTTTACTATTGACAACTCCCGTAAGTTTACCTTATTAGGGGACCCGGCTATGCCGATTGCGCTGCCACGCTACGAGGTTAACACGATTGCCATAGGCGAGCCTGCCAGCGATACCGCAGCACTGGATACGCTGCGCGCGTTGCAACAGGTGACCATACGCGGGGAAATTACCGACCAGGACGGTAACCGGGTAGAATCTTTCAACGGCATTATCTACCCGACCATTTACGACAAAGCCCAGATGGTCAACACGCTTGGGCAGGGGGCGAATGTGGTGCGGCAGTACCGCATACAGCAGAATATCATTTTCAAAGGCCGCGCCTCTGTGTCGAATGGCAGCTTTGAATTCTCCTTTGTCGTGCCCAAAGACATCAACTACGAGCTGGGCTTTGGCAAAATCAGCTACTACGCGGCGGACGAAAGCCAGATGATAGACGCGGCGGGCAGCTTCAGCAATTTCCTCATCGGCGGCACGGACCCCAATGCGGTGGCGGACGACCAAGGGCCAAAGGTAGAGGTGTTTATGAATACCCAAGATTTTGTCTTCGGCAGCGCTGTCAACCCCAACCCTACGCTCTTGGTGCGCCTGAGCGACGATAACGGCATCAACGTAGTGGGCAACAGCATTGGCCATGACTTGGAGGGCGTCCTCAATGAGGATACACAGAATACGTACCTGCTCAACGACTTTTACGAGTCAGACTTGGACGATTACACCGCCGGGGAAGTACGCTACCCGATGAAAGATTTGCCGGAAGGCCGCCACCGCATCAGCGTGAAAGCCTGGGATGTGGCGAACAACTCTTCAGAAGGCTACACCGAGTTTGTGGTTGCTCAAAGTGAGGAGGTCGCCTTGCAGCAGGTATTGAATTACCCCAACCCATTTACAGACCGCACCTGCTTCCAGTTTGACCACAATCTGGCCAACCAAGACATAGAGGTGCTCATCCAAATCTACACGGTTTCTGGCCGTCTGGTGAAGACCTTGCAGACTACCATGTTTACCGATGGTGCGTTGCGTCAGGATGATTGTATCGAATGGGACGGCCGTGATGACTTCGGCGGGCGCCTAGCACGCGGCGTGTACTTGTACAAAGTGAAAGTACGGGCCGCGAATACGGGTGCCAGTCAGCTCAGTGGCGAGAGTGATTTCGAGAAGCTGGTCATCCTGAAATAGGGGGTGTTAATGTTTTTTAGTAGTGAAATAGGGCGGGGAAACGTGCGTTTTTTTGGCGTGCGTTTTCCTGATTCTTATATGAATCTGACTATTTAAGACCCTATTAGTTATGAATAGAACTATTCTCTCTTTGTCCATCCTATTGTTAGGGTTCTCCATGCTTTATGGGCAAACGACTACGGTGGAAGGCAACCTGCAATGGGCATCTTCGCCCGAGACCTTTTCCGATGGCAATGCTTCAGTCGATTACTGGAGCTTTGAAGGGGCAGTAGCCAGCTCTGAAGTACCGGGCTTGCCGGTATATGTGCAGCGGTTCCGGGTAAATGGGCCAGGAAAGCTGCAAGTGGAAGTGGTACGGGCTAACTATGAAGACTTTGATTGGGGAAACCCGCCCGAAGCAAACGGTCTGTCTGGCAGCTTGAACTTCGAATCTAGCATCAGCCCGCAGCGGGAAGGCTATTTTGGCAAAATCGCCTTTGTCCCTATTGTGGAGCGCGGCGGCCGGTACCAGCGCCTGACTTCCTTCGAGCTGCGGGTACGCCGCTTGCCCGGCGGAACGGCAGTTGCCCAGCGTGACCCGAATAACACAACAACTTCAGTATTGGCAGATGGCACCATATATAAGGTAGCCATCGCGCAGACGGGTATCCAAAAACTTACCTACTCTTATTTGAAGGATGAACTGGGGATAGAAGATATTGACAACATAAGCACAGACCAGATCAAAGTCTACGGTAACCGTGGTGGATTGGTACCTTATTATACAGAAGCAGAGCGGGCAGATGACTTGGTGGAAAACTATGCTTATGTGGAAGATGGTGGCGATGGCAGTTTCGACCAAGGGGACTATCTGCTCTTTTACGCTGAGGGCGCGCAGGCTTGGTCTTATAATGCTGCGCAGGATGAATTCAACCAAAGCCGTAATATTTACGATACTCGGAACTACTATTTCATAAAAATCAGCGCCGAGCCGGCCCAACGTATCGCTACACGGGGCAGCTTAGGCAATACGGCTTACACTACTACCAGCTTCGACGACTACCACCGGATGGAAGAAGAGCGCTTCAACCTGCTTCACGAATGGTCTAAGGCGCAAGGCTCTGCGCAGCATTGGTACGGCGACCAGTTCAAGGTGACCCGCTCCTACGATTACCCTGACGAGTTCCGCTTCCCGAACTTGATCAATACCGAAGGGATCAAGGTGAGGGGGCGTTTTGCCGGGCGCGCACGCGTCGGGTCTTTCTTCTTTGTGGATGTCGACGGGCAGACTATACAGAGTGAGGAAGCTTCTCGGGTAACCTCAATCAATGGCCCGTCGGATAATACCCAGAGCTTTGCTGATGATACTAAGCTGGAAGGCAGTGTTTTTCTGTCTTCTCCTAACCCTACTATTCCAATTACGGTACGCTACCCACATCCGCAGGGAACAGGCGATGAGAGCGAAGGCTGGATCGACTGGATTCAGCTGCGGGTACGCCGGCAGTTGATGATGGAAGGGGACGAGATGGCTTTCCGCGATCTTCGTACCTTGGATTATCCAAATGCGACCTTTGAGCTGCAAGCTGCTAGCGGCTTGTTTATATGGGATATCACCAACCCTTTGCAGCCAGTACGCCAAGAAGTGGTTTCCAATGGCAATCTGCTGTCATTTGGCGTAAGCACCACGGAATTGCGGGAGTTCATCGCTTTTGACCCAGGGGCGTCATTGCAGGTGCCAGAGCCTGTAGGGCAAGTGCCCAATCAAAACCTGCACGGCTTGACGGATGTAGACATGATAGTGGTGTACCCAGAAGAACTAGAAGCCTCAGCCCTGCGCCTAGCATCCCACCGGGCTACGCACAACAACATCACGGTAGAAGCCATTGAAGTCGGGCAGATTTACAACGAATTTGCCTCGGGCCGTGCTGAGCCTACCGCTATACGCGATTTTGCCCGTATGCTTTATGACCGTTCTGATCGTTTTCAATACTTGCTGCTTTTTGGTGATGGCTCTTTTGATAACCGAGATTTATATGGTTTGGGGGTCAACTTCTTGCCCACTTTCCAAAAGGAGGGCTTCAATCCGGTAGAGACCTACCCCACGGATGATTACTACGCCATCCTATACGGATCGTCGACGAGCGAACCGCTAAGTGGCGATCTGCAGATTGCTGTAGGCCGCTTGCCGGTCAAGAATACGCAGGAAGCGGATGAGGTAGTAGATAAGATTATCCGTTATGACACGGAGCGGGAAGCGATGGGGGACTGGCG
Source organism: uncultured Phaeodactylibacter sp. (assembly GCA_964572415.1). Lineage (GTDB taxonomy): Bacteria > Bacteroidota > Bacteroidia > Chitinophagales > Saprospiraceae > Phaeodactylibacter. Next base: position 3,827 of record CAZNHN010000432.1, read on the forward strand.
CAACCGGCTGGTCTTCGTTGGCGATGACGATGATGGACCACAGGACTCTGATCATTCTGTAGATGCAGATGATGTGGCGGAGAATGTGCGGGAGAGCAGCGATGTGTTTAACCAAAGTAAGATATATATCGATGCCTTCCCACAGGAATCCACGCCTGGCGGCGAACGGGTGCCACAAGCAACGGAACGGATCAACCAATCTGTCTTCAGAGGGGCGCTGGTGATGACCTACTTAGGCCATGGCGGCCCCAAGGGCTGGGCG
>CAZNHN010000433.1:0-1916 GCA_964572415.1 uncultured Phaeodactylibacter sp.
CACTTCGACATCAATATCGGCGGGCAAAAATGGGCAGCAGTAAGCAGCTTTTCCCACAACCGCTACGGCGACCTCCGGATGGGCCAAAATGGGCCCGAAGATTACCTGCGGCATTTTTATGTGGAACGCATTAACGGCATTGACAGGGTGGTTTCCAACCCCGACCCGCTGTTGCAAACGCCTACGGGGTACGAACAGACCAACCTGATGCAGAAGGTACGGTTTCGGCCCAATGCAGCCTGGGACTTCACTTATGCTTTCCACTATTCTGCCACGACTGATTATGGCCGGTACGACCGCCTGATACGCGACCGCAATGGCGTGCCCAGAAGTGCGGAATGGTCCTATGGCCCACAGGTATGGCAGCTGAATCAGCTACAGGCTTCACATACCGGGCAAAACACGTTTTATGACGAAGTCCGGCTAAGCCTGGCCCATCAGTTTTTTGAAGAAAGCCGCATCGACCGGGATTTTGGCGATCCGGTCCGGCGCACCCGCACCGAAGCGGTGAATGCGCTTTCGGCCAATCTGGATTTCACCAAACGTCCCGGACGGCACCAACGGTTGCTATACGGATTCGAAGCCCTTTACAACAAAGTGGCCTCAGAAGGCCGGCTCAATAACCTGGACACAGGAGCGGAAGATGCCGGCCCTGCCCGATATCCTCAGGCCAACTGGCAATCCTATGCGGCCTATCTGACGTATCAGCTTGAAGTCAACCCTAAGCTCCGTTTGCAGGCCGGTGGGCGTTACAACCACTTCCTGCTAAATGCTGGTTTTGATACGACCTTTTTCCCATTCCCCTTCACCAACGCAAGCCTGAATAAAGGTGCCCTCACCGGCAGTATTGGTGCCGTGTACCGCCCCACATCATCCTGGGGACTGCGCGCCAATCTCTCTACCGGCTTCCGTGCGCCAAATGTTGATGATGTTGGCAAGGTATTTGACTCCGAACCCGGCTCTGTAGTCGTTCCCAATCCCAACCTGGGGGCGGAGTATGCCTACAATGCAGAGCTGGGCTTTTCCAGAGTGATTGGGGATGGCATACAGCTCGACCTTACAGGCTATTATACGCTGTTAGACAATGCTTTAGTTCGTCGGGATTTTTCGCTTTCCGGACAAGACAGTATTTTTTATGACGGTACCCTAAGCCGGGTGCAGGCCGTGCAGAATGCTGCACAAGCAAGGGTTTACGGACTACAGGCAGGGGTGGACGCGCAGTGGGCTAACGGCTTAGGCATGCACGCCCGCTTCAACATTCAGGAAGGGGAAGAAGAACTGGAAGAAGGGGGCACCACCCCCCTGCGCCATGCGGCACCCTGGTTCGGGGTATTTCGGTTGCAATACGAGCAGGAGGCTTTCCGGTTGGAACTGAACGCGCAGTACCACAGCGCTTTCGATTTCGAAGACCTGCCCCTGACAGAGCAGGATAAGCCGTACTTATACGCCGCTGACGCTAATGGCAATCCTTATGCACCGGCCTGGTACACGCTGGACTTCCGGGCGCTTTACCGGATCAGCGAGACCTTTACCCTCAGTGCCGGAGTGGAAAACCTGACCGATCAGCGATACAGGCCCTACAGCTCGGGCATCGTGGCACCGGGAAGGAACTTTATCATTTCACTCAGGGCGGGATTTTAAACCGGACTAGAACAGATTTCCGAAGTTGATGTACAATCCTCTCAGGCCATCCTGTTTGTCCAGGGCAAAGCCATAGTCGACGGCAATGATGAAGTTCTCGTTCCATCCGATCCTGAGGCCGGCGCCGACACTTGGATGCAGTTTGTCATTTTCGTAAGAGAAGTCAAAATATCCCTCCGGAACAGGAGTGCCATCTTCGAGTTCAAAATCTATTTGCTGGACCACCAGCCCGGCATCACAGAAGGCATTTAGCCCGATGTAAAAGTTTTGTTTGG
>CAZNHN010000433.1:1926-4066 GCA_964572415.1 uncultured Phaeodactylibacter sp.
GGCGCCGGACGGAATGTGGTGCTAAGCGGGCGGGTGAGGTTTTAGGCGTTGTTTCCGGACCAGGTGCAAACTTCGGAATTGCAGCCGGACAGAGTTAAGTCAAGCCTCTCTATTCCCGGAAAAAGGCGGGAAGAATGGAAAATGGCTTTATTTTTGAGCTATTCTCCTGCCCCAACCTACCCACTTTGAAAACTCATGATCCATGGTTGCAACACCTCATTTTAAATCTTTTGAGCGGCAGACAGAACAGCTGCGGGCAATTGCCCACCCCATACGGCTCGCCATACTCAACCTGCTCCATCGGCAGGCGCCCCTTACGGTAACCAATATCCACGAGGCCCTGAGCATTGAGCAGGCTACGGCTTCCCACCACCTGAAGATCCTGAGGCAGGCGGGAATACTGCGTCCACGGCGGGACGGGCGCTATGCGTACTATGAACTCACAAGCGATGCCTTTGGTGAAATCCTGGAATTGCTGGAAAACTCATGATTTGTTCCTATTTTTGCGCACGCAAAAATCAAGGACGTTATGCTCACCGCTATTTCCCCGATCGACGGGCGCTATGCCGCCAAGACTACAGACCTTTCTCATTTTTTCTCCGAATTTGCCCTGATCAAGTACCGGGTGCTGGTGGAGGTTCAGTATTTCACGGCATTGGTTGACTATCCCCTGCCACAGCTGGCAGACTTCCCCAAAGGCAAGCTGGATGACTTGCTACGGATAGCCAATCAGTTCTCAACCGAAGACGCAGAACGCATCAAGGCCATCGAAAAGGTCACCAATCATGATGTCAAGGCGGTGGAGTACTTCCTCAAGGAGCTGTTTGATGCGCTCGGGCTGGAAAAATACAAAGAGTTCATCCACTTTGGGTTGACCTCTCAGGACATCAACAACACAGCTACGCCTCTGATGATTAAGCACGCCCTGTATCAGGTATGGCTGCCGGCACTCAAGGACGTGCGCAGCAAACTGTCAGGCCTTGCAGAAGAATGGTCGGGCATCCCCATGCTGGCGCGCACCCACGGGCAGCCGGCCTCCCCCACTACCCTGGGCAAGGAAGTTCAGGTGTTTGTAGCCCGTATTGATGAGCAATTGGAACAGCTGGACCGCATTCCTTTCAAAGCCAAATTCGGGGGCGCTACCGGTAATTTCAATGCCCACTACGTCGCCTATCCGGATATCGACTGGCATGCCTTTGGGCACGCCTTTGTGGAAGAATCACTAGGCATCCACCGGGCTTTCCCCACCACGCAGATTGAGCATTACGACAACCTCGCTGCCATTTTCATGGCCCAAAAGCGGATCAACACCATCCTGCTCGACCTCTGCCGGGACATTTGGACCTATATCTCCATGGACTACTTTGGCCAGAAGGTGGTGGAAGGCGAGGTGGGCTCCTCGGCTATGCCGCACAAAGTCAACCCCATCGATTTTGAGAATGCGGAAGGCAATCTGGGCATTGCTAATGCGCTGTTCACCCATCTGGCGGATAAGCTGCCGGTCTCCCGACTGCAACGCGACCTGACAGACAGCACCGTGCTGCGTAACGTTGGAGTACCCTTTGCGCATGCCCTGATTGCGTTCAAGTCCATCGAAAAAGGCCTTGGCAAGCTCCTCCTGAACCGCGCCAAGCTGGAGGCCGACCTGGAGAAAAACTGGATGGTGGTTGCTGAAGGCATCCAAAACATCCTGCGCCGGGAAGGCTACCCACAGCCCTACGAAGCCCTGAAAGCCCTGACCCGGGGCAAGACGGCCATTACCAAAGCAGATATCCACACCTTCGTGGACGGGCTGCAGGTAGCTGATGCCATCAAGGCGGAGCTGAAGCAGATTACGCCACAGAATTATGTTGGGAAATAAGCTTAAAGGGTGTGGCTTCGCCTGTTAATCTGCTCTTCGTGGCACCGCTTTTATACGGACTGGGCTTTGCTGTATTCCTTGGAGTGATGCACATTCCGCACCTACGGCGCGGGGAAGCCTTAACCATGACAGGTTACCCACATTTAGCTCCTAACGGAGCTCCAGGGGGTTACTTACACTTTCCCTTGAGCCTGAATAGCGGACTATAGCTGTATCTGCTTTGCGTACAACTCAACCATCCCGGCCCCAATGCCCCATTAGGGGCAAAATGTCGGTAAC
>CAZNHN010000434.1:0-4064 GCA_964572415.1 uncultured Phaeodactylibacter sp.
GCAGCGGTATGGCTGGCCCGATTTTATAAAACCGGTCACGGAAGCCAAGGCTAATATTGTTTATGGATTCTTTGGTTTCGACCACTTTTGACTTAAAGTGGTAATATTCCCAGCCCAACTGCCCGGCAGACCTCCCGTCAATGTAGGCAATCGGCCCATCTTCCTGATTGGCAATCTCGTAGGCTTCCAGCTCTTCCTGCATCTGGGTCAAAGTCCGGATGAGTTGGTTGTAAAAGCCCTTACCTTTAGCCTTCTCCGGCAAATCAGGCATCCATCCCTGTTCAAGGGTGGGCACCAGTTTAAGTGGCGTAAGCTTTGGGTAAAGCCTGCCATCCTTCAGGATGATATCCATCATGATAGGATAGCTGGAATGGGTATTGATGAGTTGTTCTGCCGACAGAGCAGTGATGTCACGCTCAATTTGCCGTTTCAGCGCCCTGCCGCCCATACGTGGGTCAAATCCACGTTTGGAAACCCATTCCAGGGCATCCTGACTGATATTCAGGAAAGTACCACGCCTTACAAAACCATCACGGCGCAGCAGCTCGCGAATCTGTATGCGGGCGATTCCTAAAATATGCTCAGGCTGCAGTGGGTTGAAAACGATTGTATGGTCTATACGGTTGATGAATTCAGGCCGGAATTGTTGTTCCATCGCACGGCGGTAGGTGTGTGACTGATCTTGGTCCGAATGCGTATAGCCTAGCTGTGTACTGGCTTCCCGGGCACCAACATTGGAAGTCATGATTATGATGGTATTCGTGAAGTCTATCGTCCTGCCCAGGCTATCGGTTAGACGGCCGTCATCCAAAAGTTGAAGCAACAAGTCGAGAACCAGCGGATGTGCCTTTTCAATTTCATCGAGCAGGACTACGCTAAAAGGCCGGTAGCGTACAGCACCTGTAAGCTGGCCTTCCGGATTGTAGTAGTCGCCGATTAACCTGGACAAGCTACCGCTATCGATATACTCATTCATGTCAAAACGTAACAGTTGCTTGTCGCTGCCGGTAAGGTGGCTGCAAAGTACCTTGGCAGCCTGCGTTTTCCCAACGCCGGTAGGGCCAATAAATAAAAATGAAGATAAGGGGCGCCTGGGGTGATGAAGCTTGGCTTTGACGAGTTGGATGGTTGCTGCCAGTGCACGGACCGCTTCGGGCTGGCCCACCAGCCAACGCTCAAGGGATCGTTCTATGTCACCTGGCTTTGCCGGCTCACCGGCAGCAAAAATGTCAACCTGCAACCCACTGGAATTGCTGAACTCTTCCCGGACTTCCGGCGCATCTACAATGCCATATCGGTGTTTGACTGCCAGCCGTTCCAATAAATGGATTACGCTTCCCGGCAAAGGCTTATTTCGCAGGTAATTGCGTTGAATAGCCAGTAGTTGGTCAATAGCCTGAATCCTAATCTCATTATTGTTGTTTCGCTCCAGTTGACGACGTTTTTCCAGTATGATCCGGACGGCCTTTTCCATTTTGGGTTCTTCCATGCGTATGACCTGAAACAGGCTGCTGAAACGCCGCCCTTTCTCCTGAAGGGTTTTCCACTCTTCCGGGGTTGCAATCAGGATCAATTGCAGCTCCCGCTTTTCAAGGTAAGGGCGTAGCACATCGCTAAGGGTCATGTCGTTTTGAGCCGATTTTCCGATACGGAGCAGGGCGATGGGGTTGTCAATAAGCATTTTATCGCTGCCATCTTTGGGCTCCGCTGGCTGACGGATGAAATCGATAATCGCTTCCAGCCGTTTCTGCCACATCCCGACAATACTCATACCTGCAATGAGCCGGGTAGGGTCAATGTGCCACAATCGCTGTCGCCTTCCCTTTGCCTTTTCGTAATAACCGGATTCGTAACGCCAAACGACCTCCTGCAGAATCGTGTGCCTGCCAACACCATTGGGGCCAACCACCGCTATGGGCGTCTTCGCAGGCTGGTATAACAGCTGGTATAACTGTTGTACACGCTCTTCCTGATGGTAAGCCCGGTTGAGTTGGCCGGGGTAGAGGGCATTTAAATCCTGACCGGTTTTTTCCGCCTCCACTCCGCCATCAAAGGAGGTGTCGTCCAGTAAATTATTGAGCAGCCAGTTATTGGGATCGGCTTCCAGGGCAAAAGGAGCTGCTGAGATATTAATGTTAACTTCGACTTCAGTCAGGAAGTCCTTTTCACCGCAGACGTAATCCTGCGGATCAAACTCCTCCTGCTCTTCCTTTTTGATCTGCTTGAGAAGCTTATGGATAATCCGGCGGCAGGACTGCATTAATTCCGTATGGGACCCAGCATCGGAAATAAACATATAATTATTGAGTGAAGGGAGCGCTACGAAGTCCATTCCCTGCAGGGAAAAAACAGCAACCGGGTACTGACCAGTAATAAACTGGCGGTCAACTGTAAGTTCATAAGCAAACTGATGGTAACGCACTTCCGGCCGGAACATCATCCAAAGCAACTGAAGCGCATTTTCCCGGTTCAGGCTAAAGCCCTGATACATATTTTTGATCTCCTTTTGGTATTGCACTACTGCATGCTCGTAGCGCCGGTGGGTCACTAACGGGTAGTCCAGGAACAGCGGGCGCAGGGTGTAGTGCCGCTTCTCATTGATGACAAGATCGCTTACCAGAGTTAAAACTTGCAGCCTGACATTCGCCATGAAGGATTTGGTGTAGTGTTGTCGGGCAAGATAAGTTTTTTGTGGAAATGACAAGCACTTGGCAAAAGGCCAACTTGGCTGTCTAACTTTATTTGTTTGTCAAAACATAAGAACCGGTGCTCTGTTGGTTTTGGTGAATGATGATAAATCTCCAACCTTAAAAAAGCAATCCATGAAGAAGTTGTACATGGTAAGCCTTGCCATGCTATTGGCATGCCTGAGCTTTGCCCAAACTGCTAACGTTCAAATCATCCACAATTCGCCCACTCCGGGGACTCCCTCTGGTCCAACAGTCGACATTTATGTCAATGACGAATTGCTGCCGGAACTCACCGGCGTACCCTACCGGGCTGCGACCGGGTTCCTCGAAGTGCCAGCTGGTGCGGATATTGAGGTGGATGTCGCGGTCTCGCCAAGCAATTCCGCTGCTGATGCCATTGCCACGTTCCCACTGGGAGCGCTGGAAGAAGGTGTTAACTACACGGTTATTGCTACCGGCGTGGTAGGCGATATGGATACGCCCTTCGACCTGGCGGTCAATGCCAACGCCAGAACAGAAGCCGAAATGATGGGCATGGTAGACCTTAATGTATACCATGGTTCTACCAATGCACCTGCTGTAGATGTAGATGCCCGGACTGTCGGCACACTTGTGCCCGGGCTGGAGTACGGTAACTTTACGGACTATTTGTCAGTAGAACCGCAGACTTACTACCTGGATGTCCGTGCCGCCGGTAATCCGGATATTGTAGCCACCTTTGAAGCGGATTTGAGTACCCTTGGTGGAGGCGCTGCTACGGTATTTGCCTCTGGTATTCTGGGCGGCGATCCTGCCTTTGGGCTGTTTGCTGCCCTGCCGGATGGCACCGTACTTGAACTGCCTGCAACTGCTGTTGCGCGCCTGCAGGTGATCCACAATTCACCAAGCCCTACTGTTGATGTTTATGCGAATGGTGGGCTGCTGCTTGACGACTTTGCGTTCCGCACGGCTTCAGAGTTCATCTTTGTAGATGCCGGTGTGGAAATCAATATTGGTGTCGCGCTGGATAACAGTACTTCTGTAACCGATACCCTGGTGAATTTCCCTGTGACTTTTGAGAATGGCAAGACCTACGTTGTAGCTGCCGATGGTATTGTCGGTGATACTGATTTCCCCTTCACCCTACATGTGAATGACATGGGGCAGGAAGCTTCCAGCGGTGAGGAGTCCGTGGCGTTTGCTGCTCTGCATGGCTCACCAGGTGCGCCCAATGTCGATATTGATATCCGCACACTAGGTAACATTATCGAGGATTTGCCATATGGTTCCTACACCGATTACCTGGAAGCCGAGCCTGGGCTGTACTACCTGGATGTCCGTGCCGCCAGCAGCCCGGATATTGTAGCCACCTTTGAAGCGGATTTGAGTACCCTT
>CAZNHN010000435.1:0-4060 GCA_964572415.1 uncultured Phaeodactylibacter sp.
TTTGTTTTTTAAGTTGGAACTGCAGTTTGGGCTTGGCCTGGGCTGCAGTTTTTTTGTGCCTGGGGAAAAGAGGAAATGCGACGCTCTACGAGGTCGATTAGGTTGCTGGGGTATACTTTGAGCGCTGGCTGCTTTGGGGAGTGTGCTCCAGCTTGTGGGTGGGGAGGGAAGGTTGAAAAGGTTAAAGGGAAAAGTATAAAGGTTAAAGTGGCGAGCGTTGCCGTGGGTGCAGTCCTGGGTTTTGCGCAGTGCCGTTAGGGTATACTTTAAGCTTTGGCTTGGCTTGGGAGTATGCCCTAACTTTTGGGAGGGAAAGGTTCGACGCGCTACGAGGGTCGATAAGCTGGAATAGGTAAGGTGAGTAATATTCGACGCTCTCTGAGGCCGCCTTGGCCAGGTGCTTTGCCCAGGTTCCCTATCTGCTTTTGAAGTACTATGAGGTATACCCTAAACCGGGTATTTTTGGTTTTTTCAAGCGTGGTAAGTAACATTGTTTTTGGGTTATCGTAAATTTGGTATGATAATTCAGCTCGCCGTGTTTGATGCAAATTTTATGCTGAAAGCAAGGTTGACTGCCAATTGATCCCAAAAACACCTGTTTACTATGAAACCTATAACCTTCTGCCCCCGCGAAAATTTCCAATCTGTTTGCCTGTATGACCTTCAATACAGGTAAAAGGGAGTAAAAACCTTCTGATTTTTCATCTGCCTTTTTCTTTAATACTCATGATTGCCCTGTTTTTAGTGCCTTTCTCCCGGAGCATATGCCCGGAGGTGAAAAACGCTCCAGGTAAACGGGACCATCGAAAGCATAACACCCTCCATTTCATGCTGAGTATTTAAGACCGTCTAATTTCCAGCATAACAGTCTCTGCCTTACTGTCCGTTTACACAGTTGGGCCCTATTCTTTTTGAGCATATTCCCCCCTATGCCTTGGATAGCATTTTGGGCGTTGATCCGTACGATACGGTTTAACCTTTACCCGCTCGGCTGGCCTCAGCCTCGCCGTAGCATAAGATATTACTTAAACCATCGAAACCCATTAATTATGAGACCGATTTTATTACTACTGTTATTCGGATTATGTACCGTGCAGGCTTTTGGCCAGGTACAGAAATCCACCTTCGACTTATTTGGTGACGCCAAACCTGAACCGGCTGAGAAAGCCTACAAACAAGTAACAGAAGGGACCCTGCTTACCATTGATTTGGAGGAATTGAAGGCCTTGCGGGAGGCGGCTCCCAACTATTTTAACATTGATATCCCGCTTACCAATGGCAACAGCCTTGAGCTGCACCTTGGTAAAATCAATATTTTCGCTGAAGGCTTTAAACTGGAAACAAGTAGTGGCAGCCGTACAAGTGATATTGACCTTGGAGTGCACTACAAAGGTGTCGTGGCCGGCCACTCCGGTTCACTGGTGACCGTCAGTGTCTATGAGCAAGAACTCGTGGCCGTGTTCAGCGATGGCCGGCATAGCTATGAGCTCGCCAAATTGAACGATAAAGCAGACCGGTATATCCTTTACCGGACGGTTGATCTGGCAGAACGGCTCAAAAAGCAATTGTTGCAATTCGAATGCCATACCGAAACAGAAGGCAGAGACCTCCCTGATTATGCCGATGATCAGCTGTTTGGAGTAAGTGACAACCGAAACGGTTGTAAAGTAATACAGGTTTACCTGGTTGCTGATTTCTCCTACTACACCGTTTGCGGGTCTGATGTCACAGAGACCTCCAATCGATTAACTGCTGTTTTTGCTCAAACAATGACCATTTATACGGCTGAGAGCATCAATATGGTGACGTCCGGAATTTTTATCTGGGACACAAATGACAACGCCTTTGATGAAGGTGCGGACTCAGAAACTCAGCGCAATCAGTTTCGAGATTATTACAATTCGACTGGTGCCGGCTGGCCGGGTGACCTGGCACAGCTGATTTCCGGAACTACCGTTTCGGCTACCGGAGGTGGGGGCATTGCCTTTTTTGATGGGCTCTGCACCTCTGATTCCTACGCACTGACCAGAGCGGGCGGCAGCTCTCCAATACTGGATTGGACCATGTATTCCCGTTTTGTAAAAGTGCTGACGCATGAGATCGGACATAACCTGAATTCCCGCCATACTCATGCCTGCGTTTGGAATGGCGATGGTACGACCATAGACGACTATGGGAATGTAAGCCCTGGTGGTAATCCATATGAAGATGCGGAAGGAGGGGCCTGCCTGGAGGAGCCCTACAAGCTTAATGTCTTCCCCACTATTATGAGCTACTTCGATAGCCGTAACCACGGTACATTTAATATGACCAACGGTATGGGGACACAGCCCGGCAATGTGATGCGCAATTATGTGATGAATGCCGGTTGCCTGGATGATGGCAGCAACGTCCCACCCGTAGCCCGGTGCCAGGATGTAACAGTACAGCTTGATGTGAATGGCAATGGTTCCACCACGGCAGCAGCAGTCGATGATGGTTCCTACGATGCCTGTGGAGGCCTGCAGCCCCTGGTCCTCAGCCAGACCAGCTTTACCTGTGCCGATGTGGGGCAAAATCCGGAGATTCTAACCGTTACAGATCTCGATGGGAATAGCAGTCTTTGCGCTCTTACCGTTACGGTGGAAGACAATGTCGCTCCTTCCGCAGAATGTCAGAATGTAACGGTACAACTGAATGCTAATGGTGACGGGTCTACATCAGTGGCTGCTGTAAATGACGGCTCCAGCGATGCCTGCGGGATTCAGTCTTTGGTGCTCAGCCAGTCCAGCTTTAATTGCAGCCATGTAGGGAACAACGCTGAGACGCTTACGATAACAGATGTCAATGGCAACAGCGACATTTGTAACTTTTTCGTTACCGTTGAAGACAACGTGCCCCCTGAAGCCCTTTGCCAGAATGTGACTATACAACTTGATGCCAACGGTGATGCTTCAACCTCAACAGCAGTGGTGGATATTGGTTCCAACGATGCCTGTGGGATTGCATCGTTAGCGCTTAGCCAGACTGACTTCGACTGTGATGAGGTTGGGGGTAACCCGGAAACACTTACCGTAACCGATGTAAATGGTAATGGAAGTGTTTGCAATTTCACCGTCACCGTGGAAGACAATATTAAGCCAACTGCAGTTTGTTTTGATCCAACTGTAGCATTGCAGCCCAATGGGTTATACACGCTCCAGTTAAGCGATATCTTCGATGACGTCAACAGCAGTGATAATTGCAGCATTAGCTCGGCAGATTTCCCCGGAGTGACCTACACCTGTGATGATGCCTACCTGACTTTCCCGGTAGTGCTTACCGTCGAAGACCCCAGCGGCAATACGGATGATTGCACCGCCATGGTCACCGTAGAAATCGGTACCGCCCTGCCCCCGGAATGGACCGCCAACGACATCGGCGATCAGGGCGATGGCAGCTTCTATGAATATGACCCCTGTGTGAATGACGACCCCAGCCTTGGCGACTTTACTATCGGCACCGGCGGGTACAACCTCATTCCTCAGAATTCCGATAACCTGGCTTTTGCCAGTGTCCCGCTCTGCGGCAACGGCGGCATTCAGGCCCGCATCAGAGACGTGGTTGGGGGGTACGCCGGGCTGATGATCCGGGAAAGCAGCGATCCGGGCTCTAAGATGTACGCCATGTATTCCAATCTGACGAATCTGCTGCGTCGGGAAATCCGATATACGCAAAACGGGCCACGGAACAGCAATCTTTTTTATGCCTCCTTCCCTAAGTGGCTGCGGCTGACCCGTCAGGGTGATCTGATCCGGGCGTTTTACAGTAACAGCAATGGGGGCAGCTGGATCCTCTTCCATCAGGCCTACCTGCCGATGTCGAGCTGTGTGGAAATGGGGCTGGCGGTCTTCTCTACCGACCCGTTCGGAGATGCAACAGCGGTTATTGGCGAAGTGCGCTACATGAGTCAGGGCGGCAGCCTGGCTATGCCTAATACGATGGCTTGGGAAGCGGAATCAGCTCCGGTAACCAAAGCCGGCATTCTGCCCAATCCGGTCCGGGATGCGTTTACCCTTCAATTCAGCCGGCCCCTTGCTGC
>CAZNHN010000436.1:0-4058 GCA_964572415.1 uncultured Phaeodactylibacter sp.
AACCGCCTAATTTGTATCGCTTAAAGTTAGGGCATGCTGGCCCGCTTTCGCTTAGAGCCTGTTTGGACTTTAGTAATCGGGCTACGAACAGCACTTTTTTTCTTATACTTCGTTCCGAAAATCCTCATTTAGCTTAGGCTAAACTCCGGTTTTCGTACCTTGTCTAACCAAAAAATTGCAAGTTCTCGCCTAGAAGACCAAAATCCCAACAGGCTCTTAAAAAAATGAGTCCCGGCTGAACCAATTCCCGTCTCCAACGGGTTCTTTTGTAACGAAAGCACATTTTTATGGTTAGCAATCAAGTGAAAAATGGCCAGATCCTACTGGCAGAGCCCTTCATGTTAGATCCGAATTTTAAGCGCGCTGCGGTGCTGCTCTGCGAGCATGGCGAGGAAGGCAGCGTGGGGTTCATCATGAATAAGCCACTTGATATGCAGATTGATGCTCTGGTCGAATCCTTCCCGGAATTCGACTCCCGTGTTCTTTACGGTGGGCCGGTGCAGCGCGATACCATCCACTACCTGCATACGGTTGGGGATTTGCTGGAAGGCAGCCGCCCGGTCGGTAACGGTATCTACTGGGGCGGTGACTTTGAGAAACTGAAATTTTTAGCGACCTCCCAACTCATTGAGCCCAAGGATATCCGCTTCTTCGTTGGCTACTCCGGTTGGTCGGAGGGGCAGCTCGATGATGAGATGACCCTCGGCTCCTGGGTGGTGGCAGACATGCACGCCAACTACCTCTTCAATATGGATTCCGGCCAGGTATGGGAGCAGGCGATGTACAATAAAGGCGATGCTTATACGGTCATTGCCAGTATGCCGGAGTTCGTTAGTTGGAATTAGCCTCTTTTACCCGCCTTCCTTAAAAGAATAAGCCCCCTTCAGTACCATTTTGGCAGCCGAAGGGGGCTTCGTTTTGTTTTGATGGATCTTAAAATTTACGGGTTGTCCACGCCTGCGGTCTCATCTGTTTCTTCTGAAACGACCTTATTCGGTTTGGCATTACTCAGCAGTTCCATGTAGCGGTCGCGCTGCAGCCCAAACTGAGACAACTCTGAATCCGGCAGTGGCTTAGCAGGTGGGAATTTCATATTCAGATGGTTCACCTGCTTGCCGTCTTTCCAGAAGCGGAAGCAAACATGAGGTCCTGTAGCCAGTCCTGTAGAGCCCACATAGCCGATCACCTGCCCCTGTTTCACATGGGTGCCCACACTGATGCCCTTGGCGAATTTTTGCATGTGCAGGTACTGCGTTTCGTAGGTTTTGTCGTGCTTGATCTTTACAAAGTTGCCGTTGCCTTTGGTGTAGGAAGCGCGGGTAACCACACCGTCACCTACCGCGTAGATAGGCGTGCCGTAAGGGGCTGCGTAGTCTGTACCGTAGTGCGGGCGGCGGCGCTTCAGAATAGGGTGGAAGCGGTTGAGGTTGTAGTAGGAAGAAATCCGGGAGTACTTCACCGGCGACTTGAGGAAACCCCGCTTCATCGGACGGCCTTCCAGGTCGTAGTACCCTTCGTGTGCTTCATCTTCGCTCTTATAATAAATGGCGTGGTACTCGTTATTGCCCGTTTTGTAGTAAGCAGCATGGACAGCCCCTATGCCTACTTCCTCGCCATCGATAAACTCGCGGTCAAAAACAAGTTTGAACTCATCGTTCTTCTGCAGGTGGTGGAAGTCAATCGACCATTGCAGTGCGCCTTCCATTTTAGCAGCCAGCTCGTAGCTCAGCCCCTGACCAACGATGGCGTTCCAAAGGGAAGACTCCAGCTTGCCCGCTACAGAGCCCTGCTGTGTTTCCACGACGCGCTCTTTGCGCGCCACCTTGTAGTCGCCGGAGAGTTCAAATACTACGTATTCGTAGTCGTTGGGCTCATAGACCATGTAGAGTGGCTGCTCCGTGCCAGGCTTGGAGAGGATCGTGTAAGGTTTGCCTACCCGGAGATGGCGAACATCAAAAACATCCTCCATATTGGCGACCAGCTTCTCAATCGAAGGGTAATCGAGCTGCTGACCCAGGAGGATGTCGGCTAAGAATTGTCCGGATTGTATGGTGTTTTCTTGGAGTTGCAGCGTATCAATAGCGAAGCCGTACTTCATAGTGGGGACAACGGCTGGGAAAGCACTAAGCTCCACCGGTGCTTCTGCTGAAGACAGCGAAGCCCGCAGCCCTTTTTTGCTATTCAGTTGAGTAGCGGCATAAAAAATAGCCGTGCCCGCGAGGAGGACGGCAATTGAGATAGCTGAAATATGTAAGGTACGTTTGTTCTTTCGGTAAAAGTGGTTAATCGATTCTGGTAGATCCACGATGAAGTAGGTTTGATGAATAAATGGTGTGCTGTAAATACGGCATACCCAGCCAATTTAGGGGGTAAACAAGGTAAATAGCTGCTAAAGTTTTTGGGATGAGAACCATGGGATCAGAAAGTGCTGAACGTTTTTTGCACCTGCAAATATAGAAGCGGCGGCAAGTTGCGCCTAATTATAATTGTTAAAATTACAAAAAATGGAACTTTTTGTTCAGCCTCCCGTATAAAAACTTCTGCGCCACTTCTTTTTATCCAACTATTTATATCCTTTTCGGGCGCTTTTCTAATCATTTCTACGGAATTCCATACCTTTGCGGGAAATTACCAAACCGGATGGCAGACCAATCGAAATACGGGCTCCGCGGCGTCTCAGCAACTAAGGACGAAGTGCACGCCGCCATAAAAAACCTGGACAAAGGCTTATACCCGAATGCTTTCTGCAAAATCCTGCCTGATGTGGCAGCCGGGAGCCCGGAGCATTGCACTTTAATGCACGCCGATACTGCTGGCACCAAAGGCAGCCTCGCTTACCTCTACTGGAAAGAAACGGGCGACCTCTCCGTCTGGGAGGGCATCGCCCAGGATGCGATGGTGATGAACCTGGACGACATGGGCTGTGTCGGTTGCACCAGCAATATCCTGCTCTCCTCTACGATTGGCCGGAATAAAAACCGGATTTCCGGCGATGTCATCAGCACCATCATCAACTTCACCTCCGCTTTCGTAGAGGAGATGCGCAGCCACGGCGTGGATATTCACCTGGCGGGCGGTGAAACGGCTGATGTCGGGGATATCGTACGCACCATTGATGTGGGCTACACGGCTTTTGCCCGGATGAGGCGCAGTGACCTGATTGTGAATGACATTCAGGCTGGGGATGTGGTTGTTGGCCTCGCCTCCTACGGGCAGGCTACTTACGAAAAAGAATACAACGGCGGCATGGGCAGTAACGGGCTCACGAGTGCCCGCCACGATGTTTTCAGCCACCGCTATGCTTCCAAATACCCGGAAAGTTACGACCCCACCCTGCCCGAAACTGTGGTCTACGTAGGTTCAAAAGGAGTGACGGATGAAGTCAGCATCGGCAACGGACAGAAGATGACAGCCGGCAAGTTGGTCTTATCGCCTACCCGGACCTACCTCCCCGTGATCGCTCAACTGTTGAAGCATCTGAAGCCTTCCATACACGGCATGATCCACAATACCGGTGGAGGGCTGTCCAAGGTGGTCAAGTTTATTGATAACGTGCGGGTGGTCAAAGACAACCTGC
The DNA here is from genome assembly GCA_964572415.1 of uncultured Phaeodactylibacter sp. GTDB lineage: Bacteria > Bacteroidota > Bacteroidia > Chitinophagales > Saprospiraceae > Phaeodactylibacter. Next base: position 3,578 of record CAZNHN010000436.1, read on the forward strand.
TTCCCCTACCGCCCCTCTTTCAGATGATCCGGGAAGAGTCTGGCACCGACTGGAAGGAAATGTATCAGGTCTTCAACATGGGGCAGCGCCTGGAAGTCTATCTTCCGGAAGGCGAAGCTCAGGCGGTCATCGATATCGCTAAACAGTTTAATATTGATGCTCAAATCATTGGGCGTGTTGAAAAGGCCGATCAGCCAACGGTAAGGGTGGAAAGCCCCTACGGTACTTTTGAGTACGACCATTAATGGATAACACCAACCCCAAGATCTCAAATGCCGAAAGATTTCGAACACCATTCACTTTGAACAGGCATGAGAAGAGTTACTAAGCAACAGAAAGTTAAAGCTATTACAGAGATTCTGGAATCCTACTACCCGGAAGTTCCAGTCCCGCTCGATCACAAAGACCCGTACACCCTTTTGGTGGCGGTGTTACTGTCGGCTCAATGTACCGACGAACGGGTCAACCGCATTACGCCCTC
>CAZNHN010000437.1:0-4057 GCA_964572415.1 uncultured Phaeodactylibacter sp.
GCTACTGCTTCGCGAAACGACCAATGTCTACGGATTCATCCAGGGCGTTCCCATTCACCAGATGAGCCGCCAGATGATGCGCCCAGTAGGGGCCAAGAGAAGCGCCCTTGGTACCCAGTCCGTTAAAGATCGCAAGGGCAGGGAATTCAGGGTGTTGCCCGAGGAACGGGCGACGGTCTTTGACTGTAGGGCGGACGGCTGCCCGGTGCTCAACCACGTTAAAGGGCAGGCTTAAGACATCTTTTAGCCGTTGTTCGAGGTAATCCCGGCCCCGGGAAGTGGGCTGGTCATCGTCGAATTTCCAGTCGTAGGTAGAGCCGATCCAGTAAAGCCCGGAGTCTGCAAGGGGGACAATGAATACCCGGTGTTTTAGGATTTTCTCAAAATCAGCCCCCGGGATGCGCACGATGAGCACTTCGCCTTTCGCTCCGCCGAAGGGGAGGTAGTTGAAATAAGGGTTCTGAGTGCCCAGGTGCCCTTCCGCAAAAATAAGCTGTGAAGCCGAAACTACGTTTTTGTAAGTGGCTTGCTCCGGGGTCAAGGTAAGCTGACTGTAGTCGAAGTGGTCCTCCAGCAGCGCGTCTTTTAATTTCAGGTACTTGCGGTAAGCCCCGGTCAGCAGTGCCAGGTCGGTTTGTCCGGATTGAGTGACCTCTCCGTAACTGTAAGCGAGCACCGTCTTGGTGGCATATTGGTCCAGTACCGGCTGATCAAGCATGTAGGGCGTATATGCAGGGTCACCGGTACGGGCCAGCCAATCGTTTTCTTCCCCCTGATTGAACAGGGTGCGGATAATATTCCGTTCATGGAAAATCGCAATATCAAGTTGAGCCTCCAACTGTCGATAGGTGCGGACAGCAAATGGGATGAGGTCATCCACCCGCCAGGACTTGACATAGCGCCTCCCGGTGATGGGGTTGATGATGCCGGCTGCTACCTGAGATGCCGCGTTCGGGCTGTACTGATCGATGACAAAAACAGATTTTCCCTCTGCTTCCAGAAAGTGCGCCAGGAGGGTGCCGGCAATGCCTTGCCCCACGATGATGAAGTCTGCGTGTTTCATATCATCCTTAACAAAAAAGGAGCAGTGCGGTTGTCAGAACCGGTGCAGCAAATAGAGGGACAAAGGCAGGTGTTTTTCCAACATTTTTTGCAGGTTCAGGTTATTACCGGTACAAATACTGAAGCATGAGCCTATCACTGCAGGTGCAACGCGCACTCGCTTTTATTTTTCTCTTTTTTGCTTTTTCTGCCGCTGCACAGGACAAATACGTGCTAAGCGGCTACGTGAAAGATGCGGCCACTGGTGAAACGCTGATCGGCGCGGCGGTTGCGGTGGCCGATTCAGCAGGGCTGGGCACGGTCACCAATGCCTATGGCTTTTACTCTTTGGAATTACCGGCAGGCACGCACCGGCTGCGCTTTTCCTACGTGGGCTACGCAGGGGAGGAAGCAACGGTAAACCTCAATGAAGCGAAGCGCCTGAATGTGGAGCTGACTGAGGAAAGTGTGGAGCTGCAGGAGGTCGTCGTCAAAGCTCGTCCGGATGACGCCAACGTCAAAAGTACAGAAATGGGTACGGTGGGCCTACAGATGGATAATGTGAAAAAGCTGCCGGCGCTAATGGGCGAAGTGGATGTGCTAAAGACCATTCAGTTATTGCCCGGCGTACTGTCGGCAGGGGAGGGGAATGCGGGGTTCTACGTCCGGGGTGGCGGGCCGGATCAAAACCTGGTCCTGCTGGATGAAGCCGTGGTCTACAATCCGGGGCATTTACTGGGCTTCTTCTCTGTATTCAATGCGGATGCCATCAAGAATACCACCCTGATCAAAGGGGGCATGCCTGCACAGTACGGTGGCCGGCTATCCTCGGTAGTCGATATTCAAATGAAGGAGGGCAATGACCGGGAATATGCTATGGAGGGCGGCATCGGGCTCGTGGCCTCCCGGGTGACCTTCGAGGGGCCTATCGTGGAGGAGCGCAGCAGCTTCATCGTCTCTGCCCGGCGGACCTACGCCCTTGACCTGGCTCAGCCTTTCCTTGACAATACTTCCTTTGCAGGGACGAACTATTATTTTTACGACCTTAATGCCAAAGCCAATTACCGGTTTAGCGATGAGGACCGTCTGTATTTCAGCACTTACTTTGGCAGAGATGTGCTGCAGTTCCGGAGCAATGCCCGCGACTTCAACTTCGATATGCCCTATGGCAACGCAACAGCCACTCTGCGCTGGAACCATCTGTTCAGCGATAAGCTGTTTATGAATGTCTCTGCCATCTACAATGACTACGACTTCGGCTTTAGCGGCGGGCAGGGCGACTTTAGGATAGGGCTGGAATCCGGTGTGCGCGACTGGAATGGAAAGGTGGACTTTGAATATTTCCCAAATCCTAACCATCATCTGAGGTTCGGCGCGAACTACACCTACCACCGGCTGACCCCAAGCCTGGCTACGGCAACGAACGGTGATGAAGTTTTTGGCAATGAAGGAGAAATCCGTTATGCTCATGAAAGTGCGGTCTACCTTGCAGACGAAATGAAAATCGGACCAGGTATCCGCCTGAATGCCGGGCTCCGCGTTTCTGCCTTTACGCAGCTTGGTCCTTACACCTCAAAACAGGACAGCACTGAGTATGCTGCCGGGGAGCCGGTGAAGACTTACATAGGGGTGGAGCCCCGGCTGGCGGCTACCTTTTATCTCAATGCTGTATCGTCCCTAAAGGCTGGGGTAACGGTGGCGAATCAATACCTGCATCTGGTCAGCAACTCCACAAGCACTTTACCCACAGATATCTGGATGCCCAGCTCGGAGATTATCAAGCCTCAAATTGGCGTGCAGTACGCGTTGGGGTATTTCCGCAATTTCCGGGACAACCGCTACGAAGCATCTGTGGAAATTTACTACCGCGACTTGTACAACCAGATTGATTTCCGGGAAAACTACGTGGATAATGTCGCCAATGATTTGGAAGAAGAATTCGTATTTGGGCAGGGCAGGGCCTATGGGCTGGAGCTTTTCCTGCAAAAAAAGAAGGGGCGCTTTACAGGGTGGATTGGCTATACCTTGTCGCGCACCGAGCGCATCTTCCCGGATATCAACAACGGCAATCCATTTCCGGCGATTTACGACCGGCGGCATGACCTTTCGGTGGTGGCGAATTACACCCTCAATAAGAAATGGGAATTTGGTGGTGCCTTTATATTTGGTACGGGCAATGCCTTTACCCCCGTGCAACGATTGTACTTCATCGATCAGTTTCCGGTGCAGGAGTATGGCCCGCGCAACAGTGCCCGCCTGCAGGACTACCACCGCGTGGATTTCTCGGCAACCTATACGCCCAAACCGGACTCCAAAGCGCGCTTCCGGTCCAGCTGGAACTTCTCGGTTTATAATGCCTACAGCCGGCAGAATCCATTTTTCATTTATTACGATTTTGAGTCGGACCCTAATGCGGGGACTGCAGCCGCCCGGGCTTACCAGGTGTCGCTTTTTCCGGTGATACCTTCGGTAACCTGGAATTTTTCCTGGCGGTAGAGGGCTGGCACACTGAAGCCGCTGATCTGACTGATCACACTGATCTTGCAACCCTGCTGCCGCCCCACAAACATGCCCCGCTATTATGCCCCTGCTCGAAATCAGTGCAAATCCGCGTAATCAGTCTAATCCGTGTTCCTCCTCACGCCGCGCACGACAATAGTACACTGAAGCCGCTGATCTGACTGATGACACTGATCCTGGCAATCATATGCCGCCATACGAGCATGCCCCGTTCTTATGCCCCCGCTCGAAATCAGTGGAAATCTGTGCAATCAGTCTAATCCGTGTTCCCCCTCACGCCGCGCACGACAATAGTACACTGAAGCCGCTGATCTGACTGATCACACTGATCTTGCAATCCGTTGCCGCCATACAAGCATGCCCTGCTCTTATGCCCCTGCTCGAAATCAGTGAAAATCTGCGCAATCCGTCTAATCCGTGTTCCCCAAACTCCACGTAACGCAATAGTACACTGAAGCCGCTGATCTGACTGATCACACTGATCTTGCAATCCGTT
>CAZNHN010000438.1:0-4044 GCA_964572415.1 uncultured Phaeodactylibacter sp.
GTCTGGATGTAAACACCCGCCAAACGCGCATTTTTCCATTTAGCCATAACCACAATCCTCTGATTATTAACTCTCGTTTGCTCCAAACATGCACTTAGTTATTTTTGAAGTCCAAGCCGTTTCCTCAGCGTATTATAAGAAATCCCAAGTACCTCAGCGGTCTTCTTTTGATTGCCGCCCTGTTTTTCAAATACACGTTGTACATGCTCCTGAATAACATCCTCCAGCTTTAACGAAAAAGAAGGGTCAGGGCTCAGTATCCAATTCGGTAAATCTGCCTTAGTAGGGGTGCGGTCCGGGCACAAAGCATATAGCCGTTCCAGTATGTTTTCCAGCTCTCTGATATTGCCTGGGAAAGGGTAGGCTAAAATGATATCGTGCATTTCCTTAGTAAGTTCCAGAGGGGCTGGTCGCCTGAACTGAGCTTGTTTTTCCTTATTAAGAAACCGAAGCAATTGTGCTTTCTCCGTCAGGGGGTAATCCTGAAGCTCCGGAAGATTGAGGTCCACAACTACTAAACGATAGTAAAGGTCCCACCGGAATTTCCCTGCTTTGCAAAGCGCACGAAGGTCTTTGTTAGTGGCGGAGATAAACCGGACATCCACAGGTTTGGGATGCCCTCCGATTGGGGTAACCTCCTTTTCCTGTAATACTCTAAGCAGTGATTGTTGAAGATGAGGAGAAATATCGCCAATCTCATCCAGGAAAACCGTGCCCCCGCTCGCAGATTCAATTAACCCTTTCCTATCTTCTTCTGCTCCGGTAAAATCTGGCAAGGAGCTCTTTGCCGGTGCCACTTTCGCCGTTTATGAAAACGGTCGTATTTGCAGCTGCCGCTATCCGTTTCGCGTGTTCATATACTTTGCTAAGCGTGTGGGTTATGCAAAAGCGCTCAGGGAGTGCAGTGCTTGTGCCTTTGGACTGAAGCTGTTCCCTGATTACTGCGCTGGCGGTGAGGGCGTCCCGCTTGATGCTGACTTCTAACAGTTCGGGCTGCTTTTTACCCTTAGTAAAGCGTTTGGGCCTGACTTGTAGCAGTTGGGTGTTCAAATTGAGCGTTAGGTGGGCAAGTATCCATGCGGTTTGCATAGCCGGAGTGCCTGGAGAAATGAAAAGGTCTATTCGATCATCAGCATGCTTAAGCAACAAGGGTTCTATCCTTGATTGGATCGCCTCCAGGCTAATGACATCGAAGGGAGCATACCATTGGGGGGAAACACGGTGCTTCGGAAAATGCTTCCTGAGAGCGTCGAGCAGGTGCATAGCCCGGGTGTCTTGCGCTTCTTTAGCGCTGTACAGCAAAATGTGCCGGTCGTAACGCTCAAAGAAGTACCGGTGAAAGCTCATCGTCGTGCCCGCTTCATTTACGCCTCCGCTTTCCAGGAAGTCATTGCCGGTAGCCATCCAGGATATTAGAATTCGAGCCATGGTATTCAGAAAATGAATAATAAAATCAGAAAGTGAATACTTTGAAGCCTAAGATACATTAAAAACAGGCAAGTGGCAATTGGCACTGTTTTTTCTGTTTTATCTATATAAATCAATGATGCCAGATGACGCTAAAGGACATAATCAGCCGCCACGCCACTGCCGGTGACCCAAATGGGCTTTTACTTCTGACGCTCCCGACCGGCTTTGGAAAAACGTACTATGCACTCCAATACATGAAGGAGCAGATTCAATTAACTGATGGGCCCGGGCAAAACATCTGGTTTGTGACAACCCTCAAAAAGAACTTACCAGTTGACGATCTGAAGGCGCTCGTGGGGGAAGACCTCTTCGATCAGCATGTCCTGCAAGTGAAGAGCTACGTCGATCTGGTCACGGACTACATTCAAATAAATGGTGAGCTACCAGAGCGCGCGGAGGAAATCCCACACGCCAGCGAGATGACGAAATGGGCCATACAGTATAAAGCGTGCCCAAAGGATGCATCGCCGGATTTCAAGAGGTATCTGTACGAAAAGCTGAGCGAAGCAGAACGCCAATTCCGCAATGCACTGAAGGCTTATCTGAAGCCTAAGCTCAAGGGGCAATCTGAGGCAAAGGGCCGCCTGAATGAACTTCGTTCGGACAAGAACCTGAGGTGGGTGGAAGAGCTTTATCCTATTGTTGCAGTCTTCGAAAAGAGCGTATTCTTTTCTACAGTCCGGAAGTTCTATACACAGTTGGATACCATTATTGGACCGGCCGTACAGATCGCGACATCCGGGATCGTAGAGAACAGCGTCGTTTTTATCGATGAGTTTGATGCCAGCAAACAGCATATTCAAGACGCGATCGTAGAACACACAGAACGGTATACTCAGGATATTTTGGGACTGTTCGTCAGGATCGCAAGAGGGGTGGATGCCCGTAGTTTGCCAACCTCCCGCTTACGGCCGATGATTACGAAACAGGAATTGAATTATTTACAGGACAGGTTTGAGCGCTTAAGGGCAGAAGCGGAGGCTATCCGTTCCGGATTCCATTTTGACTATCATTTTCTGCTCCGGTCGGCAACAGCGCAGGACCGTGCATTCCTGTTTCACGACTATCGTTATCATACTTTTGTGGGGGATAACCGGGCTTACCTGAAAGTCGACCCCAACCAGGCGGATGCCACCAATTATATCCATACGCAGCCGGAGCCCCCGGAGACCCAGCAGGAGGACCTCTTGTTTTTGCTCAACAAGCTTAAAGGGTTCATTTGGATGTTTGCCTATTTCGTAGGGGATTTGTCCAGGGTATACCAAAGCGTTCATAGCAAAAGGCCCGAAACCGAAGAGCGCATGTCGTCTGGTAATGCCATCCGTACCTGCCTGGAGGTTTTTGATATCAACGACGTGCCCACCCACCGTTTTTTTGAGGACTTCATTACGCAGAGGACTTTTTCCGCAGGGCTGAGCCGGGGAGATTTGATGGATGAATCTCCCCTGGGGCAAGGCTTTCGCTACTTCGACCTGCTCAATAGTCAGGCGCATGATGCCAACACCAAGCTCCGTTTTGCGGATACCCTCACTACACCTGAGCGCTGGATGCTGGGGCTTTGTCAGCGGGCTTTAGTGATCGGCATTTCAGCTACGGCGGGATTCGATGCCCCTCTGTCCAACTATTCGCTGGCGTTTCTGCGGGCTCACCTCCAAAACCGTTTCTATGCGCTGCGGCCTGATGAAGCAGCTGCATTGGAATCGGCATTTCGGGAGCGGTATGCTCAAGCCGGCCGGCATAAGATCAGCGTAGAGGCGATAAGCTGTCCTGTGGACCGGGCGCTTGCGCTTAAGGCGCTATTGCCCGGAGCAGGTAAAGAGGTTTATAAAATACTTGCCCATCAACTGCCAGGTGATGAGGGAGCCTACGCTACAAGCCGCTATGTCAAGCTGGGGATGGCTTACGCCCGGTTTATTCAGGAAGAGGATTGCCATTCGTTCCTTTGCCTGCTCAACAAGCTGCCCCGTAAAGGGCAAAACGACAACTTCACGGAAGAAGTGCTCACCAGCATACTTACAGAAGTCCGTATGTGCTACCTGAAGGAGACGGAGGAAGAGGCAAAGCAGGAAGTGTCCTCAACACTTTATATCGTGGACAGCAGTGGGTTTGAGCACAGCTTTGAGCGCATTTGCGAGCACTTGAAAAAGGGGCATGACGCCTTTGTCGTATCCACCTATCAAACTATGGGGGCGGGGCAAAATATTCAGTACGAGCCGCATCCCGGGCAGAAAGTCGTAGCCGTCAACGATTTGGAGTACGGGGATGGGAAAAAAGACTACGATGGTCTCTACCTGGAACAACCTACCCACCTTTTATCCTATTTCAGAAGCGGGGAGGCCATCAGTGATACCGACCTGATTCATTACCTCTTTGAAGTCGCTTATCTGGAGGCGGGGGGTGCCATAAGTCAGGAGCAGAAAAGCGCAAGGGTTCGCTATATCTTCGGGCGTAAGCTGAATAAGTATGCGGTACTCAACAGCGGGTCAGTCCGGGAAAGCGAATCGGTCGTAGCTCATTATTGCCGGGTGATCATTCAGGCGGTAGGGCGCTTGTCCCGTACCCGGCTAAAACCAC
>CAZNHN010000439.1:0-3995 GCA_964572415.1 uncultured Phaeodactylibacter sp.
GCCCTCCAGGCTCAGGGTGGAAACGGTGTAGAACGTATCCCGCTGCCGGTCGTAAACGCCCATTTCATAAGTATCCTGCGGGTGCCCCACCTTTGGGCGTGCTTTTTTGATATCCAGATAGCCCGTTGGGTCAACAAAATGAGGCACCTGTGTGCTTTCTGTAGTGGCATCGGAACGCAGCCGGAGCGTCACAAAGCGCTGATCGGGGTTGAGCTGCAGGCCACTCCAGGACTTACTGCCCAAATGAATGGTTTGAGGGCGCTCCGGGCGCAGGGCTTCCCGGCGTTCTTTTTCCAACCGGTCCTGAGCATCACGCCAGCGCAGGACTTCGAAGAGTTCCATTTGCTGTTCGTCCAGCCATGTTTGCTGAGCATCAGGGGAACGGCTGCTGCCGCCGCTGCCTTTCTCAAAGTAAGTGAGCTGCTCAATCCGCTGTTCCTGTAAATGCCAGGCATAGAGATTGCGGTCGGCGGTGAAAATGATCTGCCTGTCATCCGAAGTAAAGGAAGGGGCGGACTCCCGCTGCCCGGTGCGGGTCAGCTGCCAGCTGCTATCGGCTGCAATATCGTAAAGGAAGAGGTCGCCATTTTTGGCGTAAGCCATGAGCGTATAGTCAGAATTGTATGCGCCCGGCTCAGGCAATCCCCGCTGCCGTTCCAGGCTTACAGGTACCGGCTTTTCTTCTCCCCGTTTCACACTGAACAGGGAGCGCAAGGTATCCTGCTCAGGGTTCCAGGTAAAAAAGACTTCCTGGCTGTTGGGGTGCCACTGAATTCGATCCGGCAAAAAGCCTACGAAGCGCTCGCCCTGCATAATATCAGTAATTTTCAGCGCAGAGCGGTTGGAGGCAGGCTGTGCCGTGGAAATGAAGGGAATGCAACTAAGCAAAAGAAAGCGGAAAAACAGACGCATGGTAATGTTTTTCCGCTAAATGTACGATGAAATGGATTAAAAGATAGTCTTGTCGTACTTCGAGCCAGAGTTTTCTGAGTTTTCCAGGCTCTTGTCGTAGCGCATGGAGAAATGAAGATAAAGCGACCGGGACAACCGCATAATTTTGAAATAAGTCAAAGCTGCGAAAGCCAGTGTAAAGCCCATAGCCGCCATCACCGACCAGTCGTAATACAGTACCAGAAGCAGCGCGGGCAGCAGCAGCATCCAGGACGAGATGCCGTAGGAAATAATCAGCGCACCAAAGTAAAAGCCCGGTTCCGGCTCAAAGTCCAGCTTACAATTTTGGCACTCCTTATGCATGTCAATGGGATCTGTCCATTTAAAAGGCTTTTTAAACAGATCACCCTCCCCGCAGCGGGGGCATTTATAATTCCAGATTCCTTTCCAGGATAATTTCATGGCTGATAGCTTTTGTGGGCACAAATGTACAAAACTTCATAAGTTCATACCTTTGTGGCGAACAAGGAATAAAATCAATTGTAGAACATTCGCTGCACCCTGAAAAGTTGAGTACCGGCTTAAAGATTACAACGGCATTACCAAATTCCAATTACAGCACCGAAAGCTAAAGAGAATGGCACATAAATAGTAGATTTGCCGGGATTCTTTACACCATTGACCAAAACTTGAACTTATGTATAACATGTTAAAACACGCGCACTCGGGCCTGCGGTGGCTACTGCTCGCGGCGCTCATCTATGCCATTATCAAAGGCTTTCAGTCCTGGCGCAACGGGAAGGCTTTCAACAAGCCCTCTGCACTCATCGGCCTAATTATAACCCATGTGCAGCTAATCATTGGACTGCTTTTGTATTTTATATACAGCCCCCTGGTTTCCTACGGAGAAGGCTTCATGAAAGACACCATCACCCGCTTCTACACGGTTGAGCATTTGGTGACGATGCTGCTTGCCATCATCCTGATTACCATTGGCTACAGCCGCGGTAAGCGCAAAGCAGATGCTACTGCCGCGGGCAAATCGGTATTTGTTTTCTACCTGATCGGACTGGTGCTCATCTTACTGGGTATTCCGTGGCCGTTCCGCGGGCTTGGTGCGGGCTGGTTTTAGACCCGCGCCGGCTAATTAATCTAGTGGTCTGTCAAGGCTAAAACTAGGGGTTGCCTGCGGCGACTTTTGAGGCTACTCTTCGTTGGATAACCCCTTACGTAGCGCTGCTATGCGCGGGAACATCCGCCTTGATTAGCCTCAAAATTCGCTCCCACTCAACCCATAAATTAACACTTGACAGACCACTAGTGCCTCAAGCCATAAACCCTTGACACCCCAAGTTTCGTTCTTTTCCGCCTACTCTTCGTTGAAGAACCGCTCCTTTAGCTCGGGCTAAAGTCGCGAACCTTCGCCTTGATTAGTCGAAAAATAACTTCAACTTAAGTATCAGAGATCTATGACTTGAGGCACTAGTAAGGCAACCCTGAGTCCTCCCGAATTTTGATCTGGATCAAAATTCGGGAGGACTCATATATTACTATCGAAACTTTATTGAGGCCTTATTTTTCCGCAAGTCTACACTGTTATACAAAAGTGATGAGGAACCATACCTTAATCAATGTCTTCATCTAATAAAAATGGATTTAATCCTTCACAAACTTCCGCACCACTTGCTCCGACCCTGCCAGCAAGCGCACCACATACACCCCGCTCGGCCAGTCCGCCACATCGACTTCCCAGCTTTGGAGGGCAGGGTTTAGATCCAAAGCTTCGGTATGAAGGGTTTGGCCGGCCAGGTTCTTGATTTGGAGCTTGCCCTGGGTGGATTGGGCGTGCTGAAGCTGTAGATGGAGGGTGGAGGTGGTGGGGTTTGGGAAAAGGCTCAAGCCCAACTCATTAGATGGCTGACTATAGGAATGAACCAGCAAATCCTCCGTGACCAAAAAAACCATAGCTCGCATTGTTGTACTAAGAAAAGCAGTGTCAATTTGGCCATTCTCATTGATATAACGCCGGTATTCCCTGTCATTTATTCCAACTGCATATCGCCCCTCCCCTAAGGGCCGATCCCATATCAATGCCCCTCCGTTTGGAGGTGCCATGTATAGGCTATCTGTTGATTCAGGGAAGGAAAAACCTTCAGCTGGAAATTCAGCAAGTCTTGCATCATAAATATCCAGTAAGAAATCGAAATCGTCTGATTCCAAATCCATCCTTAAAACAAGCGAGCCATCTTCCTGTTTTCTGATGTGGCCTTGTTTATAGAGATACACTGGTGATGTATTACTTTGCAGCTCAGGGTTGGCTGGGAGTATGTTAACTGTATCATAGAGCGTCAGCACTTTTTCAGCCGAATTTTCAATATTTACAATATCGCTGATGAGAAAACTATCCCGAAAACCCATAGCTAATATGCCCGATGTATCAAAGTTATGGGCTCCCCTGTAGATATTTAAACGGTAAGTATCATTGCCTAAATTCCCCAGCACAAGGTCAGAAACCAATTCTATTGAATCCAGAGGGCTTCCATCTCCCCAATCGTACATGATAAAGGGCTTCGAGCCATTTTGTCGCCATACCCAGGCTTCAATTGTAGCGTTATCGATCCAAAATTCTTTATACACTTCTGCCCCATATATCCGTTGCGCATACAGTTGCTCTGCCTGAACTGAAATCAGAAAAACCATTATTGAGAAAATGAAATACTTTAGCATACTCTTTTTATTTTTTACATGGGCAATGACAAAGATTTACTTGCCTATTGCCCATGCAGATGGTGATCAATATCTAGTCTAGATTTTAATGAATCTACCCACGAACTCTTCTACCCTTACTTGATATAAGCCAGAGGGTAAGTTGCCTATGGATACTTCTGCCTCAAAATGGTTTAAAACCTTAGTCATTACCAGCTTGCCAGCCATATCATATATATGTGCTTCGCGTTGGTGTGGCTTTATATCTTTCGGTAAGCTAATCGTCAACAAATCAGTGGCTGGGTTTGGGAAAAGAGTCAATTGATCAATAGGGATAGGCTGCAAAATATTATTTACCAAAAGAGAGCTATCAATTTCGACCATCATTAGCCGGTTGG
>CAZNHN010000440.1:0-3931 GCA_964572415.1 uncultured Phaeodactylibacter sp.
ATAAGGTTGGAGCAGTCCCCAGCCGAAAAGCCCTTCCGCCATGACCCGGTCGTTTACCAGCCCCGTTTCCACCAGGGTGGGAAAAGGGAGGCAAAACGCCCAGATGAGAAACCCGATGCTCAGCCCCCAGATGGCCCCCTTCTTGGTGGCGCGCTTCCAGTAAATACCGCCCAGCACCGCCGGCACAAACTGCGCGATGGCCGTGAAGGATATCAGGCCCACCGATACCAGGCTGTACTGTTCGCCTACAGCTTTGAAATAGGCGTAAGCCAGTAGCAAAACGAGGATAATGCATATCCGCCGAATGCCCAAAAGACTGCTGCTGATGCTGTACGGATTGTCCTGCCGGAAGTCCTGATTTCTGACAATGCCCGGCAAGACCAGGTTGTTGACGATCATGATGCTGAGCGCAATGACCGCGACGATCACCATGCTTGTGGCCGCCGAAAAGCCCCCAAGGGCCACAAACAGGGCCAGCGTTTCGTACCCTGCTGCCAGTGGGATGCTCAGCACGTAGCTGTCCGGCTCCACTCCGCCTTCCGGGAACATCATCAGCCCCGCCACTGCGATAGGCAGCACGAATATGTTGATTAGCAACAGGTAAAGCGGGAACATCCAGGATGCCCGGGATACATGTGCTGCATTAGTGTTCTCTACCACCGCTACATGAAACTGCCGCGGCAGCAGCATGACTGCCGACATAGACAGAAAAAGCAGCCAAAACCACTCCCAGCCATTCAGCCCGGCTGATTCGAGGGTAAACAGTGCCCGGATGGAAGGTACTGCGGCCCCCTTGTTAAAGATATCCCCAAACCCATCGTACAGCCCAAAGGTGACAAACAAACCAATAGCCAGAAAAGCTACCAGTTTAAGCAGGGACTCAAATGCAATCGCAGCCACCAGCCCGCCGTGGCGCTCATTAGGATCAAGATTGCGAGTGCCGAAAAGTATGGTGAAAGCTGCCAGGGCTATGGTGATGTAGAGGGCAGTGTCCAGGTAAAAAGGGACACTCGCATGGGAAGCCGTGACCTGTCCAACCAAGAGGTCAAAGCTGCTTGAAATCGCCTTAAGCTGAATGGAGATGTAAGGTATAATGCCCAGCACAGCGACCAAAGTGGCAACCACCCCCAAAAAGGTGCTTTTCCCATAGCGGGAGGAGATGAAGTCAGCAATGGAAGTAATACGTTGGGACTTGCTGATGAGAATGATTTTTTTGAGCAGCAGCCACCAAACCGGAGCCAGCAGTGCCGGCCCGAGGTAAGTCGGCAAAAAGCCCAGCCCGGTAGTTGCCGCCCGGCCCACGCTCCCGTAAAACGTCCAGGCCGTACAGTAAACCGCCATAGACAAGGCATAGATAGCCGAGTTCTTCACGATGCTCTTGCCGGCTGCCTCCCGCTTGTCTGCTATCCAGGCGATGACAAATAGCAGCGCCACATAACCAATTGATATGCTGATGATAAGGATAGGCTGCACGGTCAGTCTTTTTTAGCCTTAGCAGGACGCGCCACCCAGGCCGTCAATGCGATGATACCGCCCCAGACGACAAAGAAGTACCAGTACAGCTTTGGCAGTCCAAGTAAGAGCCCTTCCCGGCTGAACAGGCTGACCAATGGAAAATTAAACAGCATTACTCCCAGTAGGAAGATGCTGATGAGTTTCAGGCTGCGGTCGTTGGTGGTCATATCCGTTGGTTTGGGGGTAAGATAGGGAATTTTGGATTTTTGACGCACACAGTTTCCTCTTCAGGGGCTAGGGGCGAGCGCAGGCAGGTGCGGTTATTGATTGGGAAAAAGGCTTTGCTGCCCCTCGGTCTCCTGAAGGGGAGGGTCCGCCCGCGTTTTAAGAGGAATTATTTTTTTGAAAAGAAGGCATGACGCATACAGTTTCCTCTTCAGGGGCTAGGGGCGAGCGCAGGCAGGACTGGGTTTTGAAGTCATCTCCCAAAAACCTGGCCTACCCCAAAACCGAACCTCTCCCTACCGCACCCGTTCCAAAGTTGCAACATTAGTAAACGCAACCGAAAACCTACTGACCATGCACGCCGCCCGGCCCCTGCACTTTTTGACAACTTTATTGCTTGCGGGATTGCTCGCCCTGTCGGCCTGTGCCCCCAGGACGGGGACCACCACACTGCCCGCAGAAGTGCCCGATGCTTTCTCTCAAACGGGCGAACTGGAGCTGCCGGAAACATGGTGGACGGCCCTGGGCGATACGGCCCTGAACCGGGTGATGGATACAGCCCTGACCGAAAACTTCAATCTGGTGGTAGGCTGGGAGCGGTTGCGGGCGGCCCGGGCGGTAGCAGACCGGGAGTCGGCAGCGTTGTGGCCAGACCTAGAGGCTAATATGCAGGCTGGAGCAAGTTTTCCACAACCTGACTTCGTGGGCGGTGAGAATGTGCGGCTGAACCTGCAGTCGCAGTATGAGGTAGACCTCTGGGGGCGGATTCATGCCCTGGTGGATGCGGAGCGTTTCCGGCGGGAAGCGACCCGGGCCGATTATCAGGCGGGGGCGATGACCCTTTCAGCAGAGGTGGCACGTACCTGGTTTCAACTGGCAGAAGCCCGCGGGCAGCAGGCCATCCTGCAAGCACAGGTGGAGACCAACGAACAGATTCTGCGCCTCATCCGGCAACGGCTGGGCATCGGTCAGGTGCGGGGCGTGGATGTGCTGCGACAGGAGCAGTTGCTATCGGCTACCCGGGAGCAGCTGGCTTATGTGCGGGCGGATCTACAGACCCTTAGAAACAGGTTGTCTGTATTGTTGGGACAGGCGCCCGGAGCAGGCCTGCCGGCTTTGCCTGACACGATATTCGATCCACCCAATCTTCCCGAAACCGGTTTGCCGCTGGAGCTGGTCCGCCGCCGGCCGGATTTGCAGCGGGCCTTCCTTCAGGTCAAAGCAGCAGACCGGGAACTGGCAGCTGCAATCAGCAACCAATATCCAAGGCTTTCCCTGAGTGCATCCACCAGCTTACGGTCCAATAATCTGAGCGATGTTTTTGAAAACTGGGCCTACTCCCTGGGCGCTAACCTTGCGGCGCCTCTGCTGAACGCCGGACGACTGCGGGCGGAGGTGGACCGGAGCCGGGCCGTTCGCGATCAAAGGTTATACGAATATGGTCAGGCTACCCTCCTGGCTTTCCGGGAAGTTGAGGATGCTCTGGCGAGAGAGTTCCACCAAAAACAGGCTATCGGGTCCATTGAAGACCAAATCCGCATGGCCGAACAATCCTACGAACAACTCCGGCTGCAGTATTTCAACGGCACAAGTACTTACCTGGATGTGCTGACTGCCCTGGACCAACTACAGCAATTGCAACGGAACCTCCTTTCCGCCCGCTACCTCCTGCTGGAATTCAGGATCAGCCTTTACCGGGCACTGGCAGGCCCCATTGATACCCCCAAAGCCTCCACACAGTAAATTAAAGAACATGAACTGGAAGCATACCTTACTGATTTGTATCCTCATCCTGGCCATAGCTGGCGGGGTCGTCTTTTGGATTTTCAATACCGAGCCCGAAGCACAGCGGCAGGGCGCAACTAAGAAAACGGCCATGCTGGTGGAGGTGGAACCGGTTGACGTGGGTACCTATCAGCCGGTTATTGTGGCTACGGGGACCGTGCAGCCTGCCCGGCAGGTGCAGTTAAGTCCAAGGGTGACGGGGCAGGTGGTCCGAATAACGCCGAGCTTTGTCCCCGGGGGATTTGTGCAAAAAGGCACCCTACTGTTACAGCTGGATCCCGCCGATTTTAAGAATACCCTACAGCTCCGCGAAAGCGAGCTGGCACAGGTGCAAGCCGACCTGGAAATGGAACAGGGGCAACAGCAGGTCGCACGGCAGGACTACACCTTACTGGGCGACACCCTGTCCAAAATCGCCGTCGGCACACTGGGCGCCGCCGGCAAGTGGCGCCTCATTGCGGAGATC
>CAZNHN010000441.1:0-3931 GCA_964572415.1 uncultured Phaeodactylibacter sp.
GGCACCGCACTGATTATTTGTACCTGTACCGTTCGATGTCAGGGTGTAGGTGGCACAGCCCGTACCGGTAACCGTGATCGAATTATCACAGCTCTCGTAATCGAATACCCCATTGGCATCGGCAGTTTCCGCCCAGGTTCCCTCGGCAATGACACCCTCACAATCGAGGACTTCCTGCAGGAAGATCGTTTCATTGTTTACTCCATCGTAGCAAATGGTGTTGTTGATATTTTGAGTAGTTGGGTTAGCACAACATTCCGTAACAACACCAATCGCTTTTGGCCGCCCGTTCATCGGGTTACCGTAGTTGAGCGCGGAGAGTTCGGTAAGGTCGGTTTGAAAGACAGTAATACAGTTGACCTTGCTGCTCACGTAAACCCGATCGGAAGCGGCACTAAAGGTGACGCCCCGTGCACCGCTGAAGCCCGGCACACCGTTCATTGTGTTTCCTACCAGCGGATCAGCCGGGGCGGTCACCGACCCCAGGACGGTGCCCGTAGGGCTGTACTTCACCAGTACCGGCTGATCATGGGTGCCGGATATCGACTGCCGCTCAATGATGTAGAAGTTACCGGCGGCGTCACGGGTGATACCCATACCGTTTTCATCTCCATCCGCAGTACCGGTAGCCGGTTCCGAAAGATTGAACAAGAGCGTACCGCTATTAGCCGGTGCGCCAAAACCTGTCGTGTAAAAGCTCAAATCCAGTGGCCCGGTATAGACACTACCCGGGTTGCTCCGCTGCACGGCGTACCAGTTGTTATTGTCCACATAGAAACCCCAAACCACCGGGCCGTTGCCCGAAATAGCATCCGAACCGGGGAATAACTCCATACGGCCAAGGCTGTTTCCTGTACACAGGTCGATAGCGTATACGTATTTGTGGTTGTTGTTATGTATATAGAGTACGTTATCCTTGAAACCATAATTTACAGTACGCAAGGCGGTACCGGCATCAAAACCGGAACCGGATGAATTGTTCAGCCAGGGACTGCCACCGTTCAGGATATTTCCAAAGGGGTCTAGCTGAAAGATATCGCCCCCTGAGCTGGTCGCTATGTAAAGGTTACCATTCAGGTCCTGCGCAATGCCGTGAGGGTCAATTATGATGTTGTCTCCCCATGGACCCACAGGTGGGCCAATCTCAGTAACCGCACCGTTGTTGTTCTCATCCACGGCGAATTTGTGGATAAACTCCAGGTCGGTATCATTGAGGTAGAGGTAGTCGGTGCAGTTGCAGGATGAGCCACAGCTAAGGGTAGCGGTATTGATTACCACATCTTCAACACAGCCATTCCCCTGATTGAACAGGCGCACGACATAGCTTTGGCCGTGCTCCAGGGTGGAAATCGATAGAGAACCACCTGATACATCAAACAGCGCCGCACTCGTCGAGGCATCACTATTATAGGAAGGACCATCATAAGTTGCCGCCCCGGGGGAACTGATACCCGCAATGTCTGCATTCGTAATACCGGGTATCATTAAGGAGGCATCATCGTTTGGTATATCGTTGTTGCAGGTGCCCGGCATTGTATTGGGAGCGCCATAGGTCGGCGGCGTAACCGAGCAGATATTCACGGTAATATCAAAAGCGCCGCATTGCTGATTTCCGGTAAGAGGGCCCTTGGAAAGCGTATAGGTGGCGCAACCGGTACCGTTCACATCAATGCTTAGATCACAATCATTGAAGGTGAAACTCGCGGGGTTGGCGGGGTCTTCCACCCATTGTCCCTCACAAATGCCTCCACCATCTCCGCAGTCCAGATAGTTCTGCAGAAATACTGAGGTCGTATTGCTGCCATCATAGCAGACCGTCTCATTGATGGTCTGTGAAGGAGCCGTAGGGCAACACTCTGTAGCGATTCCCATGGCTTTAGGATCTGTCCCGGTAAGACCTACTGGGTTATTCACCGTGCTCAGGAGGTTAAGATTCCCCATGCCGTCGTCTTCGAAGATAGCAAAGCAGGTACTGCCCGTAGTGGGAATATTCGCCGAGCCATCGTTTACGCTTACGTAAATCAAGCCCGCTTCATCAACCACAATCCCGCGGGAACCAAACCAGCCGCCATCGGTGCTGTCATCATCCAGGGCAGAGCTGGCCACCAGAGTACCATCGGGAGCGTACTTGGTAATAAAGGAGGGGCCAAAGGCTTCAAATCCAGTACCTTGCGGATTGGTATTCACCAGATAGACAAAGCCGGCATCATCGACAAAAATGCCGAAAGGCCAGTAGTTAGGCGCGTCCAATGGCGCATCATCCTTGACAAACAAGGTGCTGATCTGAGGGCAGCTGGGTGAAGTACCGAAGTCATCCACATTTCCGAAATAAATGGCGCTGCCCGTAGAACCAAAAAAAGTAGGTTGGGTACTCCAAAATGTCCCGTCTTCTTCCAGGTAGAAACCCCAGGCCGATGAGCCAGGCGCCTGGGCACAACCGGTCTCCATGGCTGTACACAAATCCACTTTTACGTGGGTGAAGCTAACAAAATTATCCAGAGTGGCATGATAAACCAGGTTACCATCGCTATCGGAATTCATATTAAAGATGAAATCGGCATTGGTCGTGTGCCAATTGGCATCTACCACCCCACCGTCACAGGTATACTTGCCGATGATCCATGTGGGGCCGGCCTCTTCCCGGGCTATATAGCGAAAGCCATTGATGTCTACCCCAAGCCCGTGGGGCCGGTTGATGTTGTCGAGCCAGGGTGCCCCGATCTCGGTTACTGCCCCGCCTCCGTCCACACTAAACTTGTGGACCAAATCCAGGCTGGGATCATTGAGGTAGATGTATTCGGTGCAGTTGCAGGATCCTGTAGGAGGGAGGGACGAGCAGGTCGCCGGCGCACTTACCGTCTGATCTACTAATTGGCAACCCGCATCATCTACGTCCGTGATCGTGATCGTCAGGTCGCCACCGCTGATCGGGAAGGGACCGTAGGGGCCGTTTACCGTATTATAAGCCAGGCCGCTGCGCATGTCGCCGCCGCTGATGCTGTAAGTGGCACCCGTGTTCGTGCCCGTTACTTCGATGGTATAGCTGAAGGTATCGTCCGAGGGATCGCTCGGCGTGCCATTGTCATCGCAGGTGGCAGCTATTGTTGGGGCGTTTAAGGTGCAGTTAGTGCAACTTTCGCCAACCGCCAAATCTTGTTGATCTTGGGTGCCCGGTGCGGGATCGACGTTATGCTCGAGGGCGGCCACTGTCCAGGCAGTGGTATTGTAGTTTTCCCAGTCGGTAGTAGAAAAGCCCAGCGCATCCATGGCATCGAGCCAGGATTGCGCTAAATCTATGATGTTATTCTGGACGGGAGGAGGATTAGCTCCTGCTGCGATGTAGACGGCTCCGGTATTATCTGCCAGAGAGAAGTCTGTGTCGTGCGTAAGCTCCCAGAGCGCTAACTGAAAAGCGGCATATTGCTCGTCTGTCCAAGCCGAAGATGCCGTACCCTGATAGTAATTATCGAACAAATACCGGGTCTTACCGGCCCGTTCTGCACCGATGCCTCCGACCGGAACGGCTGAAGCAGCCGTTCCTGCTTCCCCGGCGCGCCCTCTGGCAATATTGTCCAGGTTAATGGAATTAAAACCCGATGGGAAAAAAGATCCCATTAGAGGCTCCTCCAACTCGATACAAAAAGCCACGCGGTTATTCCAGCTGGCAGAGGTGTTAGAGACCCGGAATTCAACAATTGAGAACGGCCCCGACCAAAATCCGGCGCCCGCGCGGTGGAACCCAAAGATACTTACTAATGGAGTTGCTGAAACGGGTAAATTATCGACCGCTTGTGTGGGTGGAACCGCCGAGCTGTTATTACAGCTTTGTCCATAAAGGAGGGAGGACGTTTGTCCTAAAAAGAGCAGGACAAGAAGTAAGTTCAGGACCGGTTTGACAAGGGCTGGCTGATGGTAGAAGCAGGAGTTGGGG
>CAZNHN010000442.1:0-3929 GCA_964572415.1 uncultured Phaeodactylibacter sp.
TACCGGGATGTTCAGAACCGCAGTGGTTATCGGGACAGATTGCTTGGTGTCGGGGGAACAAAGCTGGGATTCAATTTGAACTGACCCCTTTTGAAGAGGCGATCGTCGAAACGAGCTTCAACCATCTGTTAGAATAGGAACTGCTAGATTTCATAGCCTGTTGCAGCACACCCTCTCGGGGAATCTGCGCCAGTTCCTCCGTGAATTTTTTTGTATAGTATTGATTATTGAATGTGAGACTTGCTTATGAAAGAATTGCAACAGTGTTTTGCACAGGCTGCCGGAAGGCACTTGCACGATGCGCTGCAGTTGCGCGACTGCCAACGCTGGGACAACGCGGTGTATTTAGCCGGTTATGTTGTAGAATGCGCTTTTAAGGTCTTGGTGGAGATATACTTTAACGAAGACGAGGCTGCTGCAAAGAAGTTTGGCCACGAGCTAACGAAGATTGAAGGGGAGGCGATCGAGCGGTTACGTGTTATGTATCCGGGACTTGACAAGCAATTGCCAGCTTCTCGCACAGCAGGGACAGTTCTGGCTCAAGCTCATCCAGAGCGACGCTATGCCCCGTCTGACCTTTGGAATGAGAGTGAGGCGGGGATGGCGATCGAGCGCGCTGAGGAAATCTATCTTAAGATTATTCCCCGACTGGTTTTAGATGGCAAAATTTCCAGTAGGGAGCTTTAGAGGATGGCGATCGCTTTCGGCGAAACCTTTGGCAAAGTCCGAGAATGCTTTCAGGAGCCAGCCATAGAATCACAGGTGACGACAAAGCTGCACTCTGTCACCATCATTCGTGACGTTTACGGAAAAATTAGAATTTTTATCGAACCAAAGGAAGGGATTAAAATTGAAGATTCCGATTTAACTGAACTAAAGAAGCGCCTTTCCCAAAACCTTGGCCCGTACTACGGCGAAGATATCTGGTTGCCTCAAGGGGAAAATGATGCTTATAAAGCCTTAATTGAGGTAATTCATCAGGAGAAGATTTCCGCAGAATGGGATGATGATACTCTATCGCCTAGATGGTATATCCTAGAACGCCATATTGCGAAACTAGCATGGACTAATCAGGAGTTAGGCAATCCACCTTGGTCACAGGAGCAGGTAGATAACGGGAATAAACCAGCGGTTGTGACATTTTTTTCCTTCAAGGGAGGTGTGGGACGCACTACAGCACTGGTGGCAACAGCGCTCACACTAGCTCGCCACGGACATCGGGTGGCGATGGTGGATTTAGACCTAGAAGCTCCTGGTTTATCCACAATTTTATTACCAGATACTGGCTATCTAACTGGCGCGATCGATTACCTGTTGGAGAAACCAATCTACAATGATCGCAACCCCAAGATAGAGTGGCCTTTACCACCCCATATTATCCAAATTAACAAACAGACTCTGCTGGGAGATGCCGGGGAAACCCTGCGACTGCTACCAGCGGGAACGGTGGATAATGACTATCTGGAGAAATTGGCGAGACTGGATTTCCAAAATCTGGCCGATAATAAACTACCAGAAACGTTCCGGGGGATGCTGAAGGAACTAAATGCTTCCGAGCGCAACCTAGACTTTATCCTGCTAGATGCTAGAGCCGGATTTCATGATATTGGTGGCTTGGCGATCGCTGATTTGTCCCATGCCGCAGTTATATTTGGCAGACAATCTAGCCAAACCTGGGCTGGCTTAACTCACGTTATCCGTCGCCTAGGCAGAGCGGAAAAACAAGGATTACCCCTGGTACTGGTTCACGCTATGGCTCCGAGTTTGGGGACCCCGGGAAGGGAGCTGGAATTAAAAAAATTTAAGGATAAAGCTTATCAGGTTTTCCAAGAGAACTACTACAGTCAAGCTCAGGTAGTCCCCAACGAAAATGATAACGATGCACCTTTTACCCCAGTTGTGGTATCTTGGGAAAGTAGTCTCTGGCGAGATATCCATTTATTTGAAAGGGAACAAAGCCAAGAACAATCCATTAGCTTGTCCGATGTGGTTACGTTATTAACCAAGGAACCTTATCAAGAGATTGCGAACCGTCTTCGCCGACTTTTTGGGCGCGACCTGACAACATAAGACCAGGAGGGGTAAATGAATCATTTGGATAAACGCCGACTCCTAGAACTCATGGTTAGCATTGCACCAGGACGAGGAACGGCAGAGCGGGAAAGCGATGATGAGACAGTGTTCTTAAAAAATTTTCTGCCTGTACCTGACTACCGCCATGCTTTGGAACCGGACACGCTGTTGATATTGGGAGGTCGCGGTGTAGGCAAAACGGAATTATTCCGTTTATTAGCGATGCCAGCGGGACGCGAAACCCTGGTGAAGCAACTGAAAATTAGAGCTTTGCCCTCTTTGAATAAAACCAGATGGATAGCGTCTTTTGGCCGTACCCCACAGCAAGAAAAAACCTTTCCCGCGCCAGAAATTGTAGAAGAACAGATGCAAAACGCCAGTAGCATTGATTGGCGGGCTTTCTGGATTGGTTTGATGTTAGGAGTAATCCTGAAGCAAGAAAGTAACACATTAAATATGCAGTTTGCTCGGCAGATACCAGAAGCAACTCGCATAGCTCTGACCAACTTATCGAAACTAAAAAGTTGGTTTCCTCTGGTGCGCCAGGATTTGGAACAAATGAATTCTGCTCTGGACGATTTAGATGAGCAATTGCTCCAGGCAGATGAGTACCTATTTGTCACTTATGATGAACTGGACAGGTTGGTGTTCACTCGTGGCTCTCTGGCTGCTCCCATTCGCGAACTGTTAGCTTTTTGGCTGGATAGATGGCGGCGCTGGAAACGGATACGACCCAAGATTTTTTTGCGGACAGATTTGTTTCAAGAAGAGTTTCTTGGTTTTCCTGATGCATCTAAGCTACGCTCCCACCAGATTCGTCTGGAGTGGAGTTATTCATGGTTGTATCGTTTGTTGGTGAAGCGTTTGGCTAACTCCGGGAAGGAAATGACCGAGTATTTAAATTCTATAGTGCCTAACATAATCGCTACAAATGATCCTTCCCTGGGACTGATTCCCACATCAGATGAGTCTATTTTTGAACAACTGATAGAGAAAATAGCCGGAAAATTTATGGGTGCTAACGCTCGGAAAGGAGTCACCTACCGCTGGATTCCTAACCATCTTCAGGATGCCGGAAGCCTCATAGCGCCGCGTTCTTTTTTAAAACTATTTTCTTTGGCTGCAGAACGCAGCTTAAAAAAACTCGACCCCTCTTTGACCGAAACTACCCTCATAGATCCATCAGATTTGCAAGGAGCTCTGATGGATACTTCTGAGGATAGGATTCGCGAGTTGGCACAGGAAGAATACCCCTGGCTAGAAGCCTTAAAAACAAGCCTCAAGGGTCTTGAACTCCCTATAGAAAAAGAAAGGTTTCTCGAATCACTTCAAAAGACAAACTGGAGTGAGCAAACGGGTAAAAAGCCACCGAATTCAAATCCTGAAGAAGTTTTGAAGTATTTGTTGCAACTGGGAATTGCTAGCAGTCGTTCTGATGGTCGCATTAATATGCCAGAGATTTATATGTATGGGTTTGGGCTTAAACGACGGGGTGGTGTTAAACGTCCTAAATAAATGACCGAATGAGGACGTTCATCCCAATGCGGTGGCGGTTGCGTGACAAGGGTTCTCCATCATCAAAAATTAAGTCCGTGGGTGGCATAGGGGGTTCCCATTTTGGTGCCACGGCGGTTTCGAGGCTGATGTTGAGCGTCAGCGCAACCGACATATCTGGGTTCCCTACTTCTGGTAATTCTCAGTTACGGATGATGTTAGCGCCACCCCCTAATGATAAGCCCCTCTTATCACACTGATCGGGATAAATGTAGTTAAAACCCCTTTACAAACCGCAACAGTCCCCTTTGGAATTGGTGGCACGAATGCTCATGTTATTTTAGAAGAAGCGCCGTTGCGGG
>CAZNHN010000443.1:0-3915 GCA_964572415.1 uncultured Phaeodactylibacter sp.
TTGCTGCTGTCTCGCTGATTTTGCTTTGGATGCCTATGCCCGGGGCAATATCAGGTAGCAGCGCCGGATCGAAATCGTATACCCTGAGCACATCAGAAGAGACCTGCCGGTCGGCAAAGTCCCAGAAAATCCCTTCGGAAAGGCCGGTAATGGTGGTTTGAATATGCCCACTCATCCGCATGGCAATGTAGTCCCCGGGCAGCATGATTTTGTGGATGCGGGCATAGGTATCAGGTTCTTCCTGCTGCACCCACCGGAGTTTGGAAGCTGTGAAATTGCCCGGACTGTTGAGCAGGTGCTTTAGGGCGCGTTCTTGTCCTATGGCTTCAAAGCCAGCCTGCCCGGTAGCCACCGCCCGGCTGTCGCACCAGATAATGGAAGGGCGTACCACTTGCTGCTGCTCGTCTACAAGGACGAGGCCGTGCATTTGGTAGGCCATGCCGATGCTGCCAATTGCCGCTCCGGGCACGCCGGTTTGTTCCAGCAACTGCAGGGTAACGGCTTTGATACAGGCCCACCAGAATTCCGGGTCCTGTTCTGCCCAGCCGGGCTGCGGCGCCTGAATCGGCATTTCCTGTTCCGGGTAGCTGCTTTTGCCAATGGCTGCTCCGTCTTCCAGGCGGATTAATGCGGCTTTGATGGAAGAGCTGCCCAGGTCAAAGCCTATGCTGTACTGTGGTACGCTCATGGTTTTTGTTTTTGTTGCTCAAGCCACGCTTTCTGCCGGTCATAGTGGATATTGTCTGCCGGGGCTCTCGTCTTCATTAGTGGTGGAAGCGTTCCCAGGGAGTCCTGAAAATCTTCCATCGCCTGTAGCAGCTCCGTTGCCTTTTCCGGGTGCTTTGGCAGGATGTTGTCCTTTTCGCTCCTATCGGCTTTGAGATTAAAAAGCAGCGTATCGTGAGCTGGCACACCAGCGCGCCAGGGGTTGGATTCATTGCCGGGGTAGGGCATTTTTATTTTCCAGTCTCCCTTTCGGAAGGCACGGAGTTCGCCATTGTAGTAATAAGCCAGGGTGCGCTCACCAAGCGGCTTTTTCTTCAAAAGGTGTGCAGATATATCCTGCCCGTCAATCGGGCGGTCGTCAGGAAGCGTACCACCTGCCAGTGTGACGAGGGTGGGGAAGAGGTCAATCGTACTAACCAGCTCCTCGCTTTTCATAGGTTCAATCTGCCCTTTCCACTGTATGATGCCCGGTACGCGCATGCCGCCTTCGAAGGTGAATTGTTTGCCCTCCCGCAATGGACCAGCTGAGCCTCCGTCAGGCCCAAACGCCAGCCAGGGGCCATTATCGCTGGTGAAAATAACGATGGTGTTATCATCCAGATTTTTGGCTTCCAGTTTTTTGAGAATTTGCCCTACGCTCCAGTCGATTTCCTCAATCACATCACCGTACAAGCCCCGGGGGCTTTTCCCTTCGAAGTCTTCGGAGGCATACAGGGGGACATGCGGCATGGAGTGGGCCACGTACAGGAAAAAGGGCGATCCTGCCTTCCGGTCAATGAAGTCCAGTGCCTTTTCAGTGTAGGTACGTGTCGTATAACGCTGATCTACCTCTTCTTCCACTACTTCATTGCCATCGAGGTAGACTACAGCCTCCATATCATTGCTGTAGGGAATGCCAAAGTATTCGTCAAATCCTTGCTGTAACGGTAGGTAGCGGTGGTGATGCCCGAGGTGCCATTTGCCTACGCAGCTTGTGGCGTAGCCTTGTTCTTTCAAAGCTTCAGCCAGTGTGATTTCCTCCGGTGCCATACCGTTCCAGCTCTCCGGGAAGAACACCGACTGTATACCCATGCGGATGGGGTGTCGTCCGGTGAGCAGGCCCGCCCGGGAAGGGCTGCAGACTGGAGAGATAGCGTAAAACTCCGTAAAGCGGGCCCCTTCCGCGGCCATTTGGTCCAGGTTTGGTGTCCGGATGATTGCATTGCCGTAGCAGCCCAGGTCGCCGTAACCCAGGTCATCGGTGAAAATTAAGACCACATTGGGTTTTCCCGGTGGGGTTTCGCCGGTAAAAGCGGAGAAGGACAGTAATGTCCCAACCGTCACCAGGAAGCAAAGAACTGTCGAGCGTGAATTTGGCATAGGCGTAAATTTGAAAAGCCTTAATTTAAAGAAATGCGGGCAGTGGCCGGGTATGTCCGCTTAGTTTTTTTCGGCGACGAGCAAAACGGCATCAGCAGGTATCCAGCCGGGCTTGCCATTGGTCTGTACCCTGACTTTTACAGTGTCACCCGCGCTAAAGTTACGGTAGGGCAGCTCCAGCCATTCCCGGTCGCGTTCGCTCAGGCTGAAGGCCTCCCTTGCTTTTTCCTCCCCATAAGTGGTTTGGATGTGGATGCTGTCCGCCCAGGGGGCAGGCTTCATCGGCTGCGGGATGTAGTAGGCGACTTTGTAGCGCCCGCTCCGTTCCACCGGCAGTAAAAATTCAGCGGAGGCTCCTGCAGCCTCATTATTCGTAATCAGGGCATACTTTTTGTAACGGCCGCCCAGGTTATGCTGCTCCCAGTCACCGGTAATGGCCGCCCGGCCCTCGTCTTCGTTATCGGAAAGAATATCGGGCAGGGTGCTGTCCAGGTAGGGGTCCTCTTCAAGCTTTTTTTGCAGTTTTGGAATGTCGATTTCCTGTACGCTGCTCCGCTGATCGATAGCCATTGAGGCGGCCACAGCTGCTGTTTGGCCCAGCACCATAAAGACCGGCTCCATACGGATAGAGCCATAGGCAATATGGGAGGCAGACAGGCAAACCGGGACTAGCAGATTGGTGCACTCCTCCCGCTTGGGGGTTAGAGCATGGTAGGCAATGGGGTAGGGAGGGAAGCCTCCCACCTGCACATCCCCTTCATTGCGTACCATGGCTTTGCCATTTTCATAGACCATAACGCGCTGACAATTGTGGGAGTCCATATTGTAGGCGGCCATGCCAATCGCACCCGGTGCAATGCTGTCTCCCCGGCAGTGATGCTCGGTCATCACATATTCGCCAATCATACGGCGGGCTTCCCGGATGTAAAGCTTGTAGGGGAAGTAGTTGTTGTCAGCGAATTCATCTTTGGCCCAGCCCCAGGCACTCATTTCCGACCGAATTTCAGGGGTTATGCCCGGATCGTGGCTGAGAAAGTACAACAGTCCGCGAATGTAGGCTTCATGTTCCGCTTCGATGGCCGCACGTTGCTCGTAGCTGCCTTCCGGATAGCCATAGTTTGCGCCGATCATATCCGTGGAAAAGGGGCCCTTATTGTTGACATCCGTTTTCCCATTGGGCATGTGCACAATGCGCAGGTAGAACCAGCCTAGCTTTTGTTTCCAGCCGATGCCATCCCTGGCCTGTATGAGGCGCCTTAATAATTCATACTTTGTAGAGTCGTAACCGGCAGGGCGCTCGAAAGGCACCTGATTGGAGGTGTCCTGCGTCAGGCATAGCCGGTAGTTGTACGCTTGTATTTTATTATCGCCCGAGCCTCGCTCTGCTACCGCTTCGGGGCTGATGCCCCAGCATAGCCCGCTCGTGGAATCGCCTTCAACCAGGTAGGGGTCGACAAAGATGGTTTCCTTGCTGTTGGGCGGAAATTGGAACAGTACTGCTGCTGAATGCCAGTCATTAAAATGGTTGGATTATAATGAAAACTTATTTGACGAATTTTTTGGGTTCCGTCTGATAAGAATTCCACCGTTAACCCATTACGGTGTTTCAGCCCCATAAAAGCTGTATCAAAATAATCTGTTACAAACCCTGATGGTTTTGAAAACTCTCAGGGTTTCAAGACAGAAAAATTGTACAGGTTATTCTTTTACAATCCCTGACATATAAAACAAGGCTCTGCCTTTCCGCAGAACGATGCAGAGCCTTTGTTTCCATATGCCTGATCAATGTCATTGACGTAAGGCGGAAATGATTTGCCGGAGTCCCGAACT
>CAZNHN010000444.1:0-3902 GCA_964572415.1 uncultured Phaeodactylibacter sp.
AGGGACTATCGCAGCAGCCCCTGAGGGCAGGGGAGAGGGAGCTGGGCTGGGATGCGGGTGCCTTGCCGGCTGGTTTGTACTTCCTGGAAGTGGCCACTGAAGATGGCTACCGGGAGGTGCTGAAGGTGGTGCGGCAGTAGATTTAAAATACCTTATACGAAAGGCTGTAGTCTGGGGCATTACCCGGGCTGCAGTTTTTTTGTTCCCCTTGATTACGGGCCAGTTGTGAGGTTTTCGGATACATCAATAGATGAAAGGTTTGTTTTGAATTCAATTGATTATTAGTGATTTAAAATTAAGGGTGGAGGACTATGCTCCTATATTGACCCTTTTTGCACCGGTTTTCCCCTGTGGCTTTTTCGGGTTGCGTACACGGGGTGGATACCTTTGTGGCAACACATTTCATTTAAGAATTAGCTAATAGCAAATCGTAACCAAATCATGAAATTTTACTCATCAAGTTCCCCTGTTCCGGGCCGGGCTAAAGCCCGAGGTCTGTTTTCTATTTCTATGCTCCTTTTTAGTCTGATTCTGGTTCTGTTACCAGGTACAACTTTGAAAGGACAGTACGATCCTATTGTGATTTCGGGTGATAACCCCTGCGTTCCAGCCGGCACTTACCCTTTTTTTGCAGAATTTGACAAACCCATGTTTGCCAATTTAAATACCGGGATCAATATTTTCTGGGATTCCAACATAGCGGCATGGACAGTAAGTTTTGGCTCTACCATATACTTTCAGATTAATGAGGATACACCACTGCCGCCCTGTGGAGAGTGGACCGATGTTGCCGATTGCGGAGGTACCTTTTCGGTCTCCGGAGGATGCACGGAATTATCACCAGCTGTTTGCCCTCCTTCCGGGGATACCTGGTATGTCAGTGCAGCTGCTGCGCCGGGCGGGGATGGGACTTCATGGGACTGCGCTTTTCAGGACCTGCAGGATGCCTTAAGTATGGCGAGCGCCGGGCAGGAGATCTGGGTAGCGGAAGGCGTTTATGTGCCCGGCGATGCCCGGAACAGCAGCTTTGTGCTCAAGGATGAGGTGGCTATTTATGGTGGTTTCCCAGTCAATGGCAACCCGGGAGAGCAGGATCGGGACTATGAAGCCTATCCTACGATACTGAGTGGGGAAATAGGCACTCCTGATTCAACAGATAATGTTTTAAGCGTGGTGGTCGGTACGGCCGGGCTTACTACAGCCACTGTACTCGATGGTTTCATTATTGAAGATGGTCATTCCAATAATTTTCCCAACCGGCGGTATGGAGGCGGGCTTTTCCTAAGTGTAACGGGTAATGATGTTTTGTGCGAACCGACTATACGCAACTGCACCTTCCGCAACAATTTTGCTGATACCGGAGCGGCTATTTGCGTGCGTATCAATGGTAGTGCAAGCAGTTCCCCTACCTTTGAGAACTGCAATATTTACAATAATATGGGTACATTCGGGCATTCAGCCTGGCTGGGTAACAATTGCTTTGCAACTTTTGAAGGCTGCAACTTTGACAACAACTCCGGACGTACAGGCCTCAATGTCAATACGGGTTACTCGAATTTCAACAACTGCACCTTCACCAATAACTCAGCTAACTCTAATGGGGCGGCACTGTGGGTACGCGGATCAGTAACGATCAGCAATTGCACTTTCGAGGGCAACAATGCCAATGACGGTTCTTTGCGCTTGCAATCAGATAATATCACCGTCACAAACTGCACCTTTACCAACAACAGTGCCAGCGGTGGCGGTGGGGCTATTTTCGCACTTGCCTGCAGCCCGCTAATTGAGGACTGTGTCTTTTCGCAAAATAATTCCAGTGGATCGGGAGGTGCCGTATTCAACCAAGACGCAAGCCCCCGTTTCCTGAATTGTAAATTCATAGGCAACGCTGCGCAAAACGGTGGAGCTGTTTTAAATAATGGCAACGGAAACAGAGTCGCAAGGCCCACCATGATTAACTGTTTGTTTGATGCCAATACGGCCAGCTCTCAGGGCGGGGCAATACTGAATCAATCCAACGCCGGACAGGACGCTGTGCCTGAACTGATCAATTGTACCTTATATGGCAATAGTGCAGGTAATCTTGGAGATGCGATTTATAATTTCGACGGCGGTTCGGCAAAACTGCGCAACACGATCGTATTTAATAACGGTGGGCCAGGAGCTATTGAAGGCAACTGGGCGACCACCATTGATGCCACGCATTCCCTTTTTGATGCGGAGGTGTCCGGGTACTCAGATGCCGAAACTAATTACATCGCCGAAAACGATCCTTTTATGGATGCTGAAAATGGCGATTTTGAGCTCAATGACTGCGCTGCGGCTATAGACCGGGGCGACAACGCGGCCTATTTCGGGGAGATGGGCCCTATGGAAGACCTGGCAGGAGCGGATCGTTTGCACAACGCTTCCGGAGGGGACGAATGGACAATTGATATGGGCGCCTTCGAGTTTGAGGGAGTCCCTGTGCCATTGGTGCTGTCTTGTAAAGCTATGCATGAGGTGGTGCTGGATCAGAGCGGGCAGGCCACTTTAGAAGCAGCTGTATTTGATAATGGCTCTACGGGCTGTGAACCATTTGCATTTGAGCTTGATGGCGATGCCTCACTTGACCTGGATTGCTCGGATATTGGCACATATACCCTGACGTTGCAGTTGACCGATGCCCGGCGTGAAACATCCTCCTGCTCTGTCAGCCTGACCGTTACCGATGAAACGGCACCCGCACCGGTCTGTCTCAACCCGACTGTCACGCTCGATGGTAACGGAATGTACACTCTTCAGGAGAGCGACGTTTTTGACGCTGTTAACAGCACAGATAATTGTGGGATTACCCAGGTATCCTTCGAGGAAGCCACCTACACCTGCCCGGATGTGGGGCAGACCTTCAGCGTGCTCGTCAGTGCCCGTGATGCAGCGGGGCTGGAGTCCTTTTGTTTGTCTACCGTTCAGGTCGGGAGTAACGACGAGCTGCCTCAGGGCTGGTCGCCAACTGATATCGGCGACGTAGGGGAAGGCTCCACTTATTCCTACGATATTTGCGGCAGTGAGGATCCTAATCAGGCTGGACTGGCGATTAGCACCGGGGGATACAATCTGATTCCCCGAAACTCCGATAATGTGGCTTTTGTCAGCCTGCCGCTATGCGGCAATGGAGGTATACAGGCGCGTATTGATCATGTTTCGAATGGCTACGCAGGGCTTATGATCCGGGAAAGCAGTGACCCTGCCGCCAAAATGGTAGCCATTTATTCTGCTCAATCGAGTTTGGTCCGGCGGGAATTCAGAGCAACGCATGGTGCTGACAAAAGTACCAGTCTATTGTTTGCCCCCGGGCATAAGTGGTTTCGCCTGATCCGATCAGGCAACTATATCGGGGGCTTCTACCGGACTTCTTCCGGTGGGAACTGGCAACTGTTTTTCCTGGCGTACCTGATTATGCCGGACTGTGTGGAAATGGGCCTTGCAGCGTTCACTACTGATCCGAATGGGACGGCAGACGTCAATTTTAGTAATATCCGTTACCGCAGTAACCTGGGCAGTAACCTTTCGGCTCCGGAAAGTATGGCTTTTGAGTCTTGGGAGCCTGAGGTAACCAAGGCCGTCATCGCCCCGAATCCTGTACAGGATGTCTTTACCCTTGATTTCTCCCGCCCTCTGTTTGCAGATGGTACGGCTACGTTGTTTAATGAGTTTGGTCAGCGGGTCGGGCAGCGGGCGCTCCGGCAGGGCACTTCAGCTATAGACTGGCAAGCCGGAAACTTGCCGGCCGGATTGTATTTCCTGGAAGTTATGGCCGAAGATGGCTACCGGGAGGTGCTGAAGGTGGTGCGGCAGTAGATTGAGTTTTGTTTTTTAAGTTGGAACTGCAGTTTGGGCTTGGCCTGGGCTGCAGTTTTTTT
>CAZNHN010000445.1:0-3856 GCA_964572415.1 uncultured Phaeodactylibacter sp.
GGGTAAAAACGTCCGGATCTGCTGAGGCCGGAAGATCCATATCAAAAAACCCTAGCTCAACAATATACTGGCCACCGTTATCCGTAAGCGCCCCCTGCCACTGTAGAGTAGCGTCCTGCTGACTTACGCTGACTAGACCGGAATTTTCCAAGTCCCACTCGATATTGATTTGAAACGTTGTTCCCTGCGACTTCGAAATGGTCCCGGAGTTGATAATCGTGGCCCCTCCATCTCCTACGCGCATCACATTACTTGAACTGTTGGTCACAAGGTCAAACAGCCCGCCTTCCTGTACCTCAAGAACAGCACCGTTTTGTCCGGTAAACAATGACCCATTAAACGTAAACACCTGGCCGTTCGGCACCACCAGCCTGCGCTGATCCACTATCTTGGTATTACCCGAACTTCCCGCCCCACCGGTGATGACCGCTCCGCCGTTGAGAAACGTGGTTCCTGAACCTTCCATGCGACCTCCGGACCAAGCCAATCCGCCTTCTACTGTAATATCAAAATCGCTGACTATCACTGCTGAAACGTTGTTTTGGGTGTAGCTGCCGGTTACTGTCAGCGGCGAGCTAAGCTCCAGCCGGCTTATGGACCCAACTGTAAGATCTCCAACACTAATCGGGTCGGTTCCCTCTACAAACAGTCGGCCACGGCTAGTACCAACCAGTAGTAGCTCTTGGCCAAGATTCACCAGGTTTGCAGTGGCCGGAATGGTGACACTTGCTGTGGTCCCACCATTAAAATTTTTAATCGAAAAGATACCGTCCATCTCCACAGTTCCCTGCAATTCATATAGCGTTTCGCCGCCGTCGCCATCACTGCTTCCTAAATTAATTCTGGATCCAGGCCCGGCTAGCAGCCGCGATTCCGGTGTAAATATATACGGATCAGGCGAGGCGGGAAGATCCAGATCCAAAAAACCTTGCTCTACAATGTACTGACCTCCACTGTCTGTAAGTGAACCCTGCCATTGAAGTTCAGCATCTGACTGGCTTACGCTCAGCAGCCCGGAATTTTGCAGGTCCCATTCGATATTAATTTGAGCTGTAGACCCCTGCGATTTGGATATAGTCCCGGCATTTATAATCGTAGCCCCACCATCTCCAACGCGCATCACGCTGCTGGAACTATTGGTCACCAAGTCAAACAGCCCCCCTTCCTGAACCTCTATGACCGCCCCGTTTTGGCCGGTAAACAGTGATCCGTTAAACGAGAACACCTGATTATTGGGAACCACCATTCTGCGCTGATCCAGTGTCTTATTATTGCCTGAGCTTCCGGCTCCTCCGGTAATTCCCGCACCTCCGTTTAGGAAGATAGTTGCATTTCCCTCCATACGCCCGCCACGCCATGTTAGTAAACCTTGTACAACCAAATCCCCACCTCCGCTAACCCTGCCGGATGTCTGATTCATTGTCGCTGCAATCGTCAGGGTTGCCTGTAAATCCAGTGTAGCCTGCGATATGGACAGATTCAGGCTATTGATTGAAATGTCTGAGGAAAGTACAATGGTATAAGCCTCTCCCAGGTTTGCATTAATTGTGACGTCGGCATCGAGGCTTGGTACCGATGTTGGATTCCAGTTGTTTGGATCTTCCCATGAAGTCCCGTCTCCGGCACCGGTCCAGGATATTTCCTGTGCCAATACTGACGAGCTCAAAAATACCGACAGTACCAAAAAAAATAGTGCCAGTACGGTTTTAAATAATTTGGTTTGACTATTTATTTGAAAGAAAGGAAGCATGGGGCATCTCTTTTAGGTCATTTTATCTATTACGCTTCTTGTTTTTTAACATATTTCAGGCACTCGTTTATACCATTTCTCACAAAGCGTATTTCTTTTTGGATCGCCCCATTTTTTTATCACCCGGATACGGTATGTTTGGATGTGTTCACGCTGTCGTCACGTATACGTTCAGCTTTTTACTGCCGAATCCAGTTCGATTTGAGATAAACATACCATGTCTCATTCGACCACGAGACCCTGCCACAAGACATGGTATGTTTGGACAAGTTTTCCCTTTCGGCCTGCGCACTTTCAGCGACTGACTGCCAAACCCCGTTCTAGTTGAAATAAACATACCATGTCTCAACAGTGAATATCTTTCTCGGGCTATTCCCTGCTATAATCACGCACAATCTCAGAGGCTTCATCGATACGGTTGGCTTTATGGAGAGCTTCGATGAGATGTGACCGAAGTATTTCATTATTTGGAGTTGCCCGGTACATCGCCAGCCATCGATCGCAAAGGTCATCAAGACCGCCTGTCTTACGATGAATATCAATCAGTGCGCGGTAGGGCTGCGGCCAATTGGGAGAGAGGGAAAGTGCTCGGCGATAGGATCGAATCGCTTTGGTATCATCGCCTGCTTCCTGATAGAGTTCCCCAAGATGGTAGTGAGCGTCTCCCAGTGAGGGAGCAAGACGTACGGCCTCTTCTAAATATTGAAGCGCCTGGTTCCGGTTTCCTTTTTCCTTGTGGTAGTTTCCCGTCATGGAATAGAGCCTGGCAGAAAGTGGATATTGCTCAAGCAGCCGGTTCAGAAGTGGCGTCACGTCGCTTTCCCGAAAGGTATCCGTAAACCAGTCGAATGCTTCCCCGGATAACCGGTCCAGTGTTTCCGTATCCTGCCGGGTCGTTTCACTACTCATCACCCCGTAAAATCCCTGCGACTGCATCTGACCCTGCATCTGCTCCTGACTTTTCCCAAGCTGATCAAGGCTGGACTCGAGGGCATCTATTGCGAGACGAAGCGCCTTTTCATCTTCATTTAGCTGTATGTATAATTTGGATCGATAGAGAGGAGTTTCGGGATTTTCTGATTCCAGTGCTGCCGCCCGCTCCAGCGCTGCAAGCGAGGCTTCAACATTATCCTTATGAAACAAACCACGAAATCCGCGAACGGCCGGTTCTGGTTCGTTTGGCAGTAACGCTGTCAGATTCCGGTAACTGTCTGCAGCCTCTTCCCATTTACGTTGATTTTCGAAGTTTGCCCCCATCCGAACAAGCAGAGTTTCATTTTGAGCGTGTCTTTTGTAGAGTTCTTCATAGACCTTTTCGGCGAGCTCCAGAGAGTACTGGGCTTCGTAGGTATTTGCCTTCCGTAAGGCGTAAAACAGTTCTTCACCCGTTACAACGGCGAGCGAATCATAGATAGACCGTGAATGCTGCCACTCTTTCTGGAGCTCATAGGTTTCAGCGATCTGCTGATGAATAGTGATATCGTCCGGAAATTGAGAAGCCATCCGTTTCAGTGTGTTCCGTTTTCCCTCAATATTCATCGTCCCTTCAAAAAAGGTGATCAGTGTTTCATAGATACGCTTCTCTTCGGGATACTCCTCAAGCAGATCTGCAAGCATGTTAATGGCTTCGTTTGTCTCCCTGGATTGAAAAAGTAGCTGTGCGTAGACCAGAACATCATCCACGTTTTCAGGATTTTTCTCTACAAGCTCCTCATAAATCTTTACCATCTCTTCGCTGTTTTCCATCTGCTGGTAATATATTGCCTGCAGACGGATAAAATCGGAGTCATCCGGAAACTGCTCCCTGGCACGCTGAAGAAGTGGAAGGCCCTTTTCGTGCTGGCCGGATTCCGAATAGAGAACAGCCAGATTTTTAAATAATTCCGTATTGGGAGGTAGTTTTCTTCGGGCAGATTCCATTAGACGGATGGCTTTCTCAAAATCCTTATTTTGATATGCATCTGCCGCCTCCATCAGGTCGAGTTGCCCAATTCGCATCCTGATTTGGTCATCCGTAACCTGCAGTGGCATGAATGAAGCGCCCCTGTTTATCTCGTCTCTGACCAACATGTACTGGTTTCGTGCATCTTCAATCCGCTCCTGCCT
>CAZNHN010000446.1:0-2917 GCA_964572415.1 uncultured Phaeodactylibacter sp.
CGTTTTTGTTCACTTTTTGGGCGATGCAAAAAGTGAAAGCCCGCCGGCTTGAGGCGAAGAACAAACTAAATCACCATGCCCGAGAGCCTTCATCGCCCGTTTTCATGAAAACTTAGTTTGGTGCGTTTGCCCTAGAACGCTTTGCTTGAGTAAGTAGTTATTTCTCTTTATATTGAGGGTATCAATTCCGGATCGATGACAACCAAAATAAGTGTCCCACTATCTGAAGTAGACGAGCAGTTCCTGAAAGAGCTGAAGGAGAAACACCCCAGCCATGCCCGGCTGTACATTCAGGTGGTTGATATGGACAGTACTCCTGCATTTAAA
This sequence comes from uncultured Phaeodactylibacter sp., assembly GCA_964572415.1. GTDB lineage: Bacteria > Bacteroidota > Bacteroidia > Chitinophagales > Saprospiraceae > Phaeodactylibacter. The sequence goes on from CAZNHN010000446.1 coordinate 328, forward strand.
GAAGAGCACTTCTGGTCAATTATCGATTTGCTTGATTGGAATGCCAAAACCAGGGGGGAGGTACTTGAGCCAGCGGTGGCTGCTCTGGCACAACGGCCAAACAGTGATATCTACTTGTTTGAGGACTATCTGGCAGAGAAATTGTTTTTATTGGATACCAGGGCGCATGCTGAAGCTGCTTATCCAAACAGCCGGATCTCCGAAGATGGGTTTTTATACGTTCGCGCGGCAGTAGTCGCCAGGGGGCAGGCGTTTTTTCTTAATGTTTTGGAATCGCCCTCGCAGATTGACCCGGAAGAAGATTTTGAGCCTTTACTCTCCCTATCGTCCCTGGCTTACGAAACTAAAAATGGAAATGCATTTGATTATACAGCTCCCGTAAGCTACGAGACTTACGCCAACGAAGAGGGATGGCAATAATCTAAGCTGGAGCTATGCATCGGAATTCTCATGAAAATCAGGAGCCTCACCATTTATACTCTATTCAGGATAAAAAAGAAGGGGAGGTATTCAAATATGGCATCAGCTCAGATCCGATCGAAAAGGACGGACTAAGTCGAAGGATAAGGAGGCAATTAAAAAGCCTGAATTTAGGTGCTGGCTGGTTACGATATTTTGGTCGTATTCTACTGGAAAACATTCCTGGTAGAAAACGAGCAGAAGAAATTGAAGATGACCATATAGATGCATTCGAAAAGGAACATGGCAGAATGCCCAGAGGAAACTTGCGCAAAAACCGGAAAACCAGATAAAAACAATGGCTGCCCACATCACTGCAGGCAGCCACCTAAAACATTACCTTTGCTCTAGCTTAAGAAAAAACCTATCCAGCGTTGTAATAAAAACGCTCGTGCACGATCTGGTCACCTTCCCACTTCTGTACAGCCACCTGCTCCATCTGAACGCGGTTGCCATCCTTGAAGGTCACTTCCATCATGTTTTCAACTGTCGTGATCCCGTTTTCTTCGTCTGAGGTTAAGCTGTGAACCTGTAGGTCATGAAACTCCTGTACGTTGTTGAGGAACTGCTCCTCGTATTCACGGCAGGCAGCCTTGCCGGTACGCTTACCCGTTGGCTCTTCCATGATGACGCCCTCTGCGTAGTACTTCTCAAAAGCGTCCATCAGTTTGCCCTGACCGAGCATGTTGTAAATATCCTGTGCTTTTTCCTTGTAAGTCATAATTGATTAATTTTGGTGTTTAAACATTAAATGTTTGCACGCTGAAATAGTTCGCAAGAGGCCGGCTTTTTTCAAAAAAAATGAAGGGATTTTTTCCTTTTGCTTACTTTAGGGTAACTAAAACCTTATCACCATGGAAATGAACTGGATTGCAATCGCCGTAAGTGCGCTCATACCGCTGGTCGTTGGCGCGATTTGGTACAACCCCAAAGTACTGGGCAAAGCCTGGATGCAGGCGAGTGGCGTCACAGAAGAACAAGTGCAGACCGGCAATATGCTGGTGATCTTTGGGCTGACTTACGTTTTTGGGCTGCTGGCCTCTCTTACCTTAAGTTTTTTGGTGGTGCATCAGGGACACCTGTACTCCATCCTGGTTAATGAACCGGGCTTCGGGGAGGAGGGTTCGGACATTATGCGGTATATCGGGGACTTTATGGCCAACTATGGGGATAACTTCCGCACTTTCAAGCACGGTGCCCTTCATGGTCTGATGACCGGGATTTCCTTTGCTCTGCCTATCATCGCCATCATCGCACAATTTGAGCGCCGCCCCTGGAAGTACATTTGGATCCACGCTGGCTACTGGGCCCTGACGCTTATGCTCATGGGTGCTGTCATTAGTGGGTGGCAGTAAATATTCACCGGGCATGATGGGCCATAAAGCTCGTCAGCGTATATATGGATTGGGTTCACGCAGAGCCCGCGAAGTGTCACGCAAAGTCCGCAGAGGTTGGCTGAGTGGCTAATTGTGTGGCGGGCGGTTCACGCAGAGCGCGCAAAGGGGGGCACGCAAAGTTCGCGAAGTGTCACGCAAAGATCGCAAAGTTTGCCTGTGCGGTCTTTCGCTCTGTGGTCTTTGCGTATCCTTCCTCCGCGCCCTTTGCGTGATTTATCCCGTGTGCTTCCGTCCCAACTACCGCACCAACATCACCCCGCCTTCACGCTCAACCTCCAACTCCTGCCCACAGTAAAAGACCTGCCCCTTCAGGTGGTAGACATACAGACCGGTATTCATCAGCGTGCCTTTGAATACACCATCCCAGCCCAGTGCCGGGTCGGTACTTTCAAACAGCTGATTGCCCCAGCGGTCAAAAACCATCAGGTTAAAGGACTGCCACTCCAGGCCCGGTGCCGGGTACGCCAGGAAGGTATCGTTACTGCCATCCTCATTGGGGGAGAAGGCGGTGGGCAGGTAAAGGAAAGCCGCTTCGTCCACTCTTGGAGCGGTGACGTTGAAGTTCAGCGTCAGTACCTCACAGGCGTTGCTGAGGGTCAGTTGGTAAGTACCGGCAGTATCGAACTGCGCCATCGGGCCGCTTTCTCCATTACTCCAGTTGTAGGAAAGCTCTGATTCTGTGCCGGAGAGTACCACGGCATCTACCGTAGTCGATGGTGTTTCGCAATCGCCGG
>CAZNHN010000446.1:2927-3840 GCA_964572415.1 uncultured Phaeodactylibacter sp.
TGAATATCGAGTTCGGCCTGCAGGGGCGGAAGTGCTTCAACGGTCGCCATGAGCGTAGCCGTACAACCATTGCTGGTGTTGGTAACAGTCAGGCTATATTCGCCTGCGCTCAGGTCGCTGAATGCCGGGGCGCTCTGCGTAGGAAAACCTTGCAGGGTGAAGGTCAGTGGTTGCTGGGAGCTGTCCTGAACTACCAATGTTCCTGTACTGCTTTCCGGGCAACTGGGCGCTGTGGTTGCTGTTGGCATGGGAGCGGATAGTTCTTCCACCTGCACCAGCACAACAGAGTCGCACCCTTCGCTATTGGTCAGTTCCAGCTGCAGGGAGTCGCCCGGACTGAGGGATTGCCCTTCAAAATCAATGGTCGTTCCGGTACAGGCTTCGAGATTGATGGTGGTGAAGCTGGGTTCGGCCGTTCCCACTTCCACAAACACGAGGGAGTCACAGCCCGCCGCGCTTTGGAAGGTAAAGACCGTATCCTGCCCCGCCTGAAGCTCGGTGCCATTGTAATCAATACTTGCTCCTGTACAGGCGGATAGGGCGATATTGGTCTCCAAGGCTTCCACCGCCTCCACCTCCACTGTAACCACGGAGTCACACCCATTCGCGTTGATAAAGGTAAAGTTTGCGGTCTCGCCTGCCGGGATGGCTGTGCCCTGGTACACGTAGTTAGTGCCCGAACAGGCTTGTACCTGCAGGGTGGAATCGGTGGGCAGGAGGGTTTCTACAGCTACGGTGACCACGGAATCGCACCCATTGGCATTGGTGAAGGTGAAGTTTTGCTGTGTTCCTGCAGGTACTGGCGTTCCCAGGTAGTCTGCACTTTCGCCCTGGCAAGCAGCGAGATTGATCGTGGAATCGGTGGGCAACAGGGTTTCGACGACCACAGTGACCACGGAGTCGCACCCATTGG
>CAZNHN010000447.1:0-3819 GCA_964572415.1 uncultured Phaeodactylibacter sp.
AAATATAAGAACAGATATGGCCACCAATACATCCGCCAAGCCCTCTTCCGAAATCGCCCCGCTTGTTCAAAAACGGCTCCGCGACTTCAATACCTCCTGGAAAATGCGCCTGTTTTTCCTGAAACGGCTTCCTTCCTGCCTGTTTTGGGGCATCCGGGTTGACCATTGCGATACCTCATCCTGTTTGGTCAGTATCCCTTACCGTTGGACGACTCAAAACCCTTTCCGGTCGACATACTTCGCCGCGCTAAGCGGAGCGGCAGAGCTTTCTACCGGCACACTAGCCTTGCTGGCCCTTACTGGCAAAGGGAAGATCTCCATGCTGATTACAGGATTCGAAGCAACATTCATCAAAAAAGCCGACACCCGCACTACCTTTACCTGTAATGCAGGTGCCGAAATTAATGCTGCGGTGGACCGGGCTGTCGCCACCGGGACCGGGCAGGAAGTTACGGTGCTGACCACCGGCAGAAATACCCGTGGCGACGTGGTTTGCGAAATGCGCCTAACCTGGTCTTTCAAGAAGAAAGCCTGAGGGGCTATTTCTTCTTTTTTGCCGTAGTCGTTTTTTTCGTCGCAGGTGCCTTTTTCTTGGCTGCCTTTTTCTTAGTTTCCTTAAACGAACCAGGTAACTCTGCTTCAATGATAGCTTTGACCTGCTCCAGCGTCAGATCCTTAGCCGCCTCCGAGGTCATGCGTTCACCATCCACTTTAGGGATTTTGACGTTCTTGCGCTTAAAGCGGATGAAAGGCCCCCAGCGACCGTTCTCTACGGAAATCTTCTCGTCATCCCAGCGGTGGATGTAGCGATTGGCTTCTTTTTCAATCTTCTTCTCGATCAGCTCGTGCATGTCCTCCAGTGAGATATTGTCGAAGTCGTATTTCCGGGGCACATTCACAAACAAGCCATCGTACTTCAGGAAGGGGCCAAACCGGCCTTTGCCTTTGGTGATCGGCTTGCCTTTGTAGGTACCTACCGGAGCATCTTCCTTTTGCTTGGCTTTAATCAGCTCCAGTGCCCGGTCACGGGTAAGTTCCAGCGGATCCTCACCTTTCGGAATAGAAACGAAAAACTTCTCGCCCATGCGCACATATGGCCCATACCGGCCCACGCCAATTTGAACAGGCTCCCCTTCGTATTCGCCGATATCTCTGGGCAGCTCAAATAGCTTGAGTGCTTCTTCGTAAGTAATGGTTTCCATGGACTGCCCGTGGCGAAGGTTGGCATATTTGGGCTTCTCGTCCTCGTCCAGCTCATCGGGCGCGCCAATCTGGGCTACCGGGCCATTTCGGGTCATTCGGGTAAGCAGGGTACGGCCTGACTCCGGATCTTTACCTAATACACGCTCCCGTGTGGGGCGTTCGGCATTCTCAAGCGTTTGTTCCACTGTTTCGTGGAAGGGGCCGTAAAACGCCTTCAGCATATTAGTCCACTCTTTGCTGCCTTCAGCGATAGAGTCAAACTGCTTCTCGATATCAGCCGTGAAACTGTAGTTCATGATTTCCTTGAAGTGCTCGCTCAGGAAGTCAGCTACTGTGATTCCCATATCAGTGGCAAACAGGCGGTTCTTGACCGCGCCGGTCATCTCTGTCAGGGTCTCTTTTTTGATTTCGCCTGCCTTAGTGAGGGTCAGAAGCTGATAGGCTCTTTCAGTCCCATCCCGGGTTTCCTTGACAATATACCCACGCTCCGGCTCCATAATCTTGCTAATCGTAGGTGCATAGGTGGACGGGCGGCCAATACCCAGCTCCTCAAGTTTCTTCACCAGCGCCGCCTCCGTGTACCGGGACGGCGGGCGGGTAAATCGTTGAATGGCCGTCATATTGAAGAGGTTGAGGTCCTGCCCCACCTTCAGCGGCGGCAGCATGCCCTTTGCTTCCTGATCTTCGTCTTCATCATCGGTGGATTCCAGGTAGACCTTCAGGAAACCATCAAACTTTAACACTTCGCCCTCCGCTTTGAGGTAAGCATCCGGCACGGTGCTGATGCCGATTTTGACAATGGTTTTCTCCAGTTCTGCATCGGACATCTGGGAAGCGATGGTCCGTTTCCATATGAGTTCGTACAAGCGCTGCTCATCCCGGTTGCCGGAAGCATTTTGCTTGTTGATATAGGTTGGCCGGATGGCCTCGTGCGCTTCCTGTGCAGAAGCGGACTTGCCTTTGTAGCGGCGTGTCTTCAAATATTGGGAGCCGTAGAGGTGTTCGATTTCCTTTGCAATGCTCTTCAGCGCAACTTCGCTCAGCGCTACGGAGTCGGTACGCATGTAAGTAATATGCCCGGCCTCATAGAGCCGCTGTGCCACACTCATGGTACGCTGTACGCTAAAACCCAGTTTACGGCTGGCTTCCTGCTGAAGTGTGGAAGTGGTAAAGGGAGCTGTGGGGCGGCGCTTGAGCGGCTTCACATCGATATCTGTAATGCTGAAAATCGCTTCCCGGCACTGCTGAAGGAACTGCTCTGCGTCCTTCTCACTGGAAAAACGGGATGGGTTTTCCGCCTTTAGCTTTACGGATTTGCCCTGCTCGTTCTTTACATCAAAAAGCGCATTAACCCGGAAAAACGGCGAAGGCTCAAAATTCATGATCTCCCGCTCCCGTTCCACCAGCAGCTTTACCGCTACGGATTGAACCCTGCCGGCAGATAGTTTACCTTTGATTTTTTTCCAGAGGATTTCGGATAGTTCATACCCTACCAGGCGGTCCAGAATCCGCCGGGCCTGCTGGGCATTGACAAGATTCACATCCACCGTCCGTGGTTGGGTAATGGCTTTTTGGATTGCCGGCTTGGTAATCTCCCGGAATACGATCCGCTTAGTCGAAGCTTCATCAAGCCCGAGCACTTTGCATAAGTGCCAGGAAATAGCTTCCCCTTCGCGGTCTTCATCCGTTGCGAGCCAGACTTCATCCGACTTTTTGGCCAGGTCCTTGAGTTCTTTGACCACCTTCTTCTTGTCGGACGAAACGACATACTTGGGCTCAAAGTCATTCTCAATATCCACTGCCCCACCCCTCTTATCCAAATCGCGGACGTGGCCGAAGCTCGACTTGACGGTGAAGTCCTTGCCGAGGATTTTTTCTATGGTTTTCGCCTTGGCTGGCGACTCTACTATAAGTAAGTTCTTTGGCATAGTTCTTTATTGGTACAAAGCGCTTTTTAGACTGCAAATGTATAAAATTCATGAATTGTTCAAGCCCGGAGGAAAGGGACCACCTCATATATACGCAAAAAACTGGAATCAAAGTGTATATTTGCAACAACAGACACTTTTTGTTTTTCTTCATATATAACAAAACGAACCTGAGTGAAAGAGCTAACATTTAAATGTAAAATTAATTCCTTAATTTTTCGTTTAAATGCCAATCTTCCCTTCCAAAGAAAACCAAATATAAAAATATCATCAAATTCTAAACGCCATTTCCATCTTTTGCTTATGCGCCTGTTTTTCATCCTGATCTCTTTACTGTTGTTTGGCGGCTCTCTGCCCGGTCAGCGGTATTTCCCGATCAAGAAGGATAACAAATGGGGGCTGATTGATGCCTCCGGTGAGCTGGTACAGGCTCCGGTTTATGATGCTATTGGAGAATTCAAGCAGTTTGGCTATGCTGTTATGCAGTTTGAGGGCAAGGTTGGACTGCTTGGCGACAGCGGGCGGCAGATTCTGGAACCCAGGTACGAGGACATCAAAGTACTGGATTCCATGCTGATCGCAGTTATGGATAACGAAGCCTGGATGGTAGTCAACCTCTTTGGAAAAGTCATTTTGGAAAAAGGTTATGAGCGGGTCCATGTCGTACGCCCAAACTTCCTTGCGTTCC
>CAZNHN010000448.1:0-3818 GCA_964572415.1 uncultured Phaeodactylibacter sp.
TTGTAGCCCCGGAATGGATAGTCGGTGATGGTACTGATGGTTTCCGGATTCGCCGGGTCCGAAAAGTCGACCATGGCAAACCCTGATCCACCCGCGTTGAGAAAAGCAACGCCATCGCGTACATATCCATCGTGGATATGCCCGACATTCAGTCCGCCAAAGTTGTTGTATTCGCCAATATAATCGAGGGTAAGCGGATCAGAAATATCGTAAACACGCAACGCAGAGTAATTTTGTGGCCCGCCGGTCAGGGCGAATCCGTACAATTTGGCATGCGTTGTATCGATGAAGATGTTGTGCGCCGTTTGGATGCGGGTAGGCGCATCGTAGGCTACAATCACCGTGTCCGGCAGCTGAGTGATGTCCATAATTTGCAGACTGCTTTGCCCTTCGTCGCATACCGCATACAGGTAGCCATTGTAATCATGATAATCGCGGTGGATGATAACCGGCCCCTGCGCAGCGCCCGCCACAAAGTGCGCTTCAAAGGGCTGCGTGGGGTCCGTTACATCTATGAAGTGCGTCCCTGCGGTAGACCCGAGCACAGCGTATTCGTGCCCGTTGACGGCAAGGCCCCAGATTTCATTATAGATATTATTATAAAAGGCTGACCCAACCAAATCAGGGTCGCTCCAGGTACCCAGCAGGTTAGCTTCTTCCTGTGCAGACAAGGAAGATATACTTAATAACAGGGCTAAAGACAGTAGCTTAATTTTCATACCATTTGTAATTTTAAACGAAAGTAACAATTTCCAGCCCTTCTATCGGTCAACTTGCTGACAGAGTGCCCCTACCTTTCCGGGAATACCGGCTCATACTGCCGCTCGCGCTTCAATTCGTACTGATAAAGGATGCGCCCAATTTGCGCCAGGACCGGGAAACCGATCGTATCGTACTCGTACACCCCATCGTTGTACACCTGATTGGCGTTGACGTGAATATTGGCAGCAACCATGAACTCCACCTTGTTTTCATCATCCACTACGTAAGCCACATCAGTAAGAAAGCCATAGGCATCGCCCACCTTATTGAAAATACGGATATGACCTGGTATAGCCGCTTTGGAATCGCCAAACAGGAAGAATTTGACATAGCTGTCCCAACCGGCATACTGCGGATACGCAGGGTAGTTGCTTTCCCTCGGCAGCATGCTCATGTACTTTCGTAAAAATTGATAATCAGCCGGGGTAAGGTTGAACCGGCGATGGGCGGGCACCGCATCCGGAAAAAGCACGGCCTGCAGCATATCGTGCAGTTCCTGCAACCCGACATAGTTTTTATCTCTAAAGTCGAAGGGAGCAGGTACAATTTGCCCCTCCCCGTCCATATAGCCCAGGCCGCGTACTTCTTGCTTTAGATGCAAGGGGCTTTCAAAAGCACTGTATACTTCGCCCTGATGGTACAACAGCCTGTTGCCAGAACCCGTAAACGTTACCGGGTTGGTGTACCGGTTGGACTCGGCATCATAGCCCGGTGCGGAAAGCCGGTGGATGATGCGGGCACGGGTGTAGCCTTTTTCCTGCAGCTTTTCGTTCAGATAAGCCTGCCCCAGGAATTCATACAGGCGGTTGTAAGCATCGTTGTCGCTGACCAGGAAAATCTTTTTTATGTAATGCGCAACCGAGGGCAGCCCTTGCGCTGCTGAGGTATCTGCACGCACGGCCGTTTGTGGTGCCTGCCCTTTGCCGGTAAACATAGGCGTCTCAGCATCAAGCCCCTGAATGCGCAGTTCGTTGAGCTTCTCAAGCGCCAGAAAGGCGGCAGGCATTTTCACGGTACTTGCCGGATAAAAATACAGATTGGAATCTACGCCCAGGTAGTGGGTGGTAAAGGCAGGCTGATTGTCTTCATTCCGGTTAATTTGGGTGTAAATCAGCTGTAGCTGAAACTTTTCCGGAGCCGCCATTACCGCCTGCAAAGTGCTGTCCCCGGAATTCCGCAGGATCTTTTGCAGTAATGCACTGTTCGATTGGGAAAAGCCGCACCGCCCAAACAGCAGTAAGGCAAAAAGAAAAATCTTTTTCATACTAAGTTATTTTTAAGCTTCAGGATTACCGCAAAGCCGCTCCCGTACCATTCCGGTTAGGAAATACAATAACATCCGGCCTTACTTCTACTCCGACAGCCGGGTCTTCTTTTAACAAAAGCGCCCCGTCCATATCCACGTAATCAAGCAGAGGGAGTAGCTGAGCAATCGCAGAAATTCCTACGGAAGACTCCGTCATGCAGCCCACCATCACTTTCAAGCCGAGGCTGCGGGCATGCTCTGCCATGCGGCGTGCCGGGGTAAGCCCTCCGCACTTCATCAGTTTGATGTTGACCCCGTGGAAGAAGCCATAGCAACGGGCAACGTCTGCTTCACCGTGGCAGCTTTCATCGGCGATCACCGGGAGGACAGATTCAGCAAACACCCGCTTCATGCCCTCCCAGTCATCGGCTTTAAGTGGTTGTTCGATGAATTCCACGCCCAGTTCCTTCAGGCGGGGTGCATAAACAATGGTCTGCTCAGCAGTCCAGGCGGTATTGGCATCAATGCGGAACACAGCATCCGTTTTAGCCCGCAGAGCCTCAATAATTTCAAGGTCATGGTCGGTGCCTAGTTTAATTTTGTAAAGCGGCCAGGGCTTTTCAGCCATTTTCGCAGCCATTTCCTCCACGCTCGCTATGCCGATGGTATAGTTGGAACGGGGTGTAGTGGCTCGCTCCAGTCCCCAAAGTTCGTACACCGGTGCGCCATGCACCTTGCCAAACAAATCGTGGAGGGCTTCGTCCAAAGCACAAAGCAGAAAGGGGGCATCTTCCAGGTGAGGCTGCAATTGATCCCAAAGGATTTCGGGCGACTTCAGGGGGAGGGCTTCAACGACCGGGCGCAGTGCTTCCAGGCGTTCGGCCATCTCGCTCAGCGCAACTCCGTAGTAGCGGATCTCAGTAGCTTCCCCAAAACCGGAATGAATGCCTTCCGAAAGCTCAACGATCAGGCTGGGCGTTGCATCGCGTGAGCCATGGGCAATGGAAAAGGTGTGTTTGAGCGGTAGTTGGAAGGTGTGAATGCGGAGCCTCATAAACTTATTTGTTTGAATTTATTTATTGTATTAATGCGGTTTTTGTCTTATTTTTGGGGTACAATCACTAACGCGATGCCCCGAAAGATCAGAAAAGATATCCTTTGGAAGGGAATTCTCGAAGACTGTTTTGAGGATTTCTTTGCCTTCTTTTACCCGGAATCGATCGATGACTTCGACTTTTCCCGTGGTGTAGCTTTTTTAGACAAGGAGCTGGAAGCCCTGTTTCCGGAAGCTCAGGAGAAAGACCGCATAGCAGATAAGCTGGCTAAAATTTTTACTGGCGATGGTCAGGAGGAGTGGGTACTCATACATATTGAAGTACAGGGTTATAAGGATGAAGACTTTGCCAGGCGGATGTTCACCTACTTCTACCGTATTTACGACCGGTATCAGGTGCCGGTGCATGCGATTGCTATACTTACAGATGAGCAGAAATCTTATCATCCCGGGGCATTCGAGTATCATTTTTTAAAGACGCACTTGCAATATGAATTTGATACCTTTAAATTAAGGAATTGTACGGCTGCAGATTTTCAGAAAGTACCGGACAACCCTTTTTCAATTGCTTTGGAACTGGCCTGGGAGAGTTTCCAAAAACGCCCGGACCAGGAACTCTTGGAATTGAAACTAACGTTAATTAAAAGATTATTGAAGGCAGGGCACAACCGGCAAAAAGTTTCCCGTGTCATGGACTTCATTAAGTTTTACCTAAGCTTTGAGCATATGGAAACAGAACTGCAATTGGATTACCTC
>CAZNHN010000449.1:0-3801 GCA_964572415.1 uncultured Phaeodactylibacter sp.
CTCTTCAAGTGGATGGCCTTTCCGATAAAGTCGATGTTCTCCACATAGGTCCCCGGCCTCACGATGATGGTATCGCCGTTTGTGGAGGCGTTGATGGCGAGTGATTACAGCCAAGTGGTGAAGGAAGCCGCCCTTTTCAACCTAAGCACCCTGCGCTCGCAAACGGTCTTCCGGACTGAAGATGGGAAAATGTTTGGCTGGGAAGGGGTATTCGACCGCTTTGGTTCCTGCTTCGGTTCCTGTACGCACGTCTGGAATTATGAACAGGCCACGGCCTTTACTTTTGCAGATCTGGCACGCAGCATGCGGGAAGTGGAGTTTGGGCATGCCACGCGTGAAGACGGCTTCATGAGCTTTCGGGTGAATTTACCCCTTGACAGTGCCCACCTCTACCGCAAAGCCGCTGCCGACGGACAAATGGGTGCGATTATGAAGTTTTACCGGGAATGGCAACTCTCCGGAGATGATGCCTTCCTGAAAAAGCACTGGCCGCAGGTGAAGTCTGCCTTTACCTTTGCCTGGATAAAAGGGGGCTGGGACGGTGATCAGGACGGCGTAATGGAAGGCGTGCAGCACAACACTATGGATGTGGAATACTTCGGGCCCAATCCACAGATGCAATTCTGGTATTTGGGCGCCCTCAAGGCCATGCAGCAGATGGCGGATTACCTGGGTGAAAAAGACCTGGCGAAGAAGTGCCAAACGCTTTTCGAATACGGCAGCCAATGGACGGACGAAAATCTGTTCAACGGAGAATATTATATCCACCAGCTACAAGTTCCGAAATCACTCGATGACATCGCCAAAGGGTTGATGGGCGGCATGGGCAGTGAAGATCTGGAGCACCCAAAGTACCAACTGGAGGAAGGCTGTCTGATTGACCAATTGGTGGGGCAGTATATGGCGCATGTGCTGGGGCTGGGCTATCTGGCCAAGCCCGAAAACCTTAAAACCACCCTCCAAAGTATCAACCGCTACAACAAACGGGAAACCCTGTTCGAGCATTTCAACAACATGCGGTCCTACGCTATGGGCGACGAAAAAGCCCTATTGATGGTGAGTTATCCGAAAGGCGGGCGTCCTGAGGTCCCCTTTCCCTACTGGTCGGAAGTGATGACCGGCTTTGAGTACACGGCCGCTATTGGCATGCTTTACGAAGGAATGGAAGCTGTAGGGCTGGAGGTGATCCGGAATATTCGAAGCCGCTACGACGGCAGCAAACGCAACCCCTTTGATGAAGCAGAATGCGGGCATCATTATGCGCGGGCAATGGCTTCCTGGGCAGGTGTTTTGGCACAGAGTGGTTTTCAGTTCTCAGCGGTGGAGCAGTCTATGCAGTTCCATCCCAAGGCCGGTAAGTGGTTTTGGTCGAACGGGTCTGCCTGGGGCACTTGCCTTATTTCAAATGAGCATGGGAACTGGGTGGTAGACCTGGAAGTATTGCATGGGGAGGCCAGCTTAAAGTCCTTTCAGTTAGGAGAAGGGTTAAAGAAACGCTTTAAGGAGGTTCAAACCGTTGGTGAGGGCAATAGATTGACTTTTGAACTTTATACAAAATAAATCCATGAAGCAAATAAAAACCCTAATCTGGCTCCTGTCTCTGCTTTCTATCGTGGCTTGCGATGAACAGCCTGGGGAAGGTACGTTCGGATACGATATCCATTTTCTGAAAGCCCATAAGAAAACAGTCCTCCTAAAAGAAAACGATGGCCAATCTCAGATAGCCATTGTACCCGACTATCAGGGGCGCGTGATGACAAGCACTGCTCAGGGTGAAAAAGGGAAGAGCTACGGCTGGATCAACCACAAGCTGATTGCCTCCGGAGCAATCCAACCAAAGATCAATGCGGTGGGCGGTGAAGATCGGTTTTGGCTGGGTCCGGAGGGTGGTCAATATTCCGTTTTCTTTTCCCCTGGTGCTTCTTTTGACTTTGCCAATTGGGAAACACCGAAAGTGATTGATACCGAACCCTTCGATATAAGTTCAGTTTCCGCGGACCGTGCTGTATTTGAAAAGCGTTTCCAGCTTAGAAATTATCAAGGCTTTGTTTTTGATTTAAAGGTAGAACGGGAAGTTTCCATTTTTGGCAAGAAAGAAATAGAACAAAATCTCGGCATCACACTGAAGGATGATTGCGCTTATGTAGGGTACCAAAGCCAAAACAAAGTGACCAATCAAAATGTGGAGGACTGGAGCAGGGACAAAGGACTGCTGTCTATCTGGATCCTAGGTATGTTCGCCCCTTCTGAAGAGACGGTCATTCTGTTGCCATACAAGGATTCCCTTCAGCTCAACTCCGCATATTTTGGCTCTATTGATGATTCCAGGCTTCAGGCAGATAGCGGTGTGGTGTACTTCAGGGGCGATGGAAAATACCGGTCTAAGATTGGCCTTCCTCCTGCTAATGCTACAGGACAGTTAGGCAGTTATGACCCGATCAATCAGGTGTTGACCATTGTAAAGCATTCTTTTGACGGAGACAGTTTATATGTCAATTCACTTTGGGAGCACCACGAATACCCCTACCGTGGCGATGTTGTCAATGCATACAATGACGGACCGCTGGCAGACGGAAGTCAACTTGGCCCCTTTTATGAGCTCGAGTCTTCTTCCAGTGCAAAAGCCCTTCAGCCGGGGAAAGCTATGACACATAACCATGCTACTTTTCACTTTGAAGGCGAACAAGAAGCTATTTACCGGATAGCCCAGGAAGCATTGGGTATAGATTTATCTAAAATTCCTTATTAAAAAAACGACTAAACACAAACAGCTCAGCCTGGCCCTATTCCTCCCAACAAAAGGAACGTTCAGCTGGCCAAAAATACATCGGAAAAATATGCCAACTACCATCCGTCAAGTCTTATTGCTTTCCTCCTTACTACTACTCTTCTCAGGTAAAGGTGGTGCAAAAACACCGCTTGTTCAATATTCGATCACCGATTTTGGGGCCGTTGGGGACTCCATCACTCTAAATACAGCAGCTATTCAGGCAGCCATTGACACTGCGCATGCAAGAGGGGGTGGGGAAATCATTATCCCGCCCGGCATCTTTTATTCCGGATCAATCGTACTAAAAAGTAATACCCATCTTTTCCTGGCTCCCGGCTCCAAATTACTCGCCAGCACTGAGCTAAAGGATTACCCTATGTTGGAAGTGGATTATACTTCCATAAACCGATCTTATGGAGGACACGAAGTAATGGCAGGTAAGACCCGCTTTGCATTTATTATTGCGCATCAAGCCAAAAATATCAGCATTACCGGGCTTGGTGTTATTGACGGTAATGGCGGCAACGGAACTGACTTCAAAGTAACTGTTGATAAGCATGGGAAATGGCATAAACCCAAGAGGCCCGCGATGATCCACTTTATTTCCTGCGAAGACATCCTGCTGAGGGATGTTGATATACAGTATTGTCAGAACTGGCATGTGCACATGGAAAACTGCGAAAAGATCGATATCGACAACATTACGATTACTGGACATGCCAATGCTAATGACGATGGCATAGATATCAATTCATGCAGAGATGTAACCATTCAAAACTGCAGCGTAGATGTGGGTGACGATGGCCTGGTGTTTAAAACAAAGGGTAAAGCAACCAATGAAAATATTTTGGTGACCAATTGTGTATTGGCCAGTGAAACCCGATGTATTCAGTTTGGGTCTGAAACCGAAGGGGATATGCGCAATATCGTCATCCGAAATGTACTACTGAAACCCACAGCAATCCGACCGGAATGGCCGGAACCCGGAGCCAAACCGATCAGCAAATTGATCAAAAGAAGTCTGGGCACCG
>CAZNHN010000450.1:0-3791 GCA_964572415.1 uncultured Phaeodactylibacter sp.
GAAGGACAAGTCCGCGTGACCGGCCTGAATATCAACAACGAAGAAAATCAAATGGGCATATCCAACCGCTTTGTAGTGGAACCGCTGTACGAGCGGGAGCTCGACCGTTCACCTTATCCGGACTGGGACTTTGGCGCCAGCCTTAATCTCTACTACCAACTGGCCCAAGGGCTACATATACGGATGGGTAGCTACGCAGGGATTCAGCAAGTTTTAGGAGAGGCATCGGATCATCGTATACGCAACTTGTCTATTGGGTTAGAAGCTCGTATTTTTTAACATTCAAAACCAATCAATGCCATGTATAAGTTAATGACCATCCTTTTGACAGCTGCATTTTTAGTAAGCTGTGACAGTATGCAAAACGAAATGACGAAGGCATTCACCCCTGAAATCGATGAGCCGGAATTCTACTTCCAGGGTATCGTGAGCGACGGTAACGGACAAATGCCTTTTGACTTATTCATAGGCCCGGCCAACAGCGGGCCCGAAGGACAACGTTTCTTCCTCGGCAGCACCCTTTCCTCCGGCAATAACGGACCGACACTATTGGTCGGGGCATATAATGCGAATATCAATGCACCCGTGCGTATCGAGCCACGTATTGAGCTGCAATTCTGGCCAGACAATGTGGGTGAAGACCAGGTGTGGCAGGCTGATGAAGTACGCGCTTTCTTCGCCGCTGGCAATCAGTATGAACTCGGTGGTGAGGTCAGTACTAATTTCCATTTTAGCCTCCTGTTGCCTTTAAATGGGAACACACCGGATATAGAAACCTCACAGTCGCGCTTCCTGGATAGCCCCAATGGCCTACTCACCATCACTGCAACAGAAGACTACAACTTTACAGACATCGGAGCAGAAATGGTTCCCCGCATGGGCCTGCTTGTACGATGTACTTTCAATGCAGATGTCGGGCGCTACGACGTGGAAGCCGATCAGGCAGACGGTATGCCCTCGTTTAGTACCGACGAAGTGGTCGAATTCACAGCGGGGGAGGCCGTTATTTTTGTACCCTTTGAGGAGAAGCTCTGAGCTTGACGTAGCCTCGCAGGAACCCTGATCTATATGCCCGGCCGGGTTGAGCGTGAAGCTTATCCGGCCAGAGATCAAAACCAGCCATTTGGGATGCATGGAGAGTAAACAAGTCTTCCTACTTTCGCGTAGAAACGCAAACCCAAAAATGATGAGACAACAACTCCTTCTGCTATTATGTCTACTCCCTTCACTGGCTTACCTTCAGGTCGTCAATACCGAAAAGCTCCGTTCCACCAATGAAGACGGCTGGCTGGCAGAAGCAGGACTGGATTTCGGGCTCACCCGCAACAAAGCCGGGCAAACCCTCAGCCTGGGCAGCCGCCTCAGGCTGGAATACGATACGGACAAAAGCCGTTGGATGCTGCTTGGTGCCTACAACCTTACCCAGTTCAGAAATGTGGAAGACCCCGGCAGCGTGCCCCGCAACTTTGCCAACAATGCCTTCGGGCACCTGCGGTACAACTACCTTGCTAATGACTGGCTGACCTGGGAAGCCTTCACGCAGTTTCAATACGACCAGATCCAGCAAATTGATGCAAGGGTGCTGACCGGTACCGGCCCCAGGGTAAAACTGCTGCGCACGGATAGCAGTCAGTTGTTCTTTGGGCTACTGTACATGTATGAGCACGAAGCCTCCACGGATGTTTTTGAAGTGCCGGAAGAACGGAGCGTGAATGTCTTCCTGTATGACCACCGCCTGAGCACCTACCTGTCCGGTGGTTTTCAGGTCACAGAGACCTTCAACATCAACCATGTCACCTATTTTCAGCCCAATCTGGCCGACTTTGGCGACTTCCGGATCTCCTCCGAAACAAGCTTAACCTTCAAAATCGGTGAAAAACTGGCGTTTCGGACGTACTTCCAGCTGATGTATGATGAGCGACCACCTATTCCTGTGCCTAATACCATGTATGCACTGAGAAACGGATTGGAGATTGCTTTGTAATTTACTTCAGCTTCTCATTATTCGCGTGCCGGTCGGCATCCCGCTTCGTCTTTTTGGCAAGGTTCTGGTGTAGCGCTTCGGTGAGGTCCACGCCGGTCTGATTCGCAAGGCAGATCAGTACAAAGAGTACATCCGCCATTTCATCTGCCAGTTGTTTCGGCGCGGCCTCGGCATCCTCCGGGCGCTTGAAGCTTTGCTCGCCGTACAGCCGGGCCATCAGCCGGGCCATTTCGCCCACCTCTTCCATAAGCACAGCGGTATTGGTCAGCTCATTGTAGTAGCGCACGCCGATGGTCTTGATCCACTCGTCTACGGTGGCTTGGGCTTCGCGCAGGGTCAGTTCTTGTGGCATAGGGTTATTCGCGGTTTTTGCTGTCAATGAAAATGGTGACCGGTCCATCATTGAGCAGGCGCACTTTCATATCCGCACCAAACTCACCCGTCTCCACCGTACGGCCGGAAGTAATCTCCAGTATTTTAATGAATTTCTCATACATCGGGATGGCGTATTCCGGACGGGCAGCTCCCATAAAGGAAGGGCGGTTGCCTTTCTTCACACTGGCGTGCAGGGTAAACTGGCTAACCGCCAAAATATCGCCGTCCACATCTTTGACCGAGTGGTTCATTTTGCCTTCCTCATCGCTGAAGATGCGCATTTTGGCAATCTTACTGGCCAGCCACTCCAGGTCTTCATCGGTGTCCTCGTCCTCAATGCCCACAAACAATAAAAGCCCGGGCCCAATCTCACCGACGATCTTCTCGTCTACAGTTACCGATGCTTCGCTAACACGTTGCAGAATAATTCGCATAAAATAAGTAAGGTTTTTGTTTGAACAGGCTAACTTTAGGATAGTTCTGGTTCGACTCAACATCCAAATCTGCCCGTATGAACTACCGTCAATACCTCACCGTTCTTTGCGCCTTGCCTTTACTTTCTTCCTTACAGGCACAGTGGACGCCCCGCCAAATCCTCCACCCCCTTAACCAGGAAACAGTAAAGGCTATGCCGGCAGACCTGAATAATGATGGCAAAAAGGACTTCGTGCTTCTGTCAGAATCGCCCAACCGCCTATCCTGGCAAATGACGCTGCCCGAGCCGGGCACCTTTGGGCTTACCCGTATTCTTCCCACTACGGCTGCGGTCAACGATGCAATCACTGGTGACTATGACCTGGATGGCGACGCGGATGTCATTGCTTCCGTCGGCAATCCCTCCCGCCTGGTCTGGTATAAAAACACCGGACTGGAGGGGCAGGAGCGTTTTGGGCAGGAAATCACCATTCTGCAAGGCGAATTCATGGAAGGGCTACAGCTCGCTGACCTCAATACCGATGGCTGGCCGGACCTCATTTTTACCGGCTTCCTAAATGAAGTCACGCCCAATTTCGCATTCCATATCATGATGGGGACGGGGCCGGGGACATACAGCCCGGCAGTCAGTGCCCCTTTCCGGGTGCCAATTGGGCTAGCCGAATTTCCTCCTTACCTCTTCTTCCAGCCGGAAGTTACACAGCCTGTTCTACATATTTACGGGCGATTTAGGCCCGACGGAGGGACCATGCAATCGGCCCGAATCACCTTTAATTATGATGATTTATCATTTGGTGATTTTATGCCCATTGATGATGTGAATTTCCACATCCGGGATATGGCAGATATTGATCAGAACGGCAGTCCTGAGCTACTGGGCTCGGGCTTTCAGGAAGGCATTTTTTACTATACCTATATTAATGGTGCCTGGGAGCGGCGTACAGTCTACGGCAGCCCCCTGGCCGATAGTTGGGGCTCCAAATTCCATGATGTAGAT
>CAZNHN010000451.1:0-632 GCA_964572415.1 uncultured Phaeodactylibacter sp.
GCTTAAGCCCAGCGCGATAAGCATGGCATACCGCAGTTGTTTGTCCGTGAGGTTGGGTATGTCCCGGACCAAGGAGCGGGAGAAATCAGGGTAGAATAACTGGAACTCCTTTTCAAACTGTGGAAGGATGTCTTCTTCCATAAATATTTGGTGAATTTTGCGTTCCAGGTAGTCCGGGCGTTTGTGGTATTTGCCAATGGCTTCGCTCACTTTGGGCTTAAGGGCTTCCGCCTTTTTGACCTCACCCGTCATCAACGCCCGTTCACGCGGGGAGAGCTTGGGCGCGGGTGATTGTTCGGGCGGCGTCATCGTCGGCAGGTTCTCCACGTAGAGCGACATGCTGGGGAAGGCCATGCTCAGGTTGAGCGAGTCCACGATGTCCATCACCTGCATGTGAATCTGTTCCTGGTAATGGTGGAACTCGCCCTAATCGGCGATCATCACATAGGCGCGGATCAAGATGTTGAGTGAGCTATCGGCAAACTCGGTGAACAGTACGGTGATCGAGTCGCTATCGACCTTCTCCTCAGCACGGAGCAACTCACGGATGCGTTCGAGTAGCACGCGCATATCACCGCTGGTGGTGTCGTATGTCACGCCGATGGTGTAGTTAAGCCGCCGTTTGCTCAAGC
>CAZNHN010000451.1:642-3786 GCA_964572415.1 uncultured Phaeodactylibacter sp.
TTTGCTGCTGTTCCTGTGCAAGGCGTTTGTTGCGTTCCCGTATGGCTTCCTGCTTTGATTTGGACCGTTGCCGGTACTGCCAGTAGTTGAAGCCCAATAATAACAGGGTAAGGATACTAAAGGCTACTGCCCAGGTGAAGTAGAGGGCTTTGCGCTCTGCCAGTTTTGCCCGCACCAGAGACAGGTTTTCCCGGGCGAGCGCTTCTTCGGCACGGGTCCGGTACTCTTTCACTTCGTAAGCCACAGCTATATCCTCTGCGGCACGGGTTTGGTCATGCTCCTGTTGTTCGAGCAAAGCATTAACATGCTGTGTTTGATACTCGTAGGCGTTTTCCCATTGGCCGGTGCTTTGGTAGAGTTCTGCCAGGGCTTTATAGAACCGCGCCCGGTTGGCGGGAAAGGAGTCCCCTGGTATATGGCTAAGCCCTTCTTTGTAGAGGGATTCCGCTTTGGCATCCTGTTTGGAAAGTTCATGATACTGCCCGGCCCAATAGAAATGTTCAAATAAAGGCGGTATGCCGAGCTCCTGATAGTGTGCGGAGACGGCATCAAGAATCGGCTTCATTTTGTTGGTTGCATTTTGTTGCGCGTACAATTCCAGTAAGTAATAGTAGAGCTCTTCCTGATTAATGTCAAAATTCATCTCGTCACCGAGCAGTGTCCTCAGGTGCTGTTCGGCCTGCTCCAGTTGCCCGGTCTCAAGGTAGGCATAGCCAATACTACTATGCAGCAGCCTTTCGAGATAGGGGTAGTCAATATGCTCAAGGGAGTCGACCAATGGCTCAAGGATCTTAAGGGCCCGTTGGTGCTGCCCTCGGACATTATGCACTACGCCTATATTGTGGCGAATCATAAGCCGCCTGCCGGTGGAATGGAGGGTGCTGTCCCGAATACTGTATTCGAGAGCAGTTGAGAAATGAGCAAGGGCATTGCCCGGCATCTCCAGTTCTACGTAACAGACCCCCATCGTTGCGAAGATATTGGCAATCACAAAAGGGCGTCCGTTCCAGTCCACTGCATCGAGGGCTTTTTTATAGTAGGTTAGCGCTTCATTGTAATTGCGTTGAAATAATTCTGTATTACCCAGGGTGGCCAGGTCTGCCGGCAGGGCCTCGGGGTTGTCTGTCAGTAAACTATCCTGACCGATGGCAAGGAGTATATAGGTTTTGGCCGAGTCAAACTTCCCTGTATTATTGAAGTATTGCCCCATGAAATTATAGAAGAGCTGTTTGTATTCCGGGGTTGTCAGGTGGTGATTCCGGTAGTAGTCAATCAGGCAAAGAAAGTGCTCGTCCTCTTCGCGCATTAAATCGTACATCCGGATAATTAAATCTTTGGGGCCGTCCTCTGAAATGTGCTCCTGAGTCCACCATTGTTCGCAGTTTTCTGAATTAGCCTGAACAGGAGGTACTAAGAAAAAGAGTAGAGGGATATACAGAAATGGGGAATGTGCAAATTTCATGATTTTACAGGGTGTTGTTGGGAGTTGCTTAAGTCTTTGGTTGTCAGTTCCTTATAAGGGAATGTAGAGCGAGTGTCTGGGTTGAAATACAGATAATTAATTGCTTTTTTGAACAACCGTCCATATACTGCGTGAAAATTATTCAACAATCGCCACAATAACAAAAATAACTATTCATTTTATCTGTTGAGACCGATATTATGAAGAGTTTCTTTTTTGCTTACCTCCCATCGCCAACAAGAATTTTGTGCATTTATCAGTACGGGTGCCTGCCGTTATGGCAGGTATCTTTTCGAACACTATGAACTCACGCCCTCAGGGTTCTCCCTGACTTGTTTTGCTGCCGGTTCGTTGCTTGTTTCTTAATCAGGCAAATAAACACGATCGTAACTGGGAGCAAATGTCTGAGTTTCTAAAATAGGTTCTCCCTTTGCCTAAAAATGACAGCCCACTTCTTCATGTTAGGAGTGGGTTGTTCATTTTTCCTTGCCTCGTTTTAATATTATTATTACCTTTGCCGGGCAAATTTGCAGACCTGTCAATCAAGGCTGTGATTTCGTCAATTGATTTGATTATTTTTTCACCAAACGGGCAGGATGTCTCCGCCCTCAATTTTATAGTTCGTACATGATCATCATCAACGTAAAAGAAGGAGAGTCTATTGACCGGGCGCTGAAGCGCTACAAGCGTAAGCACCGTAATGTTGGCGTAATTAAGGAATTGCGTAAGCGTAAGCAATTCACGAAGCCTTCCGTTGAGCGCCGGCACGAAGTGCTTAAGGCTCGCTACAAGCTGGAAAAGGAAAGAGATCTGGGATAATTAGCACAGACAGCCTGCTGTCTCTTTTATATCCTTTGTTCTGTTCTTCTTCAGTCTGGAAAAGAACGGAATCTTACATATACCTTAGCATAAGAAAAGGTTTCAGGTAAAGCTATTACCTGAAACCCTTTCGCGTTTTATAAAGCCTGGGTTATTTTTCAACCTACCTTACGACTTGTATGTCGCCTTCAAAGAGGACGACGATACCATCAATGAATTCCACCTTCGCATAGTAGGCATACACGCCAATCTGGGCGGGCTCTCCTCTGAAGGTGCCGTCCCATCCGAACTCTGGCGCATTAGGTGGGAAGTCTTGCCCATCGTAGACCATCCCGCCCCAACGGTTGAATATCTTTAGCTCCTGTATCCGGCGGGCTCCCGGCCCTGCATAGACGGTAAACGCATCGTTCCTGCCATCAGCATTTGGTGAAAAGGCGTTAGGGATAAATACCGGGCGGTTCTTAATCACACGCACGGCAACAGAATCAACCGCCAGGCAGCCGTTTTCATCGGTCACCGTGAGCGTATATAAAGTAGTATTGACCGGATTGGACTCCGGGTCTTCGCAATCGGTACAGGAGAGCGAATCGGGCGGCATCCAGCTGTAGGAAACATCGGGGTTGGACACGCTCGCATCTATTTGCCCACTATAGCCCAGCTCAATCCTGATGTCTTCTCCTGCATCCACGATGAGCTCCGGGGGCTGGGATACGCTGCCTTGAATGCTGGCCAGGCACCCATTGGCGTCCATTACTGCAAAGGTGTAATTGCCTGCAGCCAGGTTTTCAAAGCTTGGTGCCAGCTGAAAAACCTGCCCGTCTGAACTGAATTCATAAGGTGGCACTCCTCCCGTGCCTTCCAGC
>CAZNHN010000452.1:0-2522 GCA_964572415.1 uncultured Phaeodactylibacter sp.
GGGCGTCAGTTTTTCCACGGAGCAGAAGGGGATTGTGGATTGGGGGGTGGAGTGACTTTGGTTAAGGTGTCTTAAGGAAAGTTAATTTTTTCGTCTAAAATGAATAATGATGCAAATCAGGGTTATTCCGTGCAGGTACTACCTGCACTTATTCTGCTTGATTACAGCCCTCCTGCTGATATTATCGTTCCATTCTTGTCAGCGCAACAATCTCTACAATGACCGCCTCGAAGCCTGAATGCAAGACGTACAGACCAGTACATTTGAAGTGGTTGGAACCGGCGAAACAGGTGTTGTCTATTCGGGGTTCGATGTGAAGTGCCTGATTGGTGCCCTTTTACCTGATTTCGAGGCAGATGATATCAATGGCAGGAAAGTAAGTGCCTCCCGTTTGAAAGGAAAGGTGACGGTTATCAACTTCTGGTTCAAGGAATGTGCCCCCTGTGTCGCAGAAATCCCGCAACTCAACCAGTTAGTGGCCAAGTATGGAGATGAGGAAGTCAACTTTGTTGCTCTAACCAAGGATACCAAAGCTGAAGCGCAAAAAGTGCTGGATTCAAAATCCTTTTCACTTCAACCAAGTGCCCGATGCTGAAACCATCAT
Source organism: uncultured Phaeodactylibacter sp. (assembly GCA_964572415.1). Lineage (GTDB taxonomy): Bacteria > Bacteroidota > Bacteroidia > Chitinophagales > Saprospiraceae > Phaeodactylibacter. Next base: position 605 of record CAZNHN010000452.1, read on the forward strand.
CAAAGATCGCTTCAGGATGATATTGGGCTATCCGAGTACTATAGTGGTAGATCAAACCGGGCATATTGTTGAGGTTTTCCGGGGCGCTAAATTGAAAACAGACCCTGCTGTTCCGGTGGCTGCTGCGGTTGATACTTTGGTGGGGCAGTTCTTATACAATGGTGAGAAATAAAAGGTTTCTTTATCGAGTAATTGCTTTGGTATGGATAATGAATAGCAGAAACAGCAACTTATGTGCCAAAATTTAAACACCACAATCCGTCTTATTTACTTCTTTATTGTTCTTATGAGCCTATCCCTGGCAGGCTGTTCACAGAGAGGCAAAGAACCTCTAATGAAGCTATCGAGAGATGAAATATTAGAGCTGAAGGAAAATCAACGCTGGTCATTAGATGATGCAGCATTCGAGACAACCGATCACAGCAAAGCCACTGCTAGCGAACTAGAGCGCTTTAAAAGAGGGGAGTGGGCTGCTGACTACTATGCGGATGAAAGCCATAACATTCGAAGAGTTGTCATTCGGCCCGCAACGTATAAGGATAATATTTTAGCCATTCTGATTAAAAACATTGGGTACCACCCTGGCGACAAGGTTCCCCTTGTTTCTATTAATTGTGATAGTTTAGAGTTTATTATTGACGATCTCTACAGGCTGGAAACGGAAGAGATCAAGAACCTTCTCGATACAACTCCTCCTGACACATTAGATTTTTTTGACTTCCGGAAAATAATAATAGCGTCCATAGAGAAAGACTGTGGCCTTCCAACTTTGGAGGAACATGGAGAAAGAAGCGTCAAGGTATTTTGGTCGATGATACAGCATAATGAGAAGGAACAGATGGCTTATTATTACCGGTACATTGAAGGGTTGGTCCAATCTGGTGATCTGCACCCTGAAAGATTGGTTTTATTGACCGACCGGTTACTGGTTTTCAACGACTATAAACAGGTATATGGCAGTCAAATTGTAAATGGCGAACTGCACCCTATTGAAAATCCCGACTCTGTTGATTACAGGAGGTTGGAAATAGGGTTGGAACCTTTGAGCGAGTATCTGGAAAGATTTGATTTAGAATAAATGGGGTACCTTTCCTAAGAATTGAATCTAGGGCACGGGTGGTATAGCAGGAAAAACAGGCTATTTTACAACGCTGTAAAGAAAATGCGCATGATGAAGGTTGCTAAGATGAATTGTATTGCCGCTTTTTCGCTGTTACTCCTATGTCGTTGCAATACTGCAGAACTCCAGTCACCCAATTATTGCCAAATGTTAAGCAACGATCAGACCCATGTGAATTACGATAAGTCGGATGTCAATTACTTGTCGGACAAAGCAAAGCGTCATGAGGTTTTCAGGAATAATTTCTTTGAAATCATGGAGTATGCTTCCAAAGAGGGCTTCCCTCAAATAAATGTAAAACAGCCAGCACCAGATTCCTGTATGCAGCGTGCAATCACCATCACATTCATTCACATTGCTCAGTCAGATGTAACAATTTTCTTTGATAGGAAAATCAAGCGGTTGCTACAGCAAGAAATACAAAGGGGCAACCTGCCACCAAACCTAATCGCTAAGTCAATAGCCATTATGCTCCGCACAAATGAGCTGTGCAGGCAGACAAAGGTGGATTTGCTTCAATTCGTCAAAGACTTAGCGATCGACTCAGAGGTTGTGCAGGGTGAAACCCTATCTGAAATGCTAAAGCAAAAAGAGCCGATAGCTTGTGAGTAAAGCTTTGCACTGGTATTTGCCCTGTTGTGACTTAGTTACTGGCTGCCAGATATAGCTCAATCGCCAATTGCTCTCCTCATTTTTGCTGGGTTTTTCTCTCTGTAGGCCAACAAAATTAGAACCAACTTTACGCCGGCAGCGCCTCCCGCAACCGCTTCACCACCTCATAAGCGGCCGGGCAGATCG
>CAZNHN010000452.1:2532-3732 GCA_964572415.1 uncultured Phaeodactylibacter sp.
CAGCGTCAAATCCAGAATCTGGTGGAAGCCCTTGTGGTTGGTGTGCGGGTACTCGGCGCAGGCCTTGGGGCGGTACTCATAAATGGAGCAGTAGTTGTCGCTGCCGAGGAAGGGGCAGGGCGTTTCGTTGAGGACGTAGTCGCCTTCGTCATCCAGGTGCAGGTACTGGCTCACGAATTCGGCAGGGCGCATTTTCAAATGGCTGGCGATACGCTCAATATCGCGGTCACGGAATATGGGGCTGGCCGACTTGCAGCAGTTGGCGCATTGCAGGCAGTCGGTCTCTTCAAACACCTCATCGTGCAGCTGGGCAACGGTGGCGTCCAACTGCCGGGGCGGCTTTTTTTTGAGCTTTTGGAAATACTTTTTATTCGCCCGCTTATCGCTTTTCGCCCGCTGCCTGAGGTGCAGCAGGCGGGTAGGCATGTCTTCCTTGAGCGGTTCCTCCTCCATCGTTACAACTTTTGATCCTTGCTCTGGTTTTTTAGTGGTCTGCATCAGAAAACAAAGATCGTAAATTTTGAACGCAACATCCACTCCGCCCAAATCAGAAGTTGAACAGGACAGCCAGCCGGACCTGATGAGCTGGGTTATCCTCGTTACCCTGAGCCTGATTTGGGGCAGTTCTTATATCCTCATTAAAAAGGGGCTGGTGGTCTACTCCAGCACGGAGGTAGCCTGCCTGCGTCTGGCGATTTCGGCCTTGTGCTTTCTGCCCTTCCTGCTTTATCAGTTCCGGAAAGTGGACTGGTCGCGCTGGCCATTTCTGGTCATTGTGGGACTCACGGGTACTGCTATCCCGGCTTTTATGTTCGCGATTGCTCAGACAGAGATCAGCAGTTCCATGGCGGGCGTGCTCAACTCTTTGGTGCCTTTGTTTACGTTGGTACTGGGTGTGCTGCTATTCGGGGCAAAGGCGCGCTGGCTTAAGCTACTGGGGGTGCTCATCGGACTGGCAGGAGCGGCCACGCTCATCCTGTTCAGCCGGGAGGCGGGCATGGAGGGCAACCCCTGGTACGGGCTGCTGGTAATCGTCGGCTGCATCTGCTACGCCATCAATTCCAATACCATTGCGAAGTACCTGAAGGAGATGAAGTCGCTCATCATCAGTGCCACTTCTTTTACCATTGTGGGCATACCGGCTTTCGCCTACCTGTTTCAGACGGATGTGCTGCCCAAGCTGGAAAGCACGTCCTCGTC
>CAZNHN010000453.1:0-905 GCA_964572415.1 uncultured Phaeodactylibacter sp.
TTTGCACAGATTGCGAGCGGGGCATAAGAGCAGGGGCATGCTTGTGCGGCGGCACCGGATTGCCAGGACCAGCGTGATCAGTCAGATCAGCGGCATCAGTGTGCTATTGCGTTAGGTGGAGGGTAGGAACACAGATTGCACTGATTACACAGATTTGCACAGATTGCGAGCGGGGCATAAGAGCAGGGGCATGCTTGTGCGGCGGCACTGGATTGCCAGGACCAGCGTGATCAGTCAGATCAGCGGCATCAGTGTGCTCTCGTCGGGTATAGAGCCCCTTCCCAATTTCGTAAGCCAATCCTGCTCAATCAATTGAAATTCAAATACTTATACACTAAAAATCACTTTAACAAACCGTAGCACTCCACCGTTTTTAATTCGCAAATGGCCCCTGCCCCCTTTACATTTGAAAACCTTAGCTTTTATAAACCATTACAAAAATACATACAAGCCCCGCCCGGCCCGGCCGATGCGTGTTGGCTTGTTTTTTTTAAGCACCAAATTAAGATGGCAGTAATCAATAAATACAGCAGGGAATTAACCCAGGACGACACCCGCCCAGGCGCTCAGGCGATGCTCTATGCCCTGGGGCTCACAGAAGAAGACCTTAAAAAAGCACAGGTGGGCATTGCCAGTACCGGCTGGGAGGGCAACCCTTGTAATATGCACCTCAACGACCTCGCGGCCGAAATCAAAGGCGGTGTAAAGGCCGAGGGGCTGCTAGGTCTGATTTTTCATACCATCGGAGTAAGCGATGGCATGTCAATGGGTACCGATGGTATGCGGTTTTCTCTACCTTCCCGTGATATCATTGCCGACTCAATTGAAACAGTGGCTTCTGCACAGTGGTATGATGCGATCGTACCGGTGGTGGGCTGCGATAAGAATATGCCGGGCGCCATGAT
>CAZNHN010000453.1:915-3728 GCA_964572415.1 uncultured Phaeodactylibacter sp.
CCCGCCTCAACCGTCCCGGGCTTATCGTCTATGGGGGAACTATCGCTCCGGGCTGCCATAAAGATCAAAAACTGGATATCGTCTCTGCCTTTGAAGCCTACGGGCAGCGGATTGCCGGGACGATTGAGGAAACGGATTTCAAAGCCGTAATCAAAAATGCCTGCCCGGGGCCGGGCGCCTGTGGGGGTATGTACACAGCAAACACCATGGCGTCTGCTATCGAAGCGATGGGTATGAGCCTGCCGTTCAACTCCAGTATTCCGGCGGAAAGCCTGGAGAAGCAGGCGGAGTGCCATAAAGTGGGTGCTGCGATCCACCATCTGTTGCGCGAGGACATTAAGCCTCGCGACATCATGACCCGAAAGGCTTTTGAGAATGCGGTAACCGTAATCACCGCACTGGGCGGGTCCACGAATGCCGTGCTGCACATGATTGCGATCGCCCGGGCTGCCGAGGTGGAATTCTCTATCGACGACTTCCAGAAAATCGGTGACCGTACGCCCTTTATCGCCGACCTGAAGCCCAGCGGCAAGTACGTCATGCAAGACCTCTACGAAGTAGGCGGTGTACCGGGCGTGATGAAACTGCTATTGAAAGAAGGATACCTGCACGGCGACTGTATGACCGTGACTGGAAAAACCATTGCGGAAAACCTTAGTGCCATAGAGGGGCTAAAGGAAGGCCAGGATGTGATCCGTCCGGTATCCAACCCCATCAAGCCTACCGGGCATATCCGCATCCTTTACGGCAACCTGGCAGAACAGGGCGCTGTCGCCAAAATCACGGGCAAGGAAGGCGAATACTTCAAGGGCACAGCCAAGGTTTTCAACAGTGAAGCGGAAGCCAACGAAGCCATCAGCAACCATAAAATTGAAGTCGGCGATGTGGTGGTCATCCGCTACTGTGGCCCCAAAGGCGCTCCGGGCATGCCTGAAATGCTAAAGCCTACCTCTGCTATTATGGGCGAAGGGCTCGGCAAAGAAGTCGCACTGATTACCGATGGGCGGTTCTCCGGTGGTACCCACGGCTTCGTAGTAGGCCACATTACGCCTGAAGCACAAGCCGGTGGACTCATTGGGCTGCTGCAGGATGGAGATACCATTATCATTGATGCCGTCAACAATACCCTGGCCGCCGACCTTACCGAAGCTGAAATCGAAAGACGCCGGTCCGGATGGCAGGAACCACCATTGCGGGCGACTACCGGCATTTTGCGCAAGTACGCCAAAACGGTCACCTCTGCCAGCGAAGGCTGTGTAACCGACCAATTGTAACCTGCGGGCCTACTTATAAGTACCATGAAAATCGACCATGTATGAAACAGCAAGCCACTTCAACTGATATCCTCGACCTACCGGGAAAAACGGAGCATATGTCAGGCGCCGAAGCTATCCTCCGATGCCTGATTGCAGAAAAGGTAGATACCATTTTTGGTTATCCCGGTGGTGCCATTATGCCGGTTTATGATGCCCTTTATCACTATGAAAAGCAACTACGGCATATTTTACCCCGGCATGAGCAAGGAGCTATACACGCTGCCGAAGGCTATGCCAGGGTCACCCGGCAGACAGGCGTTTGTATGGCCACCTCAGGTCCGGGCGCAGCCAATCTGATCACCGGTCTTGCTGATGCTATGCTTGACTCGGTCCCTTTGGTGTGTATTACCGGGCAAGTTTACTACCACCTGCTGGGCAGCGATGCCTTTCAGGAAACTGACGTGATCAACTGTACCATGCCAGTCACAAAATGGAATTATCAGATCACCTCTGCAAAGGAAATTCCGGAAGTGTTTGCCAAAGCATTTTACGTTGCCAACAGCGGGCGCCCGGGCCCGGTTGTCATCGATATTACCAAGAATGCTCAGATTGAAATGCTGGATTTCCAGTACAAAAAGCAGGGGCCTATCCGTTCTTACAAACCGAAGCCAAAGCCTTCTGCTTCTGCATTAACTGCCGCCGCCGCGCTGATTAATGCCGCAGAACAGCCGCTGATTCTGGCTGGTCATGGTATTCAGATCGCTCATGCACAAGATGCTTTCCGGCAATTCGTAGAGAAGTCAGGTATTCCACTGGCATGCACCATACATGGACTGAGCAGTATCCCCAATAGCCACCCCCTGCACATGGGTATGCTGGGCATGCACGGCAACTATGCGCCCAACGTGATGCAAAACCGATGTGATGTGCTCATTGCTATTGGAATGCGCTTTGATGACCGGGTGACGGGCAATTTGGAAAAATACGCTAAGCAGGCTAAGGTTATCCACATAGAAATTGACCCCTCAGAGATTAATAAGAATGTCCATGCAGATGTACCGGTGCTTTCTGATGCAAAAGATGCACTGGAACAACTGCTGCCTATGATCAAGGAAAAGCAGTATCCGGAATGGATTGCCCGATTTAAGGAAATGGATGCTGAGGAAGAAGCTAAAGTCATAAAGCATGATATGCAGCCCTCCGAAGACGGGCAAATCCGGATGGGCATGGTGGTACGCGAAGTGTCCCGCCAAACCAAAGGACAGGCAGTGGTGGCCACCGATGTCGGACAACATCAGATGATTGCAGCCCGCTACTACGATTATGAGTCGACCAATCAGTGGGTCAGTTCAGGAGGTGCCGGCACCATGGGGTACGGTTTACCGGCAGCATTCGGCGCCAAACTGGCGCAGCCGGAACGCGAAGTAGTCGCTTTCATCGGCGATGGGGGCTTCCAGATGACCATTCAGGAGCTCGGGCTTTGCGCTCAAATGGATACAGCAGTGAAAATTGTACTGCTCGACAACAACTTCCTTGGTATGGTGCGGCAGTGGCAGG
>CAZNHN010000454.1:0-3724 GCA_964572415.1 uncultured Phaeodactylibacter sp.
CGGTTCGCCATTTTTCATCATCTTGCCCGTTGGAACAAACAGGTCGAAAAAGCGAACGGAATCCAGGTTAATCTGAAAGGGCTCATACTTGAAGTGAAAGTCTTTGCCTTCGAGGGTCGTCAGGCCGGCAAAAAGTACTCCATCAAAGTCAATATCACGATTGCCCTGCATCACCAGATGGTCGCCTTCCGGCTTAAAAGCCACACGTTGTTTCGAGCTCAGCTCCACCAGGTCGACACCTCGCACGTCAATACTGTTGTTCGATAGATTCATTACCGCATTGGTACTGTCCGTAACCGAGCGGATACGTAAGACATCATAATCGATGAGATCCCGGTAGGCATCCGCATACAGAAATACTTTATCCTTGACTTCAACAATTTCTTCTTCAGGGTAGTAATTGATGAACCCCCGGGAAACCATATCGTAAAGCAGGCTTTTGATGTTCTCAATTCCAAATTTTGGGTTCAGGCGTTGAGCCACATCAGCAGCCGGCAGGGTTTTTACACCACCGTTGTTGTCGTACATCACTTTCAAAATGGCGATCGGGTTCACTGAAGCAATGCTCTGCAACTGCCGGTAATCCTGCTCCGTAAAGTAGTTCAGCGATTCAAAAATAACATCTTCCTTACGCTGATAGGGCAGCTTATCACGCCCGATTGCGATGGAATCTCCATTGAGGTAGGCAGTCATGGTATTGGCATAGAGATTGATACCATGCAAAGAGCTGTAGAAAGGGTTCTGGTCTGCTGCGCTTTCACCTCTCGACAAAGTCATCTCCCGCTCTTTAATCTCGAACCGCACATCAATGGAAGGGTGGTAGATTGAGTCTGTACCAAAGTAGAGCACACCTTCTACCCCACTGCCGGCAATGCGTTCTTCCCGCCGTATTGTAAAAAGTTCAGAAGCTCCACGGAATGAAGCCGTGCTATTGGCATCCCGAATATTGATTTTGGCAGGCTGTTTTTTGTTACCGAAACCATAAACCGTTGTGCCTTGCAAACGGAAGAAGCCTTCAAAAGCAACTCCTTCGCCGATATTACTGACTTCCAGGCGCTCGGTAGACTCAAACCTTGGAAATGACCCTTCCACAGCGTCGCTGCTGGAAACCAGCTTATCGCTAAATGTGCCGGCAACAGCTTTGTTTCCAAAATAGACGGGGTAATGCATTTTGGCGCTTTCAACGGTATACAGGCTTTTGATCGCCTCGAATTCGTAGTCGCCAAGCTCCGCAAAAACCCCTTTAGGCAACCCGTGGCGTTCCCAGGTTACCCGACCGCCGGTGCCCTTCCACATACGTTCCACGGGTTCGAACACCCCTGAGGTCTGGTAGATGAAAATGGAGTCGGTACGCCGCTGTGCCATCAGATCCAGGCCTTCAAAGGCAACGATGGGCTGCCCGTCTTGAAAATCAAAGGAAAAGTCATCGGTAAAAGCATACCAGGAGGTTCCTCCCGAATCTGAATAGCGAAGTGCCCGGCGCTCAAAAAACTGAGTGGAGAACTCCAGAAAGTCATCAAACGGGCGCAACCGCCGGGTTTCCATAGCCCCCAGCATCTGATCCATCACACTGTGCCATTCCCGAAAAGTTTTTTCCGGATCCCTGGTGTTTTTAATTTTTGTGAGCGCAAGCAGGTAATTTTGGAAATAGGGTGCAGCGGTCATCCGCTGGTTAAGCATACCATTGCCCGTTTTTAGAATTTGCTGTACCTCCTCTTCCGTAAACTGCCCGCTGGTAAAAACGGTGGCGAATTCTTTGTAGGCCTCCTCCAACACTTCGCGCTTACTGCTCGTCATATACTCCTCCAACTGCCGGATAAACTCGGCATGATCCTCAGAGAAGCGCTCCAATCGCTGGGCAGTTGAAAAGGTGGAACAGAAAAAAAGAAAGGAAAGGACAATCGTAATGCTTCTGACCATGCTGTATTTTACTATTTTTTCTCAAACAGCAGGCAGCACCAGTCCCCACGGTGAAGACTATCCCGGCATTTAAACCCGACCTGGGCTGCCCGTTCGGTCACCATAGCTTCGTCTACCTGCAAAATCCCTGAAGCCAATAGCTGACCACCGGCGTTCAGGCGAGTATATAACGCCTCAAGGGAATTTAATATTACGTTTCTGTTAATGTTTGCCAAAATAATGTCGTAGGGACGCTCCGGCACTTTTGACAGGTCCCCAAAATAGGTCTTTATATGAGGTACGCCATTGCGCACCGCGTTCTCCACCGTACTTTCGTAAGCAGGCTTTTCAATATCTACTGCATCTATCTCTGTGGCACCCAGCATGCCTGCCAGAATAGCAAGGATGCCTGTTCCGCACCCATAGTCAAAAACCGCTTTGCCTTCCCAGCTGAGCTTTTCCATCTGCGCCATCATCATGTGGGTAGTCTCATGATGCCCGGTGCCGAAAGCCATTTCCGGATTGATCACTATTTCAAACCGCACCACATCCATAGGCTCATGAAACGGTGCCCGAACCCCGCAAAACTGCCCCACCTGTATGGGCTGAAAGTTGGATTCCCAAACGGCATTCCAGTTCTGATGCTTAACCAGCTCCCGCCGAAAAGAAAAAGACAGCTTACCGGAGATATCACTGAGCCGCTGCTCTACAGCAAACGCATCAGCATCAGCTCGCAGATATGCATGCAGGCCTGTTTCCGTTTCCTCAAAAGTATCAAAGGGTAATTCTCCCAAAAAGGCCAGGATAATCTCCCGGGAGGGCGCATCCGCCGTGATGATGTAGCGATAATAATCCATGTTCATTAATTTTTAAACCCTGCCTGCTCCGGCTTCCACCAAATAGAAATAAGCCGGCTACTAAACCACAATACCATATCACCCACCGCCCGCCGAAGCCTCAAGGCGAAGGAGGGACCACAATACCATATCACCAAAAAACCACAATACCATAATACCCACAATAACACAACACCCCTCAACCCTAATACACCTCCCCCTTAGCCGCCCGCAACGTATTCATCAGCAACGAGACCACCGTAAGCTGCCCCACACCACCGGGAACAGGCGTAATCCACGAAGCTTTCTCCGCCACCGCATCGTAATCCACATCACCACACAACCGGTAGCCTTTCTCGCGCTCCGGCGCATCCACCCGGTTGATGCCGACATCGATAATGACAGCGCCCTCTTTCACCATGTCCGGCTTCACAAATTCCGGAATACCGATCGCTGCCACCAGAATATCAGCCCGGCGCGTATGCTCCGCAAGGTCTTTGGTACGGGAATGGCAAAGGGTCACGGTGGCATTACCGGGATAGCCCTTTCGGGAAAGCAAAATACTCATAGGCGTACCCACAATATTGCTCCGCCCAAGCACCACGACCTCCTTTCCTTCGGTAGGCAGCTCATAGCGGCGGATCATCTCCAGAATACCAGCTGGTGTAGCAGGCAAATAACAGGGCAGGCTCTGCGCCATACGGCCAAAATTGACCGGATGGAAACCATCGACGTCCTTGTGGGGCTCAATAGCCAAGGTTATCCGCTCTTCATTGATATGGTCTGGTAGCGGAAGCTGTACGATAAATCCATCGATGGCATCATCGTTGTTGAGGCGATCTACTACTTTAAGGACTTCCTCCTCTGAAGTGTCTGCCCCGAGGCGGATCAGGGAAGATTCAAAGCCTGCTTTTTCGCAGGAGCGGACTTTATTGCGCACATAAACCTGACTGGCAGGATCTTCACCTACCAGTACTGCTGCCAGGTGC
>CAZNHN010000455.1:0-1562 GCA_964572415.1 uncultured Phaeodactylibacter sp.
ATTGTATAGCTTTGACAAGGAAGCCTACGAGCAACTCTTCCGGGAGCGGTACGATGACTTACTCCGCCGGGGAGTAGACTTCGAAATATAAATTGATTCAGCCGAACTGCCTGCTATGCCTGCCGCACGTTTCTTCACCGGTACTTCTACCATGATTTTGCTCAGCAGCCTTTTGCTTTTGCCAGGTTGCAAGGAGGACCCGCCACCTGTGGACAAGCCCGCTCAGGATTCGACGGCAACCTTACCCGGCCGGGCGGAGGACTTTGACAAAGCAGAACAGCCCTGGGGCTTTATTGGGCGTAACGGACGTTTCCGCATCCCGCCCCGCTTCGACGAAGTGCGGGCTTTTTCAGAAGGGCTGGCGGCGGTGCGCCTGGGCGGATACTGGGGCTATATTGATCCGGAAGGGCGAATGCCCATTGAACCGCAGTTTCAGGCTGCTTTCCCTTTTCGGGAAGGGCTGGCACGGGTGCTGACCTACCCCGACAGCAAAATGGGCTTCATCAACCGGAGTGGCGAATGGGTGATCGATCCGGGCTACGATCAGCTGAATGACTTTGAAGAAGGGCGGGCCAGGGTGCGCGTTGGGGCACAATATGGTTATCTTGATGATCAAGGCGCCCTTATCATTGAACCGGCCTTTGAGCGGGCTTCTGATTTTCAGAATGGCACAGCCGCAGTGAGGTCGGGAGGCAAATATGGCCTTATTGACACCCTGGGGCAATGGATTATACCCGCCGCTTACGCAAAAACGAACCCCATGTCGAACCGGCGTATCCGGGCACGGAAGGAGGGGTATTATGGTTTTCTGCGCCCGGATGGCCAAACCGCAGTCCCCTTTGAATGGCTGGATGCCCGGGACTTTACGAATGACCGGGCGGTAGTCAGCCGGGATAGCCTGTACCAACTCATTGGCCCCAACGGACAGCTCATCACAGCCACCGCTTACCAGCAGCTCTGGTACGTGGGTGAAAGCTTCTGGGCCTTTGAGCAGGAAGGGCGTTACGGCTTCATCGACCGGAACGGCGAGGAGATCGTGCCGGCACAGTTTGACCAGCTGATGTCCTTTAGCGAAGGGCTCATCCCCTACCGGATGGGGCGGCGCTGGGGGTACCTGCATCAGGACGGGCGGGTTATTACCCCTCCTGAGTTCTTTCTGGCCTGGGGCTTTTCGGAGGGGCTGGCACGGGTCGCTACCCGCAACGGGATGGCCTTCATCGACACGACCGGAGCGATTGCGATCCCCACCAACTTTCAGGATGTAAGGGATTTCTCCGAGGGGCTGGCACCGGGACGATAATTCTGACAGGAAAAAACAAAACCAAAGATATGATCAGTATTATTATGGGATCAGACTCCGACTTGCCCGTCATGCGGCAGGCCGCCGATGTGCTAAAGGAACTGGACATCCCCTTTGAGGTCACCATCGTTTCGGCTCACCGGACGCCGGAGCGGATGTTTGAGTTTGCCAAACAGGCCCATGGCAGGGGCATCAAAGCCATTATTGCCGGAGCCGGTGGGGCAGCCCACTTGCCCGGGATGGTCGCCTCCCTGTCGCCACT
>CAZNHN010000455.1:1572-3715 GCA_964572415.1 uncultured Phaeodactylibacter sp.
CCGAGAACCTCTCCGCCGAAGACGCCCAGCCGCGGCTCGACATCGACGCCGAGGTCGAGATGCGGGAACTCCGGCCCGGGATGGTCGCCTCCCTGTCGCCACTCCCGGTGATTGGCGTACCCGTGAAGTCTTCCAACTCTATCGACGGCTGGGACTCGGTCTTGTCCATCCTGCAAATGCCCAATGGCGTGCCGGTGGCCACGGTAGCCCTCAATGCCGCTAAGAATGCGGGCATCCTCGCTGCGCAGATCATCGGTGCGCAGGATGAGGCAGTACAGGGCCGTATCCTTGCCTACAAGCAGGGCCTGGCTGAAGGGGTCAAGGTGAAGTATACCCGCCTTGAAGCGGAGGGGTATGAGGATTACCGGAAATGAGTTGAGCTGGAATGAGGGCTTTGGAGGGTGGTGGCGGCTATGGCGCCGCGGCCGGGCTGCTCAGCTCAGGCCGTGATTCCATAATCGCCGCGGGAGTAAACTTCGAGCAGATGGCTTGTGATTTGTCCGGGTAAAAGCTGGGGCAGAGCTCCCGGAAATGGCCGGGCTTAAGCTCTACACCAGCCGGCTCAGCCGCTTTGTCTACTACTACGACGAGTTTCTTCTACCGTATAAAGCAGGGTATCCCCCGGCATAGGCACATCGAACCTTTGCAGCGGCGCTATTGGGCCAACTGCCACAGCGGAACGATAACCGGATAGGGAAGATGCAGCGCTCGCAGCAGCGCAAAGGGCCAATGAGCAGCAGAACAGCAGGGGAAGTAGGGTTTTCATAGGCTGAGGTTTCTACCTCAAAATACGGAACTTTGGGTGAGCGTGCAAAACGGGAGCTGTGGATAACCGTTTTAGCTTGTTTTCTTGAATAGATGTAATTGCCCGCCCGTATCGGCGGCTGCCAGGTAATCGCCATGTACTTTGGGCATGCCGATTTGGTATAGCCCTTCGCCGGGGTGATCAAAAGCCCACTCCCAGTCTATCTGCCGGGTACGCCAGTTGAATGCCGCGAGCTTGATATCGTGCCCGAGCGTCCCGTCCGACTTTTCGAATACCTCGTCTGAGGAAAAGTACAGGTGGTCGCCCTGACACACCGGCGGGGTCATAGCACGCAAGCGCCGCGATTTAAACCCGGAGGTACAGTCCTGTGCCTGCAGCGCTCCGGTCTGCAAGTCGATCTCCCAGTAGTAGTAACCGGTCAGCCCCAGTATCTTGCCTGCTTCCTCATGCAGCACACTGTGCGCGGGGTTGGGTAATACCGTGGACTGCTGCGGGCCAAGGGTGGTGCCGGTGGGGAGGTTGTGCCAGGATTGTAGGAGTTGGCCGGTGGAGAGATCAAGGGCAGCTATGGCGGCAGCTTTTGTTGAGGTGATATAAACGTAGTCCTCAGAAACTAATATATCACTGATTTCAAAGTTGGGAAAAGGCCAGTTTTCAGCTTCAACTGACCAAACCAAGTTTCCGCTTTCAATTTCCCTGGCTTCTATTCCTGTGTTTCGGTAGTTATGTATTGACCTTAGTAGTAATAGAGAGGCAGAACGTTTACTCATCGTAGCTCTGACACTTTTCTCCCAAATTACACCAAGGCCTAAACGATACAATGCAATTGTTCTATTAATATAATCATGGCTGTGAAGTAATATACCTTGTGAGGCTTCAAAAAAACTGGACACCCCATAAGGTCCAATGTCTATCTTCTCCATCGTTCCTTTTCCATCTAGCCTCGCGACATATAAGCTATTATCAAAGGAATCTTTTACCGCTATCCGGTCACCATCAAGCTTTGCGACTGTCATGATCTTAGACGCTAATTTCCCCAGTGAATGCGCCCTATGAAAGCCATGAGTTAGGCTGGTTGAAAAAGCTTCATATTTATTATCCTGAACGAAAAGTCGATCAAAAGCCATTTCCCAGAATACTACACGGTCTGTAATCTTTTCGAAATTATTATTAAGGCTAAAATCCAACATTATTTATTCAACTTTGATGAAGTTCAAGAATGGATGATCTAACAGCATACCTGCGGATGCCATGTTTTGCAATTGTGTAACATTAAAAATATCTAAGCTAATAAATAGGTCCTCGTTGGCAGTAAAAACCTGTTGCGCCTTCCCCCCATCACTAAGCATACCCTGAAATTGTTGCCTGATGGCATTC
>CAZNHN010000456.1:0-3697 GCA_964572415.1 uncultured Phaeodactylibacter sp.
GTACAACCACCTCGAGCAACGGCAGGAATGGCTTGATCTCGCTCTGCTGGGCGCTAACTTTCTGGAAAAACACGGCCGGGACGAAGCCGGCAACTGGTACTTCTCCCTCCGGCAGGATGGGCAGCCTCTGGTACAAGCCTATAACATCTTCTCTGATTGCTTCGCTTCTATGGCTTTCGGCCAACTATACCAGGCCACAGGCACTGAGCGGTACGCTACCACCGCCCGGGCCACCTTCAACCGTATCCTGGAACGGCAGGATAATCCTAAGGGCAAATATAACAAGCTGGTCCCCGGTACCCGCCCCCTCATGGGCTTCTCCCTGCCTATGATCCTCTGCAACCTTTGCCTGGAGCTGGAACCCCTCCTGGAACCTGAGCTGGTGGAGACTACGATCGACCATTGCATACATACGGTAATGGATACCTTCTATGACAAAGATTCCGGGCTGGTCCTCGAAAATGTACAGCCCGATGGGCAACTCAGCGACACCTTCGAAGGCCGGCTCCTCAATCCCGGCCATGCTCTGGAGGCCATGTGGTTCATTATGGACCTGGGCGAGCGCCGGGGCGATCAGGAGTTGATCCGGCAGGCCACCGAGCGGGCGCTTTTCATGCTGAACTACGGGTGGGACAAAGAAGCTGGCGGTTTGTTTTATTTCATGGACCGCAAAGGCTATCCGCCCCAACAACTGGAATGGGACCAAAAACTATGGTGGGTTCACCTGGAAGCGATGGAAGCAGCGCTGAAAGGGCTGCAACATACCGGCGATGAGCGGTGTGCACAGTGGTTTGCGCAGCTTTACGATTACGCCTGGCCCCGGTTTTCTGATCCGGAGTACGGCGAATGGTTCGGCTATCTGAAGCGGGACGGCACGCCACTGCACACCGCAAAGGGCGGCAAGTGGAAAGGCTGTTTCCACGTGCCGCGTGCGCTATGGGGCTGCCTGGAAGTCCTTAGAAAACTGCCGGGTAAGCCTATTCTTCCTTAGCGGTCAGGCCCAGCGCCTCCTCCACAAGATTATCATCTGCAATGGTAGGCAAGGTCACCTTGAGCCCCGGATAAGCCTGCATGGTTCGCTGAATGGTAGACATCGCGCCACGGTTGCGGGCCCAGGACCGCCGGGCGATCCCATTGTTGACATCCCAGAAGAGCATACTCTCCAGGCGGCGGTCAGATTCCGGTGTGCCATCAAGCACCATCCCAAAGCCTCCGTTCATCACTTCTCCCCAGCCAACTCCCCCACCGTTATGCAGGGAAATCCAGGTCGCCCCGCGGAAAGCATCCCCAATCACATTGTGAACCGCCATATCTGCGGTAAACTGGGAGCCGTCGTAAATATTTGCGGTCTCCCGGTATGGCGAATCGGTACCGGAGACATCGTGGTGGTCTCTGCCCAATACGACCGGTGCACGGAGCTCACCCCGGGCAATAGCTTTATTGAACGCCCGGGCGATACGGATGCGGCCCTCAGCATCAGCGTACAGAATCCGGGATTTTGAGCCCACGACAGGTAGGTTATCTTCTGCCCCCTCAATCCAGTTGAGGTTGTCCAGCAACTGAGGGCGAATATCTTCCGGGGCTTCTGCCAGCATCTCCCGCAGGATTTCCGCTGCGATTTCATCGGTCTTCTGTAAATCTTCCATGGTTCCGGAAGTACACACCCACCGAAACGGTCCGAAGCCATAGTCAAAGCACATTGGTCCCATGATGTCCTCCACATAGGAGGGGTAACGGAAGTGCCCTTCTGCCTCATCCAGCCAGATATCCGCTCCGGAATTGCCTGCTTCCTTTAGAAAAGCGTTGCCATAATCCCAGAAATACATGCCCCGTTCTGCCATGGTGTTAATGGCTTTTACGTGGCGGCGAAGGGTGTCCCGGACTTCAGACATGAACTGCACCGGGTCTTTATCCAGCAGCTGCTTGGCTTCTTCAAAGGTATAACCCACAGGGGCGTAGCCCATACCTTCGATATTGTGCAAAGAAGTCTGATCGGAGCCCAGCTCCACTTTCACTTCCGCTTTGGCCAGGCGCTCCCACAGCTCTACCACATTCCCCTGATAGACCAGGGCCACGGCTTCCTTGCCCTGCCTTGCCTGTTCTATTCTTGGCAACAACGCATTAAGGTCAGTAAAAACATTGTCTGCTTTGATATAGCCATCCGTAAGGCGCCGCTCCTGTCACTTCAGCGGCAATCGTTTGTGCACCGGACATACCGCCCAGGCCGGAAGTCACGAATACCTTTCCGCGAAGATTCTTATCGCCCAGACCCATTTTACGGCCGGCATTCAACAGCGTGATCGTTGTACCATGCACAATACCCTGAGGGCCAATGTACATAAACGAGCCAGCCGTCATTTGCCCGTAGGAAGTCACCCCCATAGCGTTGTACTTGTTCCAGTCTTCCTTTGTGGAATAGTTCGGGATCATCATACCGTTGGTCACCACTACTCTCGGAGCTTCAGGGTGCGAGGGGAAGAGCCCGAGCGGATGCCCGGAGTAAAGCACCAGGGTCTGTTCATCCGTCATCTGAGCCAGGTACTGCATAACCAGCCGGTACTGCGCCCAGTTTTGGAAAACCGCTCCATTGCCACCGTAGGTGATTAGCTCATGCGGGTGTTTGGCAACTTTGGGGTCCAGGTTGTTTTGAATCATCAGCATGATCGCAGCAGCTTGCCTGGACTGATGGGGATATTCATCAATCGGGCGGGCGTACATTTCATAGTCCGGACGGAAGCGGAACATATAAATGCGCCCGTAGCGCTCCAGTTCTTCGGCAAATTCAGGAGCCAGGACTTCGTGTTGATGGGCCGGGAAGTAGCGCAAGGCATTTTTGAGTGCAAGCGCCCGGTCTTTATTTGACAAAACCCCTTCAATGCCTCGTTTTGGAGCATGGCTTACATTCGGGTCGTAGGGCTTAACCACCGGCAGGTCATCCGGTATGCCCTCCAGGATTGATTTTTGGAATTCGGTCATATTTGGCGTTTTGCGCTAAGGTCGGACTTTTTTTAACAATTTGTTAGCCCCCTTTACGCCCATTAACGATGGAAGTCCTTCACAATTAACATTACTATAGCACACCGAACTCGTTTTCATTTGTAATTTGTATGAGCGAAAAGCAATACACACCTTTTGACCTCAGTGAAATTGCTCCTTTGTTTACCCCCTTTAAACCCTTCTGGCATGAAGTACTTTCTATTTTTTCTCCCCGCCCTGCTCTTAGTTTCAATCAACAGTTTACTGCTTTCGCAGGACTACACCATCCGTGCTGTAGTCAAGGAAAAATTCCGGACTGCTGATCAAACTTTTGAACGCCTGGATGCCGGTACAATTGTGGAGCTTACAGACTACCGCGTTATTGCAGGCAGCCCCACTATCAGAGCTGTAATAAACGGGCAGGAACGGATGATCTCCGCATTTGATCTCAAGCACCTCGAATTTCAACTTAGTGACCTTTCAACCGATGGAATTTGGTATCAGCAGTTTTTGCAATCCAGCGCAATGGATCAGCTCTCAAAAAGAGGCTGGGATCAGGAGGTCAGGCGGGAGCTGCAGGAGGAGTACCTAAGTTTTAATGAAACCATTACCCTGTTTGACGACCCCTATCTCGAGGATTACCTTAATCAGGTCCGGCTACGGCTTTTTCCAAAACAGCCTGTAGAAAAACATCCATCAGTGATGCGCATAAGGGTCTATG
>CAZNHN010000457.1:0-3695 GCA_964572415.1 uncultured Phaeodactylibacter sp.
AACGTACCGAAGGGCTCCAGCCAGTTTGTGCTCAATTTTGCCCGCCACGACTTCATGGTGCATAATGGTGCCGGCGAGAATCGGTACTCCGGCTGCCCGTCCCGGTCCGTACTGATGAATACTTTCCCCGGGTTTGGCACCGAAGCTGCCCGGTTCGAACACGCCGTCACCGTAGAGGTCGTAGGTCATGCCGGTATTGGAGTACCAATGCCCGGAACTGCTGTCCCGGAATACATACCACATATCCCAGGCTTTGCCTGCGGCATAATCTACGATGGCGACATGCGCATCAGAGCCTGGGGAAGGGCTAAGGTTCTCCGGAATTGGGATGGGCTGCCCCCGAAAATCAGGATGCTGGTGGTAAAGGGAATCGCGGCTATCTTCGGCAAAGTTGGCATGCCCCCTTTGAAGCTCCGCGTGCTCACGGATTACTTGTCGCGGCGTGGTGCTGTCCACCGAATAAATGGGGATGGTGTAGGATTTTACATTCACGCCGATATTCTCGCAACTGGGGTCGTTGGCGAGCAGCGCGATCCATTTTTCGTTTTGAGAGGCAATTTTAGGATTTTCGCGTATCGGCTGATTCCAGAAACTTTCAGGGGAAAAGAACCGCTGAGGTGCGTAGGCATCTCCTTCTGCTTCCGATGTGGGCGTTGCACTTTGGCAACCGAACAGCAGCAGCCATAGCAATCCGAACAGGCAATATCTCATGGTTATGGTTTTACAGTTAGTAGGGTATTCAAGCGGATGTCGGTGGAGGAGGACCCAACCATCAGCTCAAAATCCCCGGGCTCAATGACATGGTTCATGTTGATATCCCAGATTTTTAGTTGTCCCGGCAGGATGCGTAATTCCACTGTTTTAGAGGCCCCAGGCTCCAGTGACAGCCGCTCAAAGCCGATTAGTTTTTGAATGGGCTGGGTCACGCTTGCGTATACATCATGCAGATACAGCTGTACTACTTCTTCGCCCGCGCGATCACTCGTATTAGTGACCCTGAGCCGGAGCAGAACGGTATCTCCGGGTTGAATGGTACGGGCTGAAAGCTCCAGGCCTTCGTATTCGAACTGACTGTAGGACAGCCCGTGCCCGAAAGGAAAAAGCGGTTCGTTGAAGTCACCGATGAATTTAATTTTCTCTTTGCCTTTGGGGTGCCGGTTGTAGTTGAGCGGCACCTGCCCCGTTACTTTAGGAAAGGTGATGGGCAGCTTGCCTCCCGGATTGTAATCTCCAAAAAGGGCGGCAGCGATGGCGTGCCCGCCCTCACAGCCCGGGTACCAGCCCATGAGTACCGCATCCACCTCATCAATCCAGTCATTCATGGTGATGACGGTGCCGGATTGAATGACCACCGCAGTAGGTTTGTCGAGTTGCGATACAGCCCGGATAAGCGCCTCCTGCGGCTTACTCAGGTCAAGGTCCGTCCGGTCCCAGTTCTCATTTTCGTACATACCTGCAACGATAATAACCACATCCGCCTCCCGGGCTGCTTCCACAGCTTTAGGAATATTGATGTTTTCGTCGATATCCCAGCCCAGTTGGGTATAGCTCCCAAAGCCCCCATCGAAGTACTCCAGCGTGAAGGGGTAGGTTTTGCCCTCTTCCAGCTGTACCGTGACCGCTCTCATCCGGCGCCCGCCCCCTTCCCATTCGTCCAGGATAAGCTTGCCACCCAGGTAGAGTCGTGCCCCGTCATCCATCGTCACGCCGAAGGTGACGGGCCCATCTACAGGACTGTTGAATGAGCCGGTCCAGCGTACAGAAAAATTAGAAGGGGGTACACCATTCGGTTGCCCGGACTTCCAATCGTATTCAATTTTCGATTCTTCCTGCGTAGCGACCGGTTCGCCCTCCAGGTTTTTATTGTCGAAGTACTCTGCTTTTAGCTTACCATTCAGGTGGCGCTCATCAATGACCGGATAACCAAAATATTGCATCTCCACGCCTTTCTCGTATGTTACTTCTGCGTTTGGAAGCAAGTCATTCAAGCCGTCCAGCACCGTAATTTCCTCCCGTCCGAATCCGCCGTAGTGCCCAACGATCAACCAATCCGCGAGTGGGCCGATCACAGCCACTTTCTGGACAGATTTCGGAAAGGGCAGGCAGTTGTTATCATTCTTGAGGAGCACCAGTGCCCGTTTGGCAGCTTCCCGGGCCGCTGCCCGGTGGTTCGGATGGTTGTTGAGGCGCACTGCCGCTTCGGGGTCGGCATAAGGCTCTTCAAAGAGCCCGGATTCCAGTTTTTGCAGCAAAATCCGGCGTACGGCATCGTCGAGGCGGGCTTCCGGTACCAAGCCTTCCTTTAGTGCTTCCCGCAGAGGTGCATCAAAAAAGTCACTTGGGGAAGATTTGTCGCATCCGGCATTCATCAGCGCTACCGCCAGGTCTTTTTTGGTTTTGTACATACCGGCTGACTCCATAATGAAAGTGGAAGACTGCCCGTCCGTGGAGACAAAGCCCTCAAGGCCCCATTCTCCCTTCAGGATATCCTTGATCAGCCAGGGGTTGGTAGCGCAGGGTATGCCATCAATATTGTTGTAAGCCATCATCACAGAGGAGGCTCCAGCCTCAATACAGGTCTTGAAGGCTGGAAAGTAGTATTCCCGAAGGTGGCGCTCCGTGAAGTGGACCGGGCCGGTAAACTGCCCGTCCAGCCCCATATTGGCCACAAAGTGCTTGATCATGGTGGATAGCCCGGCTTCTTCCATCACCCGGACGTAGGCAGCGCCCATTTGCCCGCTCAGGTAGGGGTCTTCTCCGTAGGTCTCGTTTGTACGGCCCCAGCGTGGGTCACGCGTAAGGTTGACCACCGGCGCAAGCACCCTTCTTACCCCCCGGCTCTTCAGTTCCTTCGCCAGCACCCCGGCAACTTCCGCCTGCAGGGATGGATCAAAGCTCGCTGCTATGCCGATGGGGGAGGGGAAGCTGGTAGATCCGTTGCCCATGTAGGCAAACAACCCTTCTCCGGAACGGGTGGCGGGGATGCCGAGGCGGGTGTTTTCGATCTGTGCCCGCTGGTATTGATTGTATTGCCGGACACTGCCTGCGATGTCGCCATCCTTTGACATAAATCCGAAGGCGCCCACGCCTGTACTGCCGGGCTCAGCAAGCTTCATGCTATTTTGTAGTTGCGCCAGTTTTTCGTCCAGGGTCATCCGTTGGATCAGGTCATCGGCCCGCTCCGTATCGGTATAGGTGGTGTCCAGATAGACCGGTAAGTTCTGAGCCTGGAGAAATAGCGTAGCTAGCGTCAGCCCGAGACCGATTAGAAAAACTATCCTTATCATAATCAATACTTCGAAAAAAGGGTGAAAAATTGCGAATTACAGGCCGTCCATGGAAGGAACAAACCAACTTGATCACCCCGAAAGCTATTGGTATTTCATGCCCCGGCTGTCCTGTAGTGTATGTCATGCCCCCGTCAGGTCTGAGGCTGCAATTGTGGAAAACCCTGAAGAAGGCCTATTTTACCTTTCTAAACGAAAAAGCACCTTATGCAAATGATTCAAAAGTTAAGCTGGCTGTTGGTTATCAGCCTTAGCGTTTTATCCTTTCCATTATTTGGTCAGAATATCGACCTGGGCCACTTTGAAGCCCTTTCGCCCCGCAGTATCGGCCCGGCGGGTATGAGCGGACGGGTCACCACGATTGACGTGGTAAATGATCAGCCGAACCGCATTTACATCGGCACTGCA
>CAZNHN010000458.1:0-2840 GCA_964572415.1 uncultured Phaeodactylibacter sp.
TATCGCGGCGCTGCAGGAACTGGGTGAAGTCCATGCCTTTGGTGTAGATACAACTTCGGATGCATCCTTCTTTACCGACGAGCAGCTCAAAAATTACCGGGCGGTCATTTTCTGCAATACTACCGGCGATGTGCTCAATCCTGAGCAGCAGGCGGCTTTTGAACGCTACATTCAGGCCGGGGGCGGCTATGTAGGCATCCATGCCGCAGCCGATACCGAGTACGAATGGCCCTGGTACGCAAAGCTGGTAGGCGCGCATTTTGCCAGCCACCCTCATAACCCCAATGTACGAAAAGCTGTGGTGGAGATCGTGGACACTACCCATGCGGCCACGCGTATGCTGCCTGCCCGCTGGGAGAGGACCGACGAATGGTACAACTATCGCGGCTTTTATCCCGGCATACAGGTGCTGGCCCAAATAGATGAAAGTACCTACCGGGGCGGTACGCACGGGGTCTCGCATCCCATCAGCTGGTACCACGAATACGATGGAGGACGGGCATTTTATACCGGGGGTGGCCATACTGACGAAAGCTACGAAGAACCGCTCTTTCGGCAGCACCTGCTGGAAGGCATCCGCTACGCCATGGGCGGTGGGCAGGCCCTGGACTACAGCAAGTCCTATGCGGTAGTGGTGCCGGAAGAAAACCGTTTCACCAAAACAGTGCTGGTCAACGACCTGAATACCCCTATGGAACTGGATATTTCGGACGAAGGCGTGATCTACTACACCGAACTCAGAACAGCCAAGCTGTATGCCTACGATACCCGTAGCGGAGAAAATAAAGTCGCCCATCGCTTTGATGTAGCTACGACCGGCGGCACCGGCTTGATCGGCATCACGCTGGACCCTGACTTCAGCCAGAATCGCTGGATTTACCTCTACTACTCCCCTCCCACCGACCGGGAGCCGATACTGTTCAACCTATCGCGCTTCACGCTTAAGCCGGACGAAACGCTGGATCTTAGCAGTGAGAAAGTACTACTCCAGGTGCCGGTTCAGAAGAACAGCGGCGCCCACCACGGAGGCTCCCTGGCCTGGGACAAGGAGGGGAATCTCTACCTCTCTACCGGAGACAGCTCCAGCCCCTTTCCCTCGGAAGGCTACGCCCCTATTGACGAGCGACCCGGCAACGAAAGCCTGGATGCCCAGCGCTCGGCAGCCAATACCAATGATCTGAAAGGCAAAATCCTTAGAATTACACCGCAGGACGACGGCAGCTATAGCATCCCCGAAGAAAATCTCTTCCCGCCCGGTACTGAGAAAACACGTCCGGAAATCTATACCATGGGTCTCAGAAACCCCTACCGCATCGCCGTCAATCCCAAAACATCCGTACTCTACTGGGGGGAGATAGGCCCCGATGCCGGGGAAGACAGCCTACAGGGCCCCCGCGGTTACGATGAATTTAACCAGGCCAAAGCTGCGGGTAACTTTGGCTGGCCCTACTTTGTGGGCGACAATTACGCCTACGCCGACTGGGATTTTGAGACTCAAACCGCCGGCCCCCATTTTGATCCGGCAGCCCCCATCAATGACTCGCCCAATAACAGCGGCCTGCGCACACTACCCCCAGCTCAAGCCGCTATGATCTGGTATCCTTATGCCGCCTCCGAGGAATTCCCTGAATTGGGCGAAGGCGGACGCAGTGCATTGGCCGGGGAATTTTATACTTACAGGGAAGCGGAGCGTTCTCCCCAGGCATTTCCGAAATACTATGACTGCACCCTCTTCGTGATGGAGTGGATGCGCAACTGGGTGATGGCTTTGCGCTTTGACGAAAATGAAAACTTCCTGCGAGCCGAAGCTTTTATGCAAAATAACGGTGACTTCCGCCGGCCCATTGACCTGACCTTTGGCAAAGACGGGCAGATGTACATGCTGGAATATGGCTCAGTGTACGGTGCCGACAATGATGATGCCCGCCTGGTTAGAATTTCCTACAACACCGGTAATCGTCCGCCCATGGCGGTGGCGGGCATCGTAGACACCGCGGAGGCAGCCTTCCGAAACCGCGTTTCCCAACTCACCACGGAAAAGCAGGTGAAGCCATACCGCCAAGCATCCGGTCAGGCACCCCTGACCCTACAGTTTAGCAGCAGAGGCAGTAAGGACCTGGACAATGACGATATACTCCGCTACGAATGGCTATTTGATGGAAAATCTGTAGGTTCTGAAGAGGCCAATCCTAGTCATACCTTTGACCAGGCTGGTATTTACCAGGTGATACTTAAAGTCACGGATCCCTCCGGACAAAGTGCCAGCGACAGTCTGCGGGTGAAAGTAGGCAATGCCCCGCCGCGGGTGCGCTTTGCCAGCAACCACAATCAGTCGTTTTTCTGGGAAAATGATACTTTCAGCTACGCGGTGAAGGTGGAAGATGCGGAAGATGGTACGGTAGATGAGCAGGCCGTACAAGTATTGTTTGATTACCAGCCCGATGTTGGAAATATGCCTTCAGATAATCCGGAAGAAGATGCTTCCCTGCTGGCCATGACCTTGCCCGGCGAATCGCTTATTGCACAAAGCGACTGCAAGGCCTGCCATACAGTCAATCAGCAATCGGTAGGGCCATCCTACACGGCAGTAGCCCAAAGGTACCGGGAAGTGCCAGGCGCCATCGACCAGCTCGCCCAGAAAATTATCAAAGGCGGAGCCGGTAACTGGGGTACTACCCACGTGATGAGTGCACATCCCCAGATCAGCCCGCAGGATGCCCTTGAAATGGACTGTCTGCCCTGGCCGGTAGATCGGCCGGTCCGTGTGCATGTGGGCGGCGAGCGTCGGCGCCGTCGGCATCCAGCTCCCGCCCCACCAGCGGTAGTAGTAGCCGGTGGCG
>CAZNHN010000458.1:2850-3691 GCA_964572415.1 uncultured Phaeodactylibacter sp.
TACCCACAAAAGGCCGGCTGGCATTCAACCGGCATACGGAAAACGACCCCAATGGCCGCTACCTGCTGCTGGCCTCTTACACCGACCAGGGTGCTTCGGGTGTAGGGTCGGAAAAGGGACATCATCTACTAAAGCTAAGGTCGGCCCGGGTGAAAACCGCCTATGCCGATGCGCATCCCGGCTTTACCCGCTGGGGCAATTCACTGGGCGGTGGTGACCATAAAGCCCATATCCTGCTCAGGGATATTGACCTGAGAGGCTTGCAAGGATTTACCTTTGAATACGGCTCAAAAGTGGACGGCAGGATAGAAGTACGCGTACATTCGCAGGAAGGCGAAGTTATCGCCAGTACGCCCTATACGGCTACAACTGGCCAAGAAAATGGCGGCCGGGTCACTGCGGAGCTGACTACACCGATGGAAGGCCAGCATGATGTCTATTTTGTGGTACTCAGGGAAGAAGCTCCGTACCAAAACATCATTAACCTGCGCTATATCAACATGGAGCGATGAGCGTGTTCTTCTAAAAACTAAAACAGGAAGAGTATCTTATTCTTGCTGGAATGATACTCCTGTTTTCGTTAGATTGATTATTAAAATATTTAATTTCCCTTTACCTGATTGGTACGTTGAATTGTATAGTAATTTCCTGCTTTCATTTAATCTGGATCTTTGGTCATTCAAATCATCTCCAGTGTTTCATTAAATCTTCATTTATTCATAGTAGTCATATTGTCATGAAGAGCATTATTTTATGTTTTACCCTACCCTCAAAATAAACTACCGAAAGGCTTCTGCTTAGGAATACTTACTTCCAACAGCTTTTACGATATTCTAAAGTT
>CAZNHN010000459.1:0-3688 GCA_964572415.1 uncultured Phaeodactylibacter sp.
GATAGCCACGCCCATCTGATGCTCTTGTTGGCCTGTACTTCGCTGCAAAAGCATTCCCTTACTCAATCGTTTTCCTAAACCGGTCAATGCTCTCCTGCGAGCCGGTAATGTACAGAATATCGCGCTGCAGCAGGACTTCATCCGGCCCAGTATTGCTGAGGAGTTCTCCTTTCCGGGAAAGACCGAGGATATTGATGCCGAATTGGCTCCTCACATCGAGTTCACTTAGTGTTTTCCCTACAATGCGACGACTGTCCGTTTTGACCTTCAGGCAGGAAATATCAAACTCTGGGTATTTGCTGGGGCGGAACGTACGGGGGATACTCTTCTTGTTTTGAAAAAGGCTGTAGTTGTCGGAGCGGGTGATGTCCGCAAAGTGTTCGATATCATCCTCCGGGATGAGAAAGTAGTGGAGAGTCCTGGAGAAGATTTCTATAGCCGTTTCAAACTCCTCCGGTATGACGTCATCGGCACCGTGGGCGATGAGCTCGGGGATTTCATTGACAAACCGTGTCCGGACGATAAGGTGGACGGACTGGCTGACCATCCGGATGTTTTGGACTACCGTTTTGGTACCTTCGGGGTCGGAAATGGCGATGACTACCACCCTGGCTTTAGCGATATTGACGGCTTCCATAATGTGATCCTGCCGGGCGTCCCCGAAGAGAATGGGCACGCCTTTTTTCTGTTCTGCTTTGACTGTCTCGGCATTCATTTCAACGGCTACGTAAGGAATATCACTGAATTCAGCGGCCCGGGCCAGGTTGCTGCCATTGATGCCATAGCCGATGATGACCAGATGGTTGCTGAGTTGCTCGGTAGCCACGGTATGCTCAAGCTCCTGTGAGGCCAATACCTTTTTATCCCAAGCCCGTATCGGCCGGAACTTCATCACCCCAAAGGCGATACGCTCCGAGAAAATGATGACGAAGGGCGTCAACAGCATGGACACAATGGAAACAGCCAGAAAATACTGATTGGTCACGGGGCTGAGCAAGTCGTACTCAATGCCCACTTTCGATAGGATAAAGGCAAATTCGCCAACCTGAAACAGGGCTAAGCCGGTGAGCAGAAAGGTACGCGGCGGGTACTTTAAAACCGCAATGGACAGGGCAGCGATAATGGATTTTACAAAAAACACGCCCAGCACAATGAGCAGTACGGCACCGATATTAGCCCAAAAGAACTGCAGGTCAAGCAGCATGCCCACCGAAATAAAGAAGAAGCTTGTGAATAATTCCCGGAAGGGCAGGATGACGCTTGTGGCCTGATGGCTGTATTCCGACTCTGAAATGACCAGCCCCGCCAGGAAAGCGCCCAGTGCCAGCGAAAGGCCCGCTTCGGACGTCAGAAAAGCGACCGCAAAGCAGATGGTAATGGTGGTAATCAGGAACAATTCCTTGCTGTCGGTCTTCGCGATACTGTGCATCAGTCGCGGCACCAGGTAACGGGCACTCACAATCGTGATCAGCACTACCACCGCAGTCTTGAGCAAAAGGATCAGGATACTGCTCGTAACATCCCCCGACTGCCCGGCAATAATGGGTGTAAACAGCATCATCGGCACTACGATGATATCTTGAAAAATGAGAATCGCCAGGGCATTCCGGCCCTGTGGTGCGGATATTTCGTTCCTGTCTTGTAGTACCTTAAGTACAATAGCCGTACTCGACAGCGAAAACAGGAAGCCTACAAACAGGGATTCCTCCCAGGAGTTGCCCAGCATGTAGTACCCGAGCCCGGCTACCACCACCGTCAGCCCCACCTGCAGAGATCCGCCCACGAAGACTGAATTTTTAATAGATACCAAATGCTTTATGGATAGCTCCATGCCAATCACGAACAACAACAAGATGACCCCGATCTCCGAGATGATCTCGATTTGTTCAGACTCGCTCACCAGCCCCAGCCCATGCGGTCCGATCAAAACGCCGGTCACCAGGAAGCCCAGGATGGAAGGCAGCCGCAGCCGCTGCAGCAGATACACGACTACGGCGGAGCAACTCATGAAAATGAGCAAGTCTTGTAACAAGGGGAAATGCATGGCCGTTGGATTTTCGGGTGAGGGTTAAGGTTGGTATTCACGCAAATAAGTGTACGAAGTGGGATTTGGTTTGCGGGGAGCGCGGGCTTCTTCTAAAAAATATTAACGCTTAGCGTATTGGTTTTTATTCAAATACTTCAACCAGCGGCAGTTCAATATCCAGTACCTCGTCTTTGAGCGTCTCTTCGGGGCGGTATATCTCGTAGGTATCCTTGCCGGAAAAAACATAAACATTGCCCAGTTCCAAAAATACGACCCATACCGAGCGCACGCCATGATCAAAGTATTGGCCTGCCTTAATGATCAGTTCCCCTAAAGGCTGGGTGGGCGAGCTGATTTCAATTGCACAGAGCGGCGGCTCCTGCGTCTTGGTTTGGTCGTTGCGCACCGAAATAGCTTAGTAATACCGCCGCCGCAGCCAAAACGCCACATTCACCAACCCAATCAAAGCCGGCACTTCCACCAAGGGCCCAATCACCCCGGCAAAGGCCTGCCCGGAGTTCAGCCCGAAGACCGCGATGGCCACGGCAATCGCCAACTCAAAGTTATTGCCAGCCGCCGTGAAGGAAATTGCGGCATTGCGCGGGTAGTCCGCGCCCAGCCATTTCCCCACAAAAAAGCTGATGAGGAAAATAAGAGCGAAGTAAATCAGCAGCGGCACCGCAATGCGCACCACGTCCATCGGTATTTCCACGATCAGTTCGCCCTTAAGGCTAAACATTACCATTATGGTAAAGAGTAGCGCAATGAGCGTGATAGGCGATATGACCGGCACAAATTTATTTTGGTACCATTCCTCCCCCTTGGCCCGTACCAGCAGTACCCGGCTCAGCAGCCCCGCCAGGAAGGGGATGCCCAGGTAAATTGCTACACTCTCCGCCACCGTTGCGATAGAGATATCGACAATAGCACCCTCAAACCCAAACACCGGCGGCAGCACCGTGATAAACAGCCAGGCGTAAAAGCTGTAAAAGAATACCTGAAAGATACTGTTCAGCGCCACCAGCCCGGCCCCATACTCCCGGCTGCCTTCCGCCAGGTCGTTCCAAACAATGACCATCGCAATGCAGCGCGCCAGCCCGATGAGGATGAGCCCGGTCATATACTCCGGATAGTCGCGTAGAAAAACAATAGCCAGCACAAACATGAGGATTGGTCCCACAATCCAGTTAAGGAACAACGACAGCCCCAGGATCTTCACATTGCGGAAGACCTGCGGCAGCATGCGGTAGTTGACCTTTGCCAGGGGCGGGTACATCATCAAAATGAGGCCGATGGCGATTTGGATATTGGTGCTACCCCGGGAAAAGGAATTGACTAAATCGGCTGTACCAGGCAAAAAGTAGCCCAACCCGACACCCACTGCCATGGCCAGAAAAATCCAAAGCGTCAGGTAGCGGTCGAGGAAGGAAAGGCTTTTACGGGGTTTGGTGGTGCTTTTTGAAGTCATGTGGATTTCATTTTTTGAGCTGCCAATTGCATAGCGTGCAGGATTTCCCGTCCAATCTGCCGGACACGCTCGTCGTATCGGGCCGTTTCCTCCGGCGTACCATCGGCAGCCTTAGGGTCATCGTAGGTTAGCGGCAGACGGAAAGCTCCTCCTGGGATAAACGGGCAATTCCCGTTGGCATCCGAGCAGGTCAT
>CAZNHN010000460.1:0-1433 GCA_964572415.1 uncultured Phaeodactylibacter sp.
CGGTCCCACCACCAGCGCCAGTCTACGCGGTAGAGCCCCACATTGATTTTGCGGTTAGCTACCGGTTTGCCTTTGGTGTCCACCACGGTCATGGGAATATCGGTGCGCTCGTTCATATTGATACGCTTGCTGCCGTATTTGTTTTTGGGGATGGACAGTCCGGCGTAGGCGCTGTAGGGGTCATAGGGCAGGCTGAAATTGTCGGTGCTGAACCCGCCACCGCGTTCGAATACCCGGGTTTGGAAGTTGGCGGTTAGCCGGCCGGGGAGTTCCTGTTGGTCTCCCAGATCGAAAGCGGGCGAACCGGTGCCTTCCTCATT
This sequence comes from uncultured Phaeodactylibacter sp., assembly GCA_964572415.1. GTDB lineage: Bacteria > Bacteroidota > Bacteroidia > Chitinophagales > Saprospiraceae > Phaeodactylibacter. The sequence continues at coordinate 321 of CAZNHN010000460.1, forward strand.
GAGCTTGCCTTCCCAAACCATACGCGGCTCCATGCTGAAGGAGCGGGCGGGGTCGTCAAATTCATAATCCGGCCAGCTGGAAAAGGCGGTATTCGTGGATTGCAGCTGCGCTTCTATGCGTGCTTCCAGATTGGAGGCCGGCGCCCCGTGCAGCCAATTGGCCTGAAGGGTAGGGGAGAAGGGCGCATTGGCTACGCTCAGCTGTTCAGTACCGAAATCGAAATTGATCTTGATCCGGTTGGGCTTGACCGTTTCAATGCGGAGGTTTTTTGTAAAAGTTGCTCCTCCGGCTTTCACCGTAGCCCTCCAGATACCCGTGAAGGCGTCTGTGGCGGTGGCAAAATGCAGGGGGTAGACTTTAGGCACCCGGTTGGTGACCGTCCGGGTTTCCCGGATTTGACCGCGTGGGTCGCGCAGTTCGAAGGTGACAGGATAGTTTGCCGGAAGTTTTCCCAGCGCATCTTCGAGCACGAAATTAAGGTAAACCGAATCGCCCGGGCGCCAAACACCACGGTCGGCGTAGAGGAAGCCCTTCAGTCCTTTTTGCGCCACAGCGCCTTCTACGTCAAACTTGCTGAGCGATAAAGCATCGCCGTCCTGCAGGCGGAGGTAGCCGCGCTCTGATCCCTGTTTAGCGACCACCACAAAAGGCTCGCGGGGCAGGTCTGCTTGAAAACGCCCGTCTCCGTCGGTAGTGCCGGAGCCGATGAGCTGCTGCTGGAAGTCGTAAAACTCGAGGTTGACACTGCTTAATGGCTTTGCGGTGCGGAGGTCGGTGGCGTAGACGATGCAGTTGCGCGCATCAGCTGATTTGGCCAGCAGGCCGATATTGGAGGCGATGACGTTGCGCTGCACAAAGCGGTCCGAGTTGTAATAAGCAGGCTTGCAGGGGTCATCCCGGTCCGACCAGCTAAAGCCATCGTAATAGCCGGCAAAGCCGTACCAGTTTTCCATGATGCTTTCTAATTCGCTGTCATTAGGATCAGCATTATCGTCCTTGCTGCTCAGCTCTTCCGTGCAGGTGTAGGCGGTATGCTCCGGGCGGAACCCGATACGGATCTGGTAGATGGCCTGTGGATCGGACTGAACGAGCTCGTCCAGGCTGATGGCATA
>CAZNHN010000460.1:1502-3597 GCA_964572415.1 uncultured Phaeodactylibacter sp.
CTACCTGACGGAGATTGTAGCCCCCGTCAATGGTGTTGTCCTGTAAAAACTGTAAGATGTTGTTGTGGTAAATCTTGAAGACTTCCACCACCACTGAATGCAAGTTGATGGCTTCAAACGGGAAAGCCAGGCCTTCCGTATTGGGTAAAATTACACCATTGCCAGCCAGTCGGACCTGCGGCTTGGCATCCTGAATGTCCACTTCCCAAAGCCCGGCTTTTTTCATGGGCGATCCCATGCTGTTCTTCAGCCCTTTGCTCACGGTTACCTTGCGGGTGCCGATGATACCGGAGGCAGGATAAACCCGCAGCCGGTTGCCATCAGCCAGGAAGCGGAGGGTGCCGCTGTAGTTTTCAATAGTCACCAGGCCGTTGAAGTCCTGTGAAGCATCAAGGGGGTCCGAAAAGAACAATTCCAGGAATAATTCCTGCCCCTGATTGACCTGAACGTTGGTCAGGGTGAAATCGCCCAGTGCGGGGACAACAAATTCGAGGGTTTGGCTGCCCGATTGTTCAAAACCCTCATAGTTCAGCTCCACGGCAACGGTACTCGGTTGGTCTGTGCGGGTAATTTTTTCAACGTAGAAATAGTGCTCGGTCCCGCGCCCGCCGTGTTCCCACCGGATCGGCAGGGATTCGCCATTCTGAGTGGCGAAGATGGCCTGCTCGACCAGTTCGCTGCTGGCGAAGTCGGTTGTACGGGCGGTGCCGGAAAGCTCTTGTTTGGAAAGGTCACGGATGTCCGGTGTGCGGAGCCCGCCGATATTGGCGGAAAGCTGTAGGTCGTAGGTGCGAAAGTCGAATTCGAAGGCCCGGGCGTCCTTGGGCACATTGGAAAACAACTCGCCAAGCTGCACGGTAGCCACGTAGGCGGTCCCGGAAGCCAGGTGCTGTTCCGGCTGGAAAACCAGGGTTTGGGCATCTTCCCAAATCGCTTGGCCTTTTGTAGCGGGCTGAAGCTGCAGGAGCCCTTCGACCGGCTGCCCAATCTGCTCTTCGGCCGCCACTGCACTGGCGAATCTTACCCGCACTGGGCTGGTCCGGGAAATCACACCGGAAGTGTAGCTGAAAAGATAGGCATTGGCGCTCTCCGGCATGGGTGCGGCCCGCTGTTCTTTAGAGCCGCAGGAGGATAATACGGCTACAATAGCAAGGGTATGCAGGAAAACGGCCAAGGGAAGTAGAAAAGACCTGGACATGGTGGCTGGTTTTTGGGTTTGAAATGAACCCTCGTAAGATAGCAGCTTTTGCCTTCCGTTCCAAAGAAAAAATATTCAATCCCTTCAACACCTGCGGGTAAATGGCGTTATTACGGGAAAATCTAAACGACCGGATTCCATGAACGAAATGCTGCCTTTATTTCCGCTGCAACTGGTTGCCTTCCCGGGCGAGTCTCTCAACCTGCACATTTTTGAGCCCCGCTACCGGCAACTGGCCAAAGCTTGCGAGGAGGACGGGGCTACGTTTGGCATTCCAGCCTATATCAATGGGAAGGTCATGGAGGTCGGTACGGAGATGCGGCTGGTCGCAGTCGAAAAGCGGTATCCCAATGGCGAACTGGACATCAGGACGGAAGGCATCCGCCCGTTCCGGATCGAACAGTTTTTCAGGCAGGCACCGGGGAAGCTGTACGCCGGGGCACAGATAGACTGGCTGGAGTATACAAGTACAGAGGGCGATATTACCATAAGCATGCAGCTGATTGAGCTCATTGGCGAGCTGTTTGCCCTGCTGAGCATCGACAAGCCGGTCCCGGAAGACCCGGCAACGCTGCAAACGTTTGATGTGGCCCACCACGTTGGCTTTTCCATTGAGCAGGAGTATCAGTTCCTCTGCATCCCGAATGAGCTGGCCCGGCAGGAATACATGCGCGCCCATCTGGAAAAGATGCTGCCGGTAGTCCGGGAAATGAATAACCTGCAGGAGCGGGCGCGGATGAACGGGCATTTTAAGAACCTTCAGCCGCCCAAATTCTAACTAAATGTCATGTTTGTAGCTGGTGAAAAGTTAAGCCATGCTGATCAAAAACTTTGTGAATCATTTAGTGTATGTTTGGAGCAAACGAGAGCTGATAACCAAAGAGTTGTGGTTATGGC
>CAZNHN010000461.1:0-1102 GCA_964572415.1 uncultured Phaeodactylibacter sp.
CACGGTATAAAGCTGTGGTTAAGATAAATTTTCTAGCTTTTTTCTCCTACTTTTTCCTGTCAGTTCGATGCGGTGTGCCCTGGGGATGATGCGATCCAGGATGGCGTCAGCCAGGGTAGGTTCATCGAGGTAGTCATACCATTTTGCGACCGGGAGCTGGGAACTAATGATGGTAGCGGCCTGCTCGTAGCGATCTTCCAGTATTTGGAGGATGACGAGTTTGACTTGGTGACTGATGGGTTGTAAGCCAAAGTCGTCCAGGATAATGAGCCGTGCCTTTTTCATGCGATTAAGCCATTTGATGAGCGTTCCATCAGCCTGGGCGATGGCGATCTGCTCGGTTAGACGGTTGAGGTTGAAGTACAGGGTACGGTGGCCCAGTACACATGCCTGGTGCCCCAGGGCACAGGCCAGGAAGGACTTCCCGCAACCGGTGGCTCCGGTGATAAGGATGTTTTCACCGCGCTCGATATAGGTGGCATCTGCCAGTTGAGCCAATTGCTCTTTGGTGAGGTTGCGCTGCGGGGAGCACTCAATGTCAGGTAGCGTAGCGGCGTAACGTAGTTTACTCAGGCGCAGGAACATCTCCATTTTGCGATGCTGGCGGTGTTGACTTTCGGCGTCGATCAGTGTCGCAATCAGCTCATGTGCTTGTGGCTGCTGATTGACAGGCAAGCCCAGGATGGCTTCATAGGCAGCTGCCATGCCGTTTAGTTTAATGCGTTTCATACGCTGCAAGGATTCATTTTTCATTGGATAATCAAGTTGTTAAGGTGAATAATTATTGATAATACTCAGCGCCGCGCACGTTCTGGTGCAGGCCAAGTGAGCGTTGTTCGGTGGACTGTTCGGTCTGGTCCAGGTTGTGTTCCAGGATTCGTTTGAGCATAGCGTAAGTAACTTTTTCTACACCTCGACAGCGTTCAGCGGCCCGCTCCATTCGCAAGGGGCTGTATTTTTTGGCTAAAGCCAGTATTCCCTTACAGCTGTTATAGGTCTGGGCTTCGTGGATACGCCCCAAGAGGACTTGCTGGACGGCCCATTCGGTGGCCGGACCGATGCGGGCAGCCTGGGCCAGGAAGTAGGCGCCATCGTAGCCCTG
>CAZNHN010000461.1:1112-3587 GCA_964572415.1 uncultured Phaeodactylibacter sp.
GGGCTTCCCGCCACTCCTGGTGATTACGAGGCATGTGTTCAGGCTTGGTCTGATGTCGGTACGGGTTTCCGCCCAGGAACAGGCGCGGATGGATAGCTACGCGTTCCTGATTGATGTATACCTCCACGATGCGTCGGGTGTAGACCACTTCGGCCTGTTTGCCAGCGTAGCGATAGGGTACGGAGTAGTAGTTCTTTTCTTCGCCGAGAAAGACATGGTAATTGCGCTGGACCTTGGCCCGGGTAATCCTCTTGATTTCAAAGTGATCGGCAGGTAAGGCGCGCATGGCGGGACGCTCGTGCTCCTCAAAGTTCACCTGGCGATTACCCGGACGCTTTTGATAGGGCTTGTGGTTGTGCCGGATCAGCTCTTTGGTGATGGCTTCATTCAAGGCTTCCAGGCTGTGGAAGACCTGGTTGCGCAAGGGGCCATAAATACGGCGATAGACCTGCTGTACGGCGTTTTCAACGCTGGCTTTGTCTTTGGGTTTACCGGGCCGGGTGGCCCGTAATTCCATCTGGTAGTGTGCCGCCAGCTGTTCGCACAATTGGGTAAAGGTAGGCGTATAGCGATCCGACTTGGTCACGTAGGCCTTTAAATTATCAGATAAGATAACTCGCGGTAGTGCCCCCAGGAATGCCAGGCACTGGCAGATGCCATAGACAAAGTCCTCCATCCTTTGCGAGGGTAAGGCTATGCAGAAGCTGTACTGGGAGAAGGGCATCACCCCGATCAATACCTCACTGGCGTGCACTTCGCCACTGTACGGGTCAACCCAGTGCATCTTTTTGCCGGCAAAGTCCAGCATGAGCACTTCGCCAGGCTGGTGCTCCAGGGACAGGGTGAGGTCTTTGCGAACCGCTGCTCGGCGCAGATGCTCGCAGAACTGGCTGTAGCCGTACCCCTGCGGATAGTCCTCTCGGTACTCTTGCCACAATAGTTGGCGGGTTACACCTACGCGTTTTAGCTCCTGGAAAAAGTACCCTGTACGGGACATAAAGTCTTCTTTTCGGCTGGATTCGTCATCACCAGTGTGGTGGATAAACAGCTTATGAAAAGTAGAGTCGTCGAGGGTCAGTACTTGAGTAAGATCTTGATGATGGGCTTGTGCCCGTCGTACATACGTACGTACCGTATTCTTGGACACGTTTAATTGTCGGGCTGTCTGCTTGATCGACCCACAGACCACATAGGTCTGGATTATGGCTTTTATCTGATCCATACGTTTACGTTTTGCCATCGGCCATTTTAGGACCGAAGATGCCTTTTTACCGTATGAATCCACGTATGTTCCAGAGGGGGGGGCAAACACTCCGGAACGTTATTAACATTCAGGGGGTCAAATACTCCGGAATAGGGGGGGCAAACAAAATCGGAATAGGGGGGTCAGATGGTCCGGAATATGCACCAGGAACTGCGGGCCGTTGTCGCTACGGATCTCGATGTGGATCTCCTTGGCCAAAGCGTCGGCCGGTTGCAAATGGTTTTCGATAATCTCTTCCCAGGCTCGTCGTACATCTGGCCAGCGGATACTGTAGGCGACGGTCCAATGCAAGGCCATGCGGGTAAAGGTGTCTAGGATCGTGAACACGTAAACGTAGCGGCGGTGCTCTTCGACCCAAATCATTTTGATGTCCATCTCGAATAGCGTCAGCGGTTCATCGGGCTGCGCGCACCGCTGCGCTACGTACGGACCGCGAGATTTCTTCAAACGACTTAGCAACAGATCATTAGCCCGCATGAGTCGATAGACCTTCTTGGCGTTGATCTCGTAACCCTCCAGGTGTAACTGCCCGGTCATGCGTTTGTAGCCACAGCGCAGATCGTCGTCGCATTGAATCTCTTGTATCTTCTCCACAACTTCAGCATTGGGACGTAAAGTGATCTGGCCACCGGTCTCATGGTAACGAGTGCAAGTGGTGGGCGGATGGCCTGGTCGTGCGCTACCGCCCCCGGTAGCTTTGACCTGGGGGCGGTAATAGTACTGATGCCGAGTGACCTCAAAAGCTTCTAGTGCCTGTACTAAAGACAGGCCCTGGCTGTGGTAATGACGTACTCGATCTTTGCGCTCGGCCAGGCTCAACTCTTTTTTACGCGAGCTTCTTTTAAAGCACGAATCAGGAGCTCTTTTTCCGCTACCAACTCTTTGAGCTGACGGTTCTCTTTCTCCAGCTGCCGTAACTCACGCAGCTTCTTAGCCGTCATGCCATGCTGCAGGCCCTCTTCGCCCATCTCCTGGAATTTCTTGCGCCAGGAATAGTATGTGGCCGGATACATATCGTACTTGTTCAGCGTCTCCTGGACACCGTTACTCGCCGCTTCTTTGATAATGCGCAGCTTGTCTGCTTTAGTAAACTTTCGCTTTGCCATACTCGAAATTACAGTTTTTGATCTGTAATCTGGTCTGAACTATTAAGGGGCCGATACACCACCACCTCTGCAGGGGTGACCAGGGAAATGCCGCTCAAACCCCAA
>CAZNHN010000462.1:0-3581 GCA_964572415.1 uncultured Phaeodactylibacter sp.
TCACCTGCACGGCAAGCAAGATAACCGCCTCCACGCCGACATGGACTCTAATGGCTGGCCACAAACCGGCCGGCGGAAGGCACTGGAACGTATCCGGGCAGCCAATGCCGTACACATAGCCGGCGATCAGCACCTGGCCACGCTTATTCAGCATGGGATCGAGGACTATGGCGATGGCCCCTGGGCATTTGTCGTACCCGCCATTGTGAATGATTACTACAGCCGTTGGTGGTGGCCCCTTGACGAGGAGTTGCAACAAACAAAACCCTACCACCCTGAGCTACCGTGGACCGGAGACTTCCTGGATGGTTTTCACAATAAGATTTCAGTTCATGCCTATGCCAATCCGGATGCTGATTCAGAAGGGGCTGGGTATGGACTGGTGCGCTTTGACAAAGCTAAGGGGAAGGTCACCTTTGAGTGCTGGCCTCGCTACGCAAATGTGCAAGAGGGTTCCGCCCGGCAGTTTCCAGGCTGGCCCAAAACGATAACGCTTAATTCGGAAGAGTAATGCTAATCAGATTTTATTGTAGCCTGCTTGGCCTATTCTCACTCATGGGGCTTTATGCCCAGCACCCCCCCAATATCGTCGTGTTTATAGCAGATGATGCAGGCATGGAATATGGATGTTATGGAGACACAGCAGCGCACACGCCAAATATTGATGCGCTTGCCAGTCAGGGAGTCCGGTTTACCAAAGCTTTTCTGACCTCTCCGCAGTGCAGCCCGTCCCGGACCAGTATGTTGTCCGGGCAGTTTGCCCACACCATTGGGACAGAGGACCTTCATACCGGTATTGATAGTACTACGGTCCTCGTTCCGGATTACCTTAAGGAAGCAGGCTACTTTTCCGGTCTCATGCTGAAGGGGCATATCGGCAAATATGGCATGGCGCAGTTTGATTGGTACGATGAAGGGTTTTGGCCGGACTGGGTAAGGGATAATACCTGGCATGATAAGGCGCTGGGTAATTTCAATACCTTTTTGGATCAGGCTGGTGATCGCCCGTTTTTCCTTTGGGTGGGCTTTGTAGACCCGCACCGGCCCTACCGGATAGAAGATGGACAGGGTGGGTGTGCCCCCGCTGTGAATGAGCCTGGACAGGTATCGGTACCTCCCTATTTGGTGGACAGTCCAAAGGACCCGGGAAGACCTCGCCGATTACTACAACGAGATTTCCCGAATGGACGGGCAAATCGGAGACATGATGGCAGCGCTGGAATCACGGGGGCTGCGTGAAAACACTATCGTCCTCTACCTCAGCGATAATGGAATGCCCTTCCCTCGTTCCAAAGGGACACTTTACGACTCCGGCTTGCAAACGCCGATGATCTGGTCCTGGCCTGGGCACTTTCCAGAAGGGGCCACTTACGAAGGGCTTAGCAGTACCATTGACCTTGCCCCAACGCTTCTGGACTATGCCGGGTTGGAAAGGCCAGAACAAATGTACGGGCAATCGCTTCGCCCCGTATTGGAAAAGCCAAATGCCGGGGGGCGTAAGTACGTTTTCGGCGAACGTAACTGGCATGGTGCCGACGAACATATGCGGTCTGTCCGGACCGATAGCTTTTTACTGATTCTGAACAGTTATATCGCCCTGCCCCACGGTACGCCCACAGACTTATCGGCATCTCCATCCTGGTTTGCCCTTCGGGAGGCGGCGCAGCTCACGCCAGCCCAGGAATGGCTTTTCAAATCACCCCGGGTTAAAGTAGAGCTTTATGATGTAATTACTGACCCTTTTCAGATCAACAATTTATCAGGACAGGAAGCTTATCTGGAACAGGCCAAAGTACTCTCCAAAGAACTGGTAGAATGGATGAAGGCCACGGGTGATCATCCCCCTCACGAACGCCGCCGGAATGATGTGGTGGACCGGGTGAGTGGTTTTCCTGTACAGGGTGACCGGGCATTTTTTGAGGGCTACTGGTATGAGAAAGACTGATTCATTGCCTGGAACTGGTAATCGATTTTAAAACCGGGTATAAGGCAATTGCAGAACGAGTAGGCGGGGTCGATAGTGAATACGTAAAATGCTAAAACCATTCCGTACAAAAGGCAGCACAGTAGAAGGACTAAACTGGCGTGAATTTCGTGTTCTAACAGGGGGTATACATATCAGAAATAGGCTGCCATCAAAATAACCTACCATTATTTGAATATACTGGGGGCTGCCCTGTCGGCTGCCCGGTATATTTGAGTTATGAAAGAAGAGAAGAAAACGCAGCGGAAGTTGGTAGCCTGGCAGATACTCGAAGTATTCTTCCTGTCGCTGCTTATTTTTCTGGTTTACCTCTTTTTGAATATCCTTCTGTAGCAATACATGCGCCTCTCAACCCTCAGAACTCTATCGTTATACACCTGAAGAAATAAGCTCGTTTAGGAACAAGCTGCTTTCATAAAACGGAAAAGCCGCCCGGTCACCCAGGCGGCTAACAATTCGACTATCTATAATCCTTTAGTCTTTATCGCTGAATAATAAATTCCCAGTCTTGGGTTGCACCTCCAATAGCTTCAACGTTGAAGGTTCGGCTTAAAGATGAGAAATCAACCGAGGAGTTGTTCTGGAAAACCTCTCCATTTAATCTAAGCGTAGCTAACCCGGAAGAGACAACCACGTTAGTGGTCAGGCTGGCCAGTTGGCTGTCAGAGGCATCTGTAACCGGGATATTGAAGGTAACGGTATGGTCATCCGTAGAAACGACGCCATCAAATACTTTGCCAAACAGCCCTGCTGTTTTCAGCGTCGCACTGCTGATATTGGTGTTATTATCGGAAACTTCAAAGGTGAATTCGATAATCTGCTCTTCGGTATCCTCTCCCCAGTTGCCATGGGAAGTGGCTACAAAAACAGCATTGGCCGTACCGTTGAAGTTACGATAGGTGAAAGAGAAGGAAGGTTCATCCGCAAGCATATTAACCTCACGGGTTAGGGCATTAGGATAGTCTTCAAATTTACTACCCTCGAGGCCACTGTAAAAAACCAGGAAGTCTGCATCGCCCTGTATGTCAAACTCGATGGGTTGGCCTGCATCTACAGTCGTGGCTGAAGGAGTGATACTGATGCCCAGCACCGGGTCTTCCTTTACACAGCCGGACAGCATCAGGCCAAACGCCATTATGATGAAAAAAGAATATCTCATGTTGTCAGTTTTTTTCGGTTAAAGCCATTTTGGATTCTGCTGCATGACTCCGTAGTGGCGGTTGATTTCGCCAAGCGGTAGAGGCAGGCAGACATGCCGGGGCTGAAAGTTAGACTTGAACTGCTGTACGTCTTCCAATGTCATCCAGCCGTCCTTGTACCAGCGGGTAAGGTCCCAGAAGCGGATGTGCTCGCCGGCTAACTCAATATCCCGCTCGTGAATAATGGCTTCCCTGCTTAATACGTTCAGGACTTCCATGCCTGCCCGTTCACGGACCTGATTGAAGGCAGCCAGTGCATTTGCATCGCCGAAGTTACCGGTTGCTCTGACCTGCGCCTCTGCATACATCAGCAGCACATCTGCGTAGCGCAACAGCCGCCAGTTATTGGGATCCAAAAACGGGGCATTTGGATCTACGAATGTGGTATGGAAAGGGTA
>CAZNHN010000463.1:0-3573 GCA_964572415.1 uncultured Phaeodactylibacter sp.
GCTGCTTTGAGCAAAAGCATGTAAGGTTCTATATTTCTTTCCTGCACCTATCAGGAGTTCTACTTACCCTCGGCCTGCTCAGCAGTTGCGGGGCTGATCAAGCGGCCGGCAACAGCGACGACTATACCATTACAGTTTCCAATCCGGGAACCACCACTTTTAAAGATGCAGGCTTTGAGACTGCTATCCCGGAAAACAGCAAGCCGGGATGGGCACTCTACGACGCAGAGGCAGATGCCTGGCTGCCCGCCCAGCAGGATGACCTCGATAGGGATGGCAACCCGGAAACCCTGTTTTTCCTGGCTGATTTAGAAGGTAAAAGCAAGCGGACACTGACCTGGAAGCTGGCTCCGGAAGACCTGTCGGTCGACGAGCGTTCGCAAATCGTCTTCAAGGTGCAGGACCGCCCCTTTGCCCCGGAGACCGCCCGGGAAATGCTCGCGGATTATACCCAACGGGAAACCCTAACGGTGCCTGGTGATATTACCCCGCAAAACATGTGGGTCATGTTTGAAGGCCCGGTTTGGGAGAACGACCTGGTGGCTTACCGCTTTTACATGGACGACCGCTTCCGCACCGATATTTACGGCAAGAAAGTCCGGTCCATGGTCATGGATACGGTGGGCTGGGACTACCACGACCTGAAGGACTGGGGCTCTGACATTCTCAAAGTAGGCAACTCCCTGGGTATTGGCAGCCCCGCCATCTGGTACCGGGAAAAAGCCTATGCCCTTTCTAAAACGGCAAAAAAGGATATTGAAATTATAGCCAACGGCCCCCTGCGGAGCATCCTTCGGGTCACCTTTGAGGGGCTGGAGGTGGATACCTTCCGGCTGGATATTACGGTAGATTTTGAAATACAGGCCGGCCATCAGTGGACCGAGGTGCGCATGCAGTCCAAAAACCCGCTGCCGGACGGGATGAAGTTTGCTACCGGCATCGTCAAACATACCGACCAAATCAATGCCAAGCGGTACGATGGCGTACAAACCTACTACAACTGGGACAATCAGTCCTACCACGGGCAGCAGCTTGGCTTCGCCCTCATGGCCAGGGAAGCTCAGGAACCCGTGCTCTACGATAGCGAACTCGACCACCTCATGATCCTCAATGCCAGCAACGAAGCCGCAACCTACCGCTTTATGGCGGTTTGGGAAGAAGACCCCATGCAAATACGCGGCATCCGGGAATTCCGGGAACACCTGGAGCAGGAGGCAGCACAGTGGGGGACAGCCTTCCGGATGGAAAGCAATAAATAGTGCCTTGAAAACAGCTAAATCGATTCAAATTATGCCAACCGAAATCAACCGAAGACATTTTCTGACCATGCTCAGCAGCCTCTCCGCGGGTACCGCCGTGGCGGGCAGCACCCTTTGGAGCCCTATTCTAAAAGGTGAAAAACTCAAAATTGCCCTTGTGGGCACCGGCATCCGCGGTATCACCTTTTGGGGGCGGAGGCTGGTGGAAAAATATTCCGACATCCTTGAATTTGTGGGGCTTTGCGATATCAACCCGGGCCGGCTGGAGTTTGCCCTGAAGGAAATGCAGGTGAGCTGCCCGACCTACGCCAATTTCGAAAAGATGGTGCAGGAAAGGAAGCCTGACCTGGTGATTGTCACCACCAAAGACTCTAACCACCATGAATTCATCATTAAGGGGCTGGATATGGGCTGTGATGTGCTGACGGAAAAGCCGATGACTACCGATGAGTTCAAGTGCCAGGAAATCATTGATGCCGAGCGCCGGTCTAACAAAAATCTCATCGTCGGTTTCAACTACCGCTGGAGCCCGTACATGACCAAGATCAAGGAACTCCTGATGGAAGAAAAGATCGGCAAGGTCACCTCGGTAGACTTCAACTGGTACCTGAACACCTACCACGGGGCCTCCTACTTCCGACGCTGGCACGGGCTGCGGCAGTCGGGCGGTACGCTATGGGTGCACAAAGCCACCCACCACTTTGACCTGCTCAACTGGTGGCTCGACTCCGATCCCGAGGAGGTCTTTGCCTACGGCGACCTGGAGCACTACGGCAGCAACGGGCCCTTCCGGGGCAACAATTGCCGCGACTGTGAACATACCGACAAGTGCGCCTTCCACTGGGATATTACCAAAAACGAGTTCCTGACCAACCTCTACACTAAAAACGAGCACCACGACGGGTACATTCGGGACAACTGCCTGTTCCGGGAAGAGATCAACATCTACGATAAAATGTCGGCGCAGATCAAATACGCCAACAATGTCTTCGTGAATTACTCCCTGACCACCTACTCCCCCTTTGAGGGCTGGCGCATTGCCTTCAATGGCACCGATGGCCGCCTGGAAGCCTGGCAGGACATCCCATACGTGGAAGAACAGGACGTAAGTCAGGCAGAGATGCACGCACAGGAGATGAATCAGAAGGATGGCAACATTTACTACAAGCCCCTTATCACGCACAACTTGTGGAGTGACTACGAGCGCATCATGGTCGGCAATGAGCGTGGCGGCCACGGCGGTGGCGACAAGCGCCTGCACGACAAAATCTTTGTCCACCCGGAAAAGAAAGACCCCTATGAAAGAGCCGCAGGCGTACGCGACGGGGCCATGTCCATCCTAATTGGTGTAGCCGCCCGCAACAGCATTGAATCCGGCCACCCGGTGCGTATTGCCGAGCTGACGGACCTCCAGCCGCGGGCTAAGCGGATATAGGGTTGTTTTTTCCGGAAGCTTTGATTATTACATTCAGCGGTGTGCCGAAACATTTCGGCACACCGCTGTTAGGTTTCCTTTGGCAAGTCTTAATGCAACCTCAAAACTGCAAAATTGCTCAGCAAATTTTTAGCCCAGAAAATGAGATTAGCACTGCAGGTACTCTATTTCTTCTATCATTACCGAAACATTGTAATCTAATAGACAAAACATAACTTAGAAAGAACAATTGTTGCCGTTTTCAAAAGACTCTCCTGCATTAATCATACATTGTGGACTAACCAACAAAAAGCACGCTCAATCTCTCTCGCAAATACTCAAAACACCGCTCAACCTATTATTTACCTAAATAACTATTTTAACATGAACCTTTACGCTTTTTTACCCCCCCCCCGCGGGTGTTTTCTAACAATGCTATTGCTTATGTTTAGCTATTGGAGCGCCTCCGGGCAATGCGATAGCCCGACAACAGTAAGCGATGGCAGTTTTGAATCTATTCAATCCCCTTGCACATCCGGGCAAAACCAGTACACAGAGGCCTTTAACGATGGCTGCATGGGCGATTGGTTTGCCGGCAAAGGGACACCAACTTTGGTTAAGTCTGGTTTCGCCTCAGATAACTCTGGAGTGATCAACACGCCATCGGGCGGCGGCAGTTACTATGCCGAGATTTATTCCAATACAACTAGCCAGACACCTTCAGTGTGCAAGCACGAAGCACTGGTTTTGGACCTAACGTTAGACCCAGGCTGTTCGTATGACATTACGCTTTGGTCAAGAATAGTTGATCACCCCATAATTACCAGTGAGTCCTCGGAGCTGACCGTCTATTTTACTTCCGGATTAACGAATGCTGTGGGCGCGAATGGGCCTCAGAAC
>CAZNHN010000464.1:0-3555 GCA_964572415.1 uncultured Phaeodactylibacter sp.
AGGGGTGTCCTTTTTATTTCGCGTGGCGGTTTGAATGCCATCTTTGAGTCGTTTAAACCAGCCCATTCAGTTGCTTTTTGGATGATGATTAGTTTTCGCTATTACAGCAACACAAAAGGTTTTCAGGGGTGGCACTACTGTTGTGCAATGGTAAAAGCAATTTGCAGCAAACAGACAGTGCATTGATTTTCAGCGGCGTACGATTACGAAAAGCCCGTTTGGCAGACTTTGCCAATCGTAAAAACGCATCCAAAATAATGCGCACGGTGGCAAATCTAATAAAAAACCAGATACTTATTTGTACCGATAGGCCCGGACAGCGTTGACAAATGCCTTGACACCCTCAAGCGGCGTATCCGGATAAACACCATGCCCCAAGTTGGCGATATGCCCCCTGCCATAGCGGTCCAGCATGGCTACAGCTGCCTTCGCCACTTCCTCAGGCGGCGCGTACAACTGGCAAGGGTCCAGGTTACCCTGCAATACTTTTTCAGGGCCTACCCACTCGCGGGCAAGCTCAGGGGGCGTATTCCAGTCCAGCCCAACTACCTGACAATCCACCTGCCCCAGGTCTTCATATATAAACCAGGCGCCCTTTGAGAAGACAGTGACCGGAACGGCTGTAATCGATTCGGCAATCGTTTTAATGTATGGAAGTGCAAACTCCCGGTACTGTGCCGGGCTGAGAATACCGGCCCAGGAGTCAAAAACCTGTACCAACTGCGCACCACTTTCGACCTTCAGTTTGAGGTAAGCAATGATGGTTTCTGAAATCTTCTCCAGTAATTGATGGGCGAGCTTTGGGTCTGTGTAGAGTAGCTTCTTAGCTTTTGAGAACGTCTTGCTGCCACTGCCTTCCACCATGTACGCCAGCAGTGTCCAGGGCGCACCCGAGAATCCGATGAGTGGCACCCGGCCGTCCAGTTGCTGCCGCGTGAGCGCTACGGCATCGTAAACATACTGCAATTCAGCCGCTGCGTCCGCGCCGCTTATCAGTTTTTGAACGTCTGCTGAACTCTTTATCACTTCCGGGAAAAGCGGTCCGCGTTTCTCCACCATTTCGTAGGGCAGCCCCATCGCCTCGGGGATAACCAGAATATCAGAAAAGATAATCGCAGCGTCCACATTTAGCTCATCAACCGGCTGAATGGTCACTTCGGCAGCGAGTTCCGGTGTTTCCACCAATTCTTTAAAGCCGGAAAGCCGGTTGCGGATAGCACGGTACTGTGGCAGGATACGCCCCGCCTGCCGCATAAGCCATACCGGCGGGCGTTCCACCGCTTCTCCACGTGCGGTTCTTAGAAAGAGGTCATTCTTTGTGCTCATGCGGCAAACTTAGCCAAATTTTTATTTTGCTTGCTATAAAATGTCTAATTTGGGGGCTTCAACTACCTGACCTTACACGATTATGATAAAAAATTTACCGCTGCACTGGAAAATTATCATCGGCCTCATTGCCGGTATTATTTACTCTCTCGTTTCCAGTTCACTGGGATGGAATAACTTTACGCAAAACTGGATCGACCCCTTCGGCACTATTTTCATCCGGCTATTGAAATTTATCGCCGTACCTCTGGTTCTGTTTTCTATTATCGGCGGTGTAGCGGGCCTGCCGGATCCTTCCAAATTGGGTAGAATGGGGGCGAAAACACTGGTGGCCTATGTTGTCACCACGGTAGCAGCAGTTACCGTAGGATTAGTGGTGGTAAACCTTTTTCAGCCCGGCGACTACATCGATAAAGGGCAGCGGGTCAAGAACCGGCTCAAATATGAACTATGGGCGGAAAGCACACCCGGCGGGCGGATACTCGATGGGGACCGCTACCTGTCCAAACCAGAGTATGCGGACCTCGTTGCCGAAGCAGAAGCTGCCATGAAGACCGAAATGAGCGACGAAGGCGTGGAAGCCCGGATGAAAGCCGCTGAACAGTTTAAGGAAGCCGGACCGCTGCAATTTCTGGTAGACTTCGTACCCGACAACATCTTCGCAGCGCTGACCGACTCCGGGCGTATGCTGCAGATTATATTTTTTGGTATCTTCTTCGGTGTCATGCTGCTATTGATCCCTCAGGAAAAAGCGCAGCCGGTGCGGACACTCATTGACGGCGTCAACGAGGTTTTCCTCAAAATGGTGGAAGTCGTAATGGAAGCTGCACCTTTTTTCGTTTTTGCCCTCATGGCAGGCGTGATTTCCAAAATGGCCAGTACGCCGGCAGAGGTCATCGAAATCTTCAAAGGCCTGCTCAGTTACTCGGTTGTCGTCCTCATAGGACTGTTATTTATGATTTTTGTTTTTTATCCCCTCGTCGCATCCTTTTTTGTTAAGAAATTATCCTACGGGGGGTTCTTCCGGCGTATCAGCCCGGCGCAGTTTCTGGCGTTTTCAACGAGCTCCAGTGCAGCAACGCTGCCCGTTACGATGGAATGTGTCCGGGATAACATCGGGGTTTCTCAAAATGTCACCAATTTTGTGCTTCCCATTGGCGCCACCGTTAATATGGATGGCACCAGCCTGTATCAGGCCATTGCAGTGGTCTTTTTAGCGCAGATGCACCTGGTGGACCTGACCCTGGGGCAGCAGTTGACAATCGTGCTCACCGCTACGCTGGCCTCCATCGGCTCCGCTGCCGTGCCCAGTGCAGGGCTGGTCATGATGATTGTAGTGCTGCAGTCCGTGGGTCTCAATCCGGCCTGGATTGCGATTATCTTCCCGGTAGACCGGATTTTGGATATGTGCCGGACAGTCGTAAATGTAACCGGCGATGCAACGGTTTCCACCCTGATTGCACAAACAGAAGGGGAACTGGATGTAAAGCGGCTCGAAGAACTTGAAACTGTATAACTTTAATACCCATGGCGGAACAACAATTGCTTGGAATTGGCTCCCGGGTCAAGCACCCGGCTTACGGTGATGGCGTCATCATCCGATTGCACAAAGTGGCCTATGATGTATGCTTTATGGTTTATGGCATCAAACAGGTCGGTAAGGAATACGATAAATGGGAAATCATCGACGCAGTCCCGGCTGAGGAAGGCGTATCCTTCAATGAAATCGAAAAGTCCCTGATCAAAGTCCTGCGCAATTTTTCAGATTTACAGGAAATCACAGAGCTGGGCAACCGCTGGGAAGGCGGCAAACTCATACTGGAGCCGGGTGATCCGGCAAAAGCCAAGGAGATGCCCATCGAAAGTTTCTTCCATAAAATCGTGATGGTCCGCGACCGCTTGCGCGTAATGGAGCAACGCATCAACAGCAGCAACCTGAGCGACGAGGAAAAAGTCAACCTGCAGCAGTACATCACCCGGATTTACGGTAGCCTGACGAGCTTCAATGTACTGTTCAAGTACAAGGAAGACCACTTCAAAGGGTCAAAATCTTAAATCGGGGAAGATTCCAGGCAACAAAATGAAAAAATTAACATTTGAGCCTTAAAAATGCATCTTTTAACCGATTATGGAGTATAGTATAAATAGCAAAACCAGTAAACCTGAATATTACATGAACAACGCTTCCCGGCTTGTCGCTCTGCTGATAGTGGTCGTTATGCTGTTCCA
>CAZNHN010000465.1:0-3542 GCA_964572415.1 uncultured Phaeodactylibacter sp.
AAATTATTTTATCTAGAATGAGGTGACTGCCTAATTAGTGCTCCAAACATACTCTAAGTGACGGATGATTATATCCCTGATAATTGTATGCTACATGCATATATTCATGCCCCATTGACAGGTACAAATACTCCTTGCTCACAAAGGCAGTCTTTGAAAAGAAAACTTTTGAATATTTCCCTTTTGCATAATATACTGTTGTTGCATCAATTGCATTGCCAGCCTTATTATATATGATCCCATCTTTCGCTGTATAGCCTTTTTGAACCGTTCCATCAGCATATACCTCTTTCAATCCTTTAACATCACCAAAATATTCTTTAGAGAACGAACGAACAGATTCATTACTATATTCAACGGGGTTTCCATCCCCTTGGTAACCAGTCGCTAATAAATCAAAGGTAGCACCGTCACCATTCCAAAAATTGCCTCCCTGTCTTGTTGCATAAAGACCACCACTTATGCCTCCTATTGCACCTCCGGTAATCGCCCCCAAAACTGCTCCCTTAGATCCAGCAACTAGTCCTTGACCAAAACTAACTCCTTCTAACCACGCATTTCCTGATCCACCTACAAAACCGCCCGCAGCCCCTCCTAGAGCTCCGGCCCCTGCACCGGCAATGAAACCAATTCCTTGAACAAGGGATCCCGCACCGAAGCCAGCTGCACCGGAACCTGCACCAACAGCCAAGCTACCCAAAAAGTCTCCGGCAGAATTAATGTTTCCAGAAATCATTTGGATACCAGCATTCACGATTGCCCCAATCGCAGCTACAGCCATGAACGGTAAATCCCCCTCCGGATCCGACATGGCAATCGGGTTGTTAAACATTGAATTATAGGGGGTATGGGAATATGCGCTCTCCGCCTTCGGATCGACCTGCCACCACCGCCCCAAACTAGGGTCCAACGTCCGGTAAAAGGCATTGTACACATCCAGCCCCAGGTTGCTCGTCTGCTCGATACCGTTGTACCGATATTTGTTTTCGGGCAGGGAGGTGCTCAGCCAGCTGCCTTGCAATATTCAGACGTTCCATTACGTGTGAGGGATAGTAGGCTATTCCTCTACTATATGGAGATTTTCAGATTGAATATAGAGGCTATGTGCTTTCCTCTTCTTGCTGCTGGTTTAAAGACAAAATCTGTTACTATTATCTTTGACAACTTGGTTGCAACATCTTCTTTTATATCTCCCTTTAAGAGGTAGATACACTCAACTTGACCAGTCCTACTTATCTTGAGTAACAAAATTACATCTATTGGCTGATTGATTTTTTTTCCAATAGATTGTTCTATCTCATTCGCTTTAGGATAAACCAATTCTGGAAACGCTTCATAGACTCCGATTTCTTGTACTTCATTATTCAAATTTTGCTTATCAGCAAATAATTTGCATTTATCAGAAGCTTTATACAGCAACTTATCTTGTTGTCCATTCATGCCAGATGCACAGGACAAAAGACTTAAAAATAAAATTATATTTTTCATGATTAATATCTTCTAGGTATTTTGTACATAAAGTGCCACCATTTTTTTTCAAAAGAGTTGTATGACGTCCCAAAAGGTGACAAATATTGACTCTCAACATTTTTAATGATGTTGTAAAATCTCGTAGGACTCTTTGGATATAATCCCTGATTACGATAATTCCATTTTGCTCCGGCAAATTCCTCCAACCCTAATTTCATCTGAGGAGTATATGCATCAGGAACAATTTCTAAATTACCAGATAGATATCGTTTCATATGAAATGACTCTTTTAGATAATTTGATTTCAATACATCGTATGAGTCAAATGCACTTACTCCTAAGTTTATACCATAGTCACTTCCATCCGTCCTATACCAGAATTTTGCATCTGCTGACATTGAGGCATCAAATGTTGCATCCATTCCAAAATAATCTACTATGCTTTGTTTGCCAACACCTCGTTCCAACATCGCATCAAAGGCCTTAGCATTTGTTTTGAAGCCTTCACCCTTAAAGGCATTACTAATATTTTCAGAAGTCAATGTTGTCATTACAGCCCCACCTATAGCTCCCCATTTTGCTCCCTCCCAAAAATCCTCTCCGTTCAAAGCAGACCCAACACCTCCAGTTAATGCACCTTGCCCTGTGCCAAGAGCAAGATTCGCAGCAAAACTACCTCCCCCTATTGCTCCCAAGCCGCCACCTAACGCCCCAGTAACTGCCCCTTTCCATGCACCATCTAAAAAATTCCCTCCGGTAGCTGCTGTAATTGTTCCATTAATTCCTGCTCCAATTATTGCTCCCACTAGGATAGCGGTTATTATTTCGTCTCCCTCAGGATCAGCAAAAGCAATCGGGTTATTCCCCATCGAATTATATGGAGTTGACCCATAGAACTTTTCAGCGGCAGGATCCACCTGCCACCACCGACCCAAACTAGGGTCCAAAGTCCGGTAAAAAGCATTGTACACATCCAGCCCAAGATGGGCTGTCTGTTCGATACCGTTGTACCGATACTTGTTCTTAGGCAGGGAGGTGCTTAGCCAGCTGCCGTCCATCGCCATGCCGAATAGCCTGTGCCGCTGAAAGCGGTAGGTAGTAGTGTGCCTTCCCGACGCTTCGGTCGGGACTTCCACTAGCGTTACAGCCTTGCTCACTTCTGATGTGGACACAACCCCATCTTCGTTTGTGTCGCTGTAAAAGGCTTGTCAGACTTTTTGAGGGTGCCCTGGTTAACCACGCAGAGATGCGATCGTCTTGCATCGTTGCGCTTAAGTACTGAGCATGAGCTGATTCAGGTGTTTTCCGCTTAGTAGATCACCACTTTACATTTTGTTGCTGATATACTGAGCTGAAAACCTCAAATATTTTCAACTTGTATTATCTCACCCTCGCCTAAAGGGGGACCGCCTTCACTGAATAAAAACTTGCTCCCCTTGCCAAAAGAAGCCCCTAAATACTTCTTGCTGATAAATACAATCTCGACTTCACCTTCATCGCCAGGGTGAAATTCATCCTTCTCGATTAGTGTTATACTGCCTGAGGTCTTCATCTTTTCAGTAAAGCTGAATAACGGTCTATACCCACTTTCGAAAGGTGTTTTTCGCCCGGACTCAAATAACTTAATATGTGCTTTTGTCTTTATCATAGCTTACCGAAATAAAGGCGTGTAATTTAATGGCGATCCTTTTAAAAGGTGCAGCTTATTTGCTGGTATTGAGATGGCATTCATGCCATCTGCCCCAAATCTGTAAGAACTATTTAATAAACTATTTGGCACACGGACCTTCATGATGTGATTTGGAACTCCATCAAACATAAAGTTATTTCTTCCAAATTGTGCAGCCTCTTTAGCTGTGGGCGCAAATAACTTCCCTGTTTCATATGCCCCTGCCTTATTTCTGAAACCAAACTTCGCAATATCGTCTAATTCTGCTCTGGAAACAGCTCTGTAAATTGTCGAACTCGCCCCCTTAGCAGCAACCCCCTTCCCACCAACCTTACTAGCAGTGACCACCACCTCATCAGACAAGCTGACGCTGAAAGTTATATCATCCAGCGTGCCGCCTGCG
>CAZNHN010000466.1:0-1088 GCA_964572415.1 uncultured Phaeodactylibacter sp.
GGGACCTTCCGGCCTGACCGCCCAAAGCATGGTATGATATTTCCTGTTCGGCATAGCGTTAGGTTGGTACGACCCCAAAACGCAAAGCCGTTGCTGTAGGTAATTCAGCAACGGCTGTTAGTCGTTAAGCTCAGTGGTGCCTACTCGTAACGGTAGGGCAGGACTTTGGCATCCTTCACTGTGGAAAGGGTCATGAGCGTCTTCAGGCGCTCAATTTCGTCAATTTGCGAAAGGGTCTTGAACAAGAGCTTTTCGTAGGTTGGGATATCCTTACAGACGATCTTGATAAGGAAGTCGGCTTCACCAGTGATAATGTAACACTCGGTGATTTCTTCAATTTCCTTAATCTTTTCCAGAAAGTGATTGAGGGCATTTTCTTTTTGCCAGGCCAGGGATACCAGTACGAAGGTTTTTACATTCAACCCAATGGCCTGAGGGTTGACCTTGGCGTGGTAGCTTTCAATTACGGTAGAGTTTTCAAGCTTCTTTACCCGCTCCAGCGTAGGGGCAGGGGAAAGGCCAATTCGCTTGGATAGCTCCAGGTTGGTAATTTTGCTGCTTTCCTGAAGGATTTTCAGAATTTTGAGGTCAATTTTGTCCAGTTTGTCTGACATTTTCCTGTTGATTATTCAGTTTTTACAAAACCTCTCCAATATATCGACAAAAACAGTTAATTGCAAAACCCTAAACGGTAATTGATAATAAAAAATTTTGCAAATCAGTTTTTTGCCAAATAATACGAGGGGCGTATGGCTGAACAGCGAGCACTTTACGAAGTGCCCGCTGTGTCTCGGCATTTGTATCTTTTCCGGGCTTATGGGAAAATACCCAGTGAAAGGTAGTCACTGCTGATTTTATTAATTGCACTCACGAATGCGGCAGTACGCAGGTCTTCCACTTTGCGCTTTCTCAGCATGATCTCACGGATTTGCTGATAAGCAGTAATCATAGTTTCTTCCAGACCGGAGCGAACCAGGTCAATCTCTTCTGCGCCCCTTGCAACCATCATCCGCTCCCGGTCGGTCACACTCTTTCCGGTGGTGCGCTCAATCAGGTCAACCAGATTTTGGTTGATTTGTTGGTTGAAC
>CAZNHN010000466.1:1098-3521 GCA_964572415.1 uncultured Phaeodactylibacter sp.
ACTGATCACATCGAGGATGCTATCGAATTGGTTTTGGTTGAACCGCTTCTCCATTCGGCCAAAGCGCATGTGCGAAAGGTTTTTCAACCACTCGAAGTAGGATACGGTAACACCGCCGGCGTTGAGGTACACATCAGGGATGATCAGGGTACCATTTTTAAGGAGTACTTCCTCCGCCATAGATGTAATCGGGCCGTTGGCCGCCTCGGCGATAATCTTGGCTTTGATCCGGTGGGCATTTTCCGTGGTGATCTGGTTTTCCAGCGCTGCCGGTACCAGAATATCGCACTCAAACTCCAGTACGCGGGTTCGGTCTTTCTTATCCAGGTTTTGAGCACCAGGAAAGCCCAGGATAGAGCCTGTTTCTTTCCGGAATTTCAGCAGCTCGTGGATATCAATACCTTTTTCATTATAGATGGCACCTTCCACTTCGCCCACGCCCACGATGACCGCATCGCCCTCATCCTGAGCGATGGTGGCAGTGTAGGAACCTACATTACCTAAGCCTTGCAGGACAATTTTCTTGCCTGCAATACCAGGTTCCAGCCCCAGCTTTTTCATATCCTCCGCCTGATCGCAGGCTTCACGGATGCCATAAAACACCCCGCGGCCTGTTGCTTCTGTACGTCCGCGGATGCCACTTTGGTTGACGGGCTTACCGGTGACACAGCCTGCAGCATCAATGTCATCTCCTTTAAAAGTCCGGTAAGTGTCATAAATCCACGCCATTTCCCGGGCTCCGGTTCCGTAGTCGGGTGCCGGTACGTCTACAGAGGGCCCTATCATATTTCTGCGGACCAGTTCGGTGGTGTAGCGGCGGGTGATTTTCTCCAGTTGGGAGGGCGTAAATTCCCAGGGGTTGATTTTCACACCGCCCTTCGCACCGCCGAAAGGTACGTCAACAATAGCGCATTTGTAGGTCATCAGGGTAGCCAGTGCCATGACCTCTTCCTGGTTTACATGGTTGCTGTAACGGATACCGCCCTTGGTCGGAGTGCGGTGGTGGCTGTGCTGCACGCGGTAGGCTTCAATAACCTTGTACTCATTGCCTACCTTAACCGGGAAGCGGATCTGATAGACGGCATTACATTCCCGTATCTGATCCAGCAGCCCCTTGTGCAGGCCGGTGTGCTTCGCTGCTTTTTCAAAGTAGTTTTGAACACTCTGATAGAAGCTCGTTTGTGATTTTGGTTCGAGATCAATCATTGTCCCTTATTTGGTTCTCTAATTTGGTTAGTTTCCTGTCGAGATAAATGAGGAAAAGGACAAGGCCGGCAAATATGGCCAGGATTACAGCAACTACGACGTAGATCTTTCCTGTGCTACGCATGAAGT
This sequence comes from uncultured Phaeodactylibacter sp., assembly GCA_964572415.1. Lineage (GTDB taxonomy): Bacteria > Bacteroidota > Bacteroidia > Chitinophagales > Saprospiraceae > Phaeodactylibacter. The sequence continues at coordinate 2,434 of CAZNHN010000466.1, forward strand.
CTGTGTCTCCGGATTGGGCCTGGAGCGCAGAAAAGAAGGTCAGCAAGACCAGGATTGAAGATAGGCGTCTTTTCATCATGTATGGTCCTATTTGTAGGGCTTGGTTTGATTCCCCTCATCGGTTACCGACTTTGGAATTTCGGAGGCTAAAGTCGTTTTTATTTTTCATTCCGCAAAATAATATTTGGCTTTTCGGCAGCAGTTTTTTAGAATAGCCGAAAACAGCGCTATCCCCCCGTTTTACACCACTTTCTTCAACGATTGATTATTGTTCGTATTGTTCGATCAGCATCGAAGCCTGAGCTTCATTCAGCCAACCTTCAAAAGTGTTGGTGCCGAGCCCGTCATAGTATAAAAACCAGGTCTCGATAATATGGCGCGCACCATCGTAACGAATGCTAAAGTCGGTGAAATCGGCAGGCGTGATGGTCTGTAGCGTGGCATCAGTAGGGACAGCGATGACCTTGGTGTCCAGTTCTCCTTCATCCAACAGTTGCAGGGCGCCTATCGGGCGGGCTTCAACTACGGTACCGGTAGGTAATGCCCCGCATAGCAGCATTACATCCACGGGGTCGCCATCTCCCCCTGCTGCTTTGTCCATCAGGGTGGAGGGGATGAAACCATAGTTGCCAGGGTAGGGCAGGAAGTCAATAATTCGGGGCTTGCCGTTGCTCTGATTGGCTTCAAAACTGCCGCTATCTTTTTGATACTCCGTTTTCAGGTTGGTGCCGGCAGGGATTTCAACAACTACGTTGATGCCGTTTGGTGTGCGTGCGGCATAGGATGCCGGGTCGGCAGGGGCACCTTCCGGCTGGCAACCGTACACAAGGACTGCGAAAAACAGAAAAGACCAGTACGTCTTCATTGGATGGAGTTTAAGAATGCTCGAAAATAGAACAGGGGCAACTGTTTGGCAGTGCCCCTGTCGATTGCCAGACTAAAAAAGCAGGCTTATACATTCACAGCCTGTCCCTGTACAGGAACGATCCAGCCGTGCTTGTCTTCGATTTTACCGGAACGCATTCCATCGATTTGCGTTTTGATGAATGGGCCAACCTTCCGGTCTTCCACTGGCGGCAGTTCCATTT
>CAZNHN010000467.1:0-3520 GCA_964572415.1 uncultured Phaeodactylibacter sp.
CCCGCCGCTCGATGCTATCGGTATTCAGCACCTGCTACAGCCGGTTGCGGATTTGTTCGAGCAGCTTGCGGCGGGCGGTTTGGGCGAAGGATTTTAGGGTGGAGGTTTGCATGGGTGGTTATGCTTGGGTAGGGTTGAAAATGATTTTACAATGGCTCAGCTTACAACAAAATATCCCGGTCCTTCTCCAAGTGCTCCAAATAAGCCGCCCGCAGCTTTTCCAGGTAGGCGTCTACCTCTTTGGGCGTGCGCAGATGAGGGCTCGGGAAGTGCACCTTTATCGTACTGGCCCGGATAAACTCCCGGCGCTGCTGCACCGGGCGGGTAGCCGCCGGTCTGCCCTGATCTGCTTTATTGGCCACATCCGGCGTACGGCTTGTCGGTTCAGGAGCGGGAGCGGACAGCCGGTACAAGTCAGTCAGGCATTGTCCGTACCGGTTTTCTTCAAACTGCCGTACAAAGTCCCGCAGGTTAGCAATGTGCTTGCTGCGGTCAATCTCTCCCATAGCCAGGTCAAAAGGGCGCAGCAGTTCCGTTTGCTGGCTTTCTGAAAGGCGTTCAAAATGATCGACCTGACAGAGTTTTTCGCGGAGTTCCTGAATGGTAGCCCGGGCCTGATTCCGCTCTGCTTCGAGGGTGTCGCGGAGCAAGTCCCGGCATTTGTCCAGTTGTTCCTTGGCCAGTTGCATCTTGTTGCCCAGGTAGGGGCGGGGCTCGTCTGCCACTATTTTTAAAGCCTGCAGCTCCTCCTGATCAATGTACTGATTGTTGGCCAGCCCTCTTTCCAGGAACAGGCTGATATCCTCAAATATCTTCCGCTGCTGCCCGGCCATGAAAGACTTAATGGGGTCAACGGTATCTTCCTTGATGTCGATAAGGCTATCCTCAATCGCCTGCAGCTGCTCAAAGTACTTATTGTAGTTGGTGGCGGCCAGCTGATCAAGCTGCCGGGCATAGTCCTCCAGCACATTCAGAAAAGGGAACCGGTCTTTCTCCCGGAGCAGCTGATTCAACGCTATGGCTTCCTCCCGGAGCCTTTTCTGAAAAGCTATCGCAGCGTCTTTTGGGTCATTCCCCTGATTGGATTCGTTGAAAAGTTCCCGGTGCAGGTCTTTGAGGGCTTTCAGGCTACGGGCATCTACTTCCGGCAATGGCTCTATGATGGTCTGTGGGCGCAGGCGAATATTGGTCATATTCTGGAAGGCCGTATGCTGATCCAGCAATTCACCATTTTCCTTCAGTTCCAGCTTATTGCGGACCATCAGGCGGGCGGTCAGGCATAAGGTGCCCATTTCCGGCCATCCGTAAGGCGCTTTGCTGAATTTGTCGAGCAGGGCAGAAATGGTCAGCCGCTCTCCCTGTCGGTTGCTTAACAAGGTGTGATCCAGCAGCTCCCGTTCCGCCTCGCTCAGGCTTTCATCGGTATGCCGGAACAGGTCATCGGCCTGACTTTGCAGAATATTTTTTAGATCAGATTCCGTGTAGGCCTGTTTCAGCATGCGCAAGTTGGGGAAAGCGTAGCTGATGAGTTCCTGTAAGCCTTCCGTCACCCGGTTGCGGGCATTGGAAGATGGTGGGGCAGGCAGCTCCTCCCCGTTGAGTATTAAGGTCGCTTTGCCCAGCATCCGTTCTGCCCGGGCGATCAGGCTTTTGTACAGCTGATCATTGCTCGCTTTTTTGCGCTGTAAAATCTGATGCACTTCCTCCTTGATCTGAGTAGAGGTATTTTGGCGGAAGTACTTGTCGACCTGCTTGTACATCCGGATATCTTTCAGCAGGCGGTCATCCTCCGGCAGCAGCGCCAGCAGCTCTTTGGTCGCCATCGTATGGGACTTCAGAATGGCGGGTGCCCCAAAGTGCTCATGCTGCGGAGTAATGACATTGAGGCTGAGCTCCGAGTCTCTGCCCATTAAATTGCCATCCAGCTTGCGGGCAAAGGCGTAGTCCTGCTGATTCTCCTGATAGCGGATTTTGGTATCCCGGAATACGTCCTTGTAGATGACCTGCGCCAGCATCTCATTGACTTCGGTGATATCGATGGGCGTACTCTTGATTTCGTTCTCGATGTCTTTTTCGACATTGGTCAGGTATTCATAGTCTTCTCCGTTGCGCTGAATATAGATTTCATGTTCCAGGCGGTTGAGGGCTTCCTGCACCCGCTTTTCGTGCTGATGCAGGTCCACCTGAAAATCCTCGATCAGCAGGATAGCGATATGCTTGAGCGAAGGGCGGAAACTCTTGACGAACTTCACCAGGAACAGGGCTTTGAGTACCCGCACCATAAAGGGGTCCTCCACCAGGTTTTTCTCCGCAATTTGTACGGCCGACTGTATTTCGCCCAGCAAAGAGCCCTGAATACCATCGTACATGCGGTCGAAACTGGCAATCTTAGGCAGCTCCATGCCATCGGCAATCATGCCCTTCACCACATCCTGAAAAACGCCCAGCATAGAGCGCTCCCCTACCGACTGATGCTTGCCCTGAAAGGCATTCTGCACCGACAGCCCCCGTATGCACTGCTGAAAAAGGGTGAACTGATAAGGCAGAAAAGGATAAGTCCGGAGGAAATGGGCATCATCCTGATAGCCGCGAAAAGCCGTCCCTCCCTCACTGAAGTGGAACAAGGTTTTGAAGTTGTTCTGTTCTGCTTCGTAGACCGGCTTCAACAGGCGTTCTCCTTCTTCGTTTTTGTCGAGCAACCGGCGTTGGATGACCTCATCTACATTCCCGCTGGTAAGATTGACGCGGCAGGCGAAACGGGCCTGAATTTTGGAAAAGTCATTGCTTTGCTGGTCGGATACGGCACCTACCACCGCATCAATGTCCTCCTGGTTGAAGACGATCAGGAGAGTATGAATCTTTTTGTTGCTTGTTTTTATAATGAATACAATATTCTTTGTGCCCACTCCGGTGAGGAGGCGCTTGAGTGTTTTGAACGGGAAGATGATATTGCTATGGTGCTTTCGGACCAGGCCATGCCTGGAATGACTGGCGTAGAGCTCTTAACCCATATCTACCAGCTGGATGACTCGGTTATTCGAATCATCATAACCGGTTTTCTCAATACGACTGATATCATTGCTGCTATCAATAAGGGGCATATCTATCAGTTTATTGTGAAGCCTTGGGAAGTTATGCAGATGCGGATGGTCTTGTCCCAGGCGAGTTATATCTGGCGGCTTCGCCGGGAAAATGTGGAGCTTCATGAGCAGGTTGTCGAACAGAATGCCCTGCTTACCCGGGCAAACGAGCGCCTGCATTCCTCAAAAGCGGCTCTGCGTAATCTTTCCATCTCCCTCTTTACAGCACGAGAGGAAGAGCAACGCCGCATTGCTCTGGAGCTTCATGACGAACTCGGTCAATCCCTGGCTGCACTCAAGATGCAGACTCGAATCATGGAAAACGATTTTCTTGCTTCGGGAAAAAAACAGCAGGACAAAATAAAGAGCTGGTCGTCTATCCTTCGGGAAAGTATCAGTCAAATTATTGAAGATGTACGTCTTTTGTCAAAGAATCTCAG
>CAZNHN010000468.1:0-2694 GCA_964572415.1 uncultured Phaeodactylibacter sp.
GTCGCCCTGATTCCAGTACAGGTAATCGTGCTCAAAGAAGTCATTGGACACGTAAATATCATCCCAGCCATCCTGATTCAGGTCGCCGATGCCAACGCCCAGGCCGTAGCTGAAGGCTCTTTCGTAAATCCCTGCTTCTTTGGTGACGTTGGTAAACCGGTCGCCATCGTTGCGGTAGAGTTTATCGCCGGAGTACTGATCGGGGGCATTGGAAACCTTGCCCTGCGGGTCGCGCCCGTAAAAGTTGATGCCGTGGTTGGCGAGGTACATATCGAGATCGCCGTCTTTATCATAGTCGAAAAAGTTGGCTTGCACGGAATAGCCCGGGTCATTCAATCCGAAAAGCGCCGCCCGCTCCTTGAAGGTGCCATCGCCCTTGTTGATGTAAAGAAGATTCATACGATTGGCCAACTGTAGATTGCCCGAGCGGCAGAGATAGATATCGAGGTGGCCATCTCCGTTGACATCCACCATGCTGATACCCGTATTCCAGGTGGCTTTGGCAGGCAGGTCGAGCCCGGCATTTTTAGCTTCCCGGAATTTCATCTCTCCCTGATTGAGGTACAGGCGGGGCGCTGCGGTATTGGAAGAAAAGCAGACATCCGGCAGCCCATCCCCGTTTACATCACCGATGGCGACGCCGCCCCCGTTGTAGTAGTACTGATAGCGCATGATGTTGCGGTAAGCATCTTCCGGTAGGTTGTTGGCGAAGTCGATGCCGATTTGGCTGGCGTCCAGGGAAATGAATTCCGTGTCGTCCTGGGTAGGGGCTTTCTCGGAAGTCTTTGAAGGCTCATCGATTTCGCATCCGGTGAGCAAAAGCAGGATAGCTAGAAATCCCCCAAAAGTACGGAGGTTGGCGGAAGAGAACATAGGCAATGGTTTTTATTTGCAGGCTCAAAATACCAAGGACTCAGCTACAGGGCAAACGAACAGCACCCTATCTCATGAAGATGGGCTGACAGCAGCATCGCCATCAGCCCATCAAATCATCAACTAAACTCAAAATAATGAAAAAACTATCTTAAAATCCGTCATTGAGTTCTACCTCAAAGTCAGGAATCTCTGAATACAGCGGGCTATCCCATGGAATAGCGCTGCCACCACGGTCACCGGCAGGAATATCCACCCGGGCACCCTGCAGGTACCAGAAGCGGTCACCTTCGAAGGCCATTTCCTTGAAGCGCTCGTTGTGGATCGCATTGATCAGATCGGCATCGCTGCCATCGTAGTCACCGAGACCAGCGCGGTTGCGAACCATATTCAGGTCAGCGCGGGCACCAGCATTATCGCCTGCATCAGCACGGAGGAACGCACGCAGCAGTACGATATCGGCGAGGCGGAGTATAGGCAGGTTAGTGAGACGGTCACCAGCTCTGTAGTACTTATCGTTCCAGACATAGTCACGGGTGGTCGCAAACTGGGCACGAGGATCTTCGCCTGCTGGCACCCGAACAAACAACTGCTGGTACCGAAGATCATTTGCGGCATCAGCGCTCTCTGTACCATCTGAATTCTGCCAGCCAGCTGCTTCAAGGAAAGCATCACTGCAAACCATAAATCGGCTGCCGTTGTCTTCCAGTCCAGCACCTACACGCTCCTGACTGGTATTGTACCAAGAGAAACGGCGTGGATGCTTCCAGGAAGCGAGACCATCACCAGCCCAGAGGGCGTAGTACCAGATCACTTCCTTACCACGGACCGGACCCGTCTTATTGAAGGCTTCAAGGGGCTCTTCCGAAAGATCATAGTCCCCTCCATTCTCCTCGATTACGAAGTTGGCTTCAGCCAGTGCCTCGTCGTATAAGCCCATTTGGAAATACACCTTAGCCAGCAGTGCTGCCGCCGCAAACTTATTGGCCCGTCCATCAGCATAGGCTTCCGGGTGGATAGCAGCATCATAACGTTCAGGGAGTAACCTTTTAGCCTCAATAAGATCCGCTACGACAAAGTCATAAATGTCGTTAGCAGAGGCAATCGCAGAAGATTTAGCCTCGTCAAAGTTTGTAGCCTGATTGGGACGGAATGGAAGACGGGGCGTATCGTCCGGATAAGCCGGGCAGTAGATGCGTGCCAGATAGAAATAAGCAAGTGCCCGTACAAAGCGCAGCTCATTAGCAGCGATAAAGTCTAATGCCCCATTAGCATGACCTATAGCAAAGTAGGCATTACGGAAAACAGCATTGTCAAACAGAGCAATGCTTGTCCCCTGAATTGTACGATTGTACATATCTTCAGTATCCACATTGATGGGGAACCCTTCTTCTATATTGGCCAGGTTCATGCCATCAGCATAAGCTTCGCCAGCGATTCGCTCGGCAGAGAACATTACGCGGAAGCCGCCATTACCTGATAGCGTATAATACGCTCCTATAGGTGCCTTCTCCAGCTCTTCCAGCGTCTGCCAGGGCGCTTCCGGTGGATTGGTCAACTCAAAGAATTCTTCGTTATCGCAGCTCACCAATCCAAGGACCAGCAGTGCTATAAACCAGTTTTTTATTTTAAAGCTCTTCATGGCTTAATTTTTTTACATCAAAGAATGAGGAGGCCGGGGGATTAGCTCCCCCGAAATCCAAATGTTTTAAAAAGTAACGTTCAGGCTAAAGTTATAAGACTTCAGCTGTGGCAATTGAACGCCTGCCCAACCTTGACCAAGGTTACGATCTGCTGCTCCACCCAGGTTAACCACCTCAG
>CAZNHN010000468.1:2709-3514 GCA_964572415.1 uncultured Phaeodactylibacter sp.
AAAGGACAACGCACGCATACGGATAAAGTCCCCTTTCTGTAAGTATTTATCATGTGCCTGACCGGCACGGCGAGGGTCAAAACGTACGTTCTCCTCTATCGTTCCGTCCTCGTTGATGACATCGTAGCGATTGGTCCAGCTCAATGCCGGGAAATCAGCATCATCACCGGGATTCTGCCAGTAGTTTCCAACAATTTCCTCACGGAATGGCCGGGCACCCGTTACATATACGGAGCTTTCCCTGGCCACATCATAGATGTAGTTACCGCCGGAAAAGCTGATCAATGCGCTCAAACTGAAATTCTTGTAGGTGAAGCTGTTGTTAAAGCCACCGAAGAAGGTTGGCAAACTGCCTCTATCAGTATTATCAAACAGGTGACGCTCAAGGTTTGCACGAGTCGCTGGTATCAAATTACCGGTTGCCACACGCTCGCCAGTCTCTGCGAATAATTCAAGGTCCATTTCTTCAATCAGTTCGTAGCCCCCTTCAGGGTGTATACCTGCATAACGGGCCAACCGGAAAAAGCCAACCTGATCGCCCTCGCGGGTTATCAAACCATTGTTATTTATATTGGCAATCTCTGCATTGTCCCCATCCAGGCGGGTCACCTGGTTTTCATTCGTAGCAAAGTTGATGCCCATTTTCCACTGGAAATCGCCACGGTCAATGTTTACCGTAGTCAATTCTACTTCCCAGCCGCGGTTCTGCATATCACCGACATTATCCCAAATGGAAGGGTTGCTACTAAAAATACCGGATGATTGAGGAATTGGCACCTGAAAGAGCATGTCGCGTACGTCTTGC
>CAZNHN010000469.1:0-2689 GCA_964572415.1 uncultured Phaeodactylibacter sp.
TTGTATTTCATTGCCATTCTCATCCACATCGCCCCGGGTAACGTCTACGCCGGTAAAGCGAATACCATTGTCAATCAGCGAATAGATGTAGGGGCGTGTGACTACCTGACCAGCAAACCACCCAGCCCCGGCATTGACGATATTTTTACCGTCACCGGTCAAATCCCAGTCAATGTTGAGTCGCGGCTGTATGTTATCAAAGTCAATGGGAGCCACATCATTGCGATAACCGAGTTCACGGTCCAACACCTCGTTGTAGTCGGCTTTGGTCAGGAACATATTCAGGTCATAACGGAGGCCGGCACTTACCTGCATATTGGGCAGCAGTTCGGTGGATACCTGTCCGTAGAGCGAAAGGTCTACCATCCAGGTGCTTACCGGGTCTATCAGTTCCTGGCCGGGATTGGTGAATTTGCGGCGGTAGCGGTCGGGTTCGCCCCGCTCCAGAGCGTCCAGGCTGAAGAAGTCAAAGCGACCCTGGGTGTCGTGGGTGTAGATACCGCGGCTGTTCGTTACCAGGTTGTTGGTACCAAAGGTAAAGTTGTACTTGCCTTTGGTCATGTAGGTGTTGTTGATAAAGTTGTAGGTATGGTTGGTCTGATCCTCAGGCGTCCAGCGGTTGTAGCGGGGCACCATGATGTACTCCGAATTTTCCCCATTGGGCAGTTCGGATTCGGCAATGATCCAGAGCTGCGGATGACGGCCGGTGGTGATGATGTTTCCGCGCGTATTGTAGAAGTAGCCAAACTTGGTTTCGTTAGAAACACCCGGTGCCAGTTGCGAACGCAGGGATATCAGCCCATTATAACCTTTGTCAATAAAGTCGTAGGTGGCAGCGTGTAAGCCGTAGCGGCCGATGTCACTGTTGTTACGATTGGGGCGCTCAAAGTTGTTGGAGTTGAAACGCAGCGTAAGGGTATTCCTTGGGTTAAGTTGCCAGTCCAGGCGGGTAAACCAGGTATCCAGCTTGCGGGTACGCTGGAAAAATCCGTATTGTGGCCCGTCATCCACACCATAGCGTGGGGTACGCAGGATTGACAGGGCACGCTCCATGTCGGATACCGAAATTCTACCGCCCCGGTTGTTTTGCAGAATACCTTCCTCATCGGTCTGGGCCCAGAGGTCGTACTGCTCATCAAAGCGCTCCCCGTCGTAGGCCACGAAGAAGTGCAGCTTGTCTTTGATGATCGGGCCACCCAGGGAGAAACCCCGCTGTACTTTGGTATCGCCCAATACATCCCTGCCGCGCAGGTCTTGGTCGGCGGCCAGGCGAGCATCCCAAAAGTAGGAAAAGGCGCTACCATGAAACTCATTGGTACCTGATTTGGTCACCGCTTTGATACCACCGGCGGCTCCTCTTCCGTCTATCACATCGTAGGAGTTGGTCACGACCTCAAACTCACGCAGCGCCTCCATGGAAAGCACGTAGGGAGAAGAACCCTGTCCACCAAAGCTGGCTTCCCGGGAGTTGACCCCGTCTATCTGTATAGAGTTAGAACGGCTACTCATACCGCCGATGTTGGTGCCGCTGCCCACCAGGGGCGATAGGGCCGCCAGGTTGGAGAAGTTACGGTCATTGGCCGGGAGATTTTTGATATCCTCCGCGTTGACTGAGGTGGCTGCTCCCAGGCGGTCGTTGCGGCTTTTGAAGCTGCTCCCGCTGACCACAATTTCGGAAAGCTCCGTAGCTGATTCGGAGAGCTGAAAGTCTACTTCCAGGTTATCACCCTGGTTGATATTAAAACCGCTTCTTTTCTGCTCTGCATAGCCGATGAAGCTAACGGTGATGGTGTAAGGACCACCCACCGGCAACTGGGGCAGCCGGTAGATACCGTTGAGGTTGGTAACCGTACCCGTACTGAAACCGGTGGAGTTATTTCTAACCTCTACCGTCGCATTGGGCAATGCTTCCTGGCTTTGGTCGACGACTTTTCCGGAAATAGAAGCATCTGTGCCCTGCGCATAAATATCCGGTAGAGCGATGAACGTAGCGCATACGATCATCACCCACATCCACAAACGCAAGGCAGAAGAAAAACTTTGCGTCCGAAAGTAGTAAGGATTTTTCATGAATAATTTAATTTAGGTTGATTCGTGTAATGTTTCTCCACTTACACAAAACTACCCTATCCTTACCTAGGCAAAGTTTAATAGGAGTTAACAAATTTTTACTAAATTGTTAACAGGATACCATATATGTTAAATCAGTATGAAGCCACCTATGGAGTGGAAGTCCGTAGTCTGGGCCAGGTGATCTGATCTATCTTTTGTGTTCCGCTTCAGGTAGTCGGATGGGATTTAGCTCGAGTGTACACCGCGCCGAACGAAGCCTGAAAACCCTGCGTAATGCCATGTCTTTGCATGGCCTGTTTGTTCAATGATTTTGGCAAATTACAAGCGCTGCAGCCCCGTAAGCTGATATAATTTTTTAGCCGTAATCTTCCTCCTCTTGAGGATTTACCGGCTGTCCATGGCGTCTCGCTCTGCTGAAGCCAGTCCCCCATGCAAAAGGCAGGCGGGATCTTTTCTGCCTGCACTAAAGCGCCTTGACTATCGCACCAAGCCTTTCTACTTCTTCTGGGGTGTTGAAGTAATGCGGCGACAGGCGGATGGCCCAGTCTATGCCTTTTTTGCCAAAGTCGTACTGGGCAGAGCTTTGCTGCACTACCGAGTAGTACACCTCATGCGC
>CAZNHN010000469.1:2699-3484 GCA_964572415.1 uncultured Phaeodactylibacter sp.
CAGTGATTTACCTGCCTTGCGAAAGGTCAGGATAGCGGCCCGTCGGCTACCCCGATCAAAGCATTGCACACCTTCCAGGGCAGACAGTTGTTTTTCTATTAGACTGATCAGTTGCCGGTTGTAGGCTTCTATCTGATCTATGCCTATGTGCAGGGCATAACGCATTGCCTCCCGCAGTCCCAGCAGCAGGGCATAGGGCACTTCCCAGGTCTCAAAGCGTTGGGCGGTAGGATGCAGTTCGTAGGCCTCTGCGGCAGTCCATCGAGCGCCCCGCAGGTCCACAAAGAGGGGGGCATAACCCTCCTGCAGTACCCGTTCCGATACGTACAAGAATCCCGTACCCCGGGGGCCGCGCAGAAATTTACGTCCGGTAGCACTTAGAAAGTCACAGCCAATTTTTTGTACATCTACCGCGATCTGCCCTACCGACTGACAGGCATCCAGCAGGTAAAGCGTATCCGTTTCGCGGCACAGCGCTCCTACCGCGGCTGCATCCTGCACCAGGCCGGAACTGGTCGGGATGTGGGTCAGGGACACCAGACGGGGGCGGTGCTGCTTCAGCATCTGCCGGAAATGGTCCAGGTCCAGATCGCCGTTTACCAGGTTTCTTGCCCGTACAATGCGTATCCCAAAGCGCCGCTGCAATGACAGGAAGTTGAGGTAGTTAGACACATAATCATCGTCGGTGGTGAGGATGACGTCGCCATCGCGAAAAGGGACGGAAGAGAGAGCTTTGGCATACGCATCGGTAGCATGGCTGGCAAAAGCAAGCTGGCGGGCATCAG
>CAZNHN010000470.1:0-2590 GCA_964572415.1 uncultured Phaeodactylibacter sp.
AACGAAGTGCAGGATAAAATTTGGCAAATGCAGCCCAAAGGGTGAAATCCCAACACAGTCTTATTTGCTAACAACAGCTTAACGTTGTTTAAGAAGACTTTAACCGAAGCCGTGCACTTATCGCCTGTTTCAAGTGTTAATAAGATGGTTAAACTGCTGAACTCCAGTGGGGTAAGGCACTAGCTTATTTGCTTCAGATCCAAACAGGAAAGCTATGAAAATACAACATCTGATCTTACTGCTTGCTGCGGTATTGGGTGCTCAGACTTTGTCTGCACAGTACTTCGGCCGCAATAAAGCGAAATACGAAACCTTCGACTTTGAGGTATATCAAAGTCCCAATTTCGACATTTACCACTATCTCGAAAACCCGGAACGCCTGCGGGAGATTACGGAGGAAGCAGAGCAGTGGTACCGCATGCATCAGCATGTGCTGCGGGATACCATCGCGCAGCGAAATCCACTTATTTTTTACAACGACCACGCTGACTTTCAGCAGACCAACGCCATCTCCGGCAATGTGGGGGTAGGGACCGGTGGTGTGACGGAGGCCCTGAAAAACCGGGTCATTATGCCTTTTGCAATGTCGCATCAGCAGACCCACCATGTACTGGGGCACGAGCTGGTCCACGCCTTTCAGTACAATATGATCCTCAACGGGGATTCCACCAACCTGCAAAGCCTGAGCAACCTCCCGCTTTGGATGGTGGAGGGTATGGCCGAATACCTGTCCATTGGCAGTATCGACGCGCATACCGCGATGTGGATGCGCGATGCGGTGCTGAATGATGATATCCCAACACTCGACGACCTCAATAACCCTAAGTATTTTCCCTACCGGTACGGACAGGTCTTCTGGGCTTTTCTTACCGGCCTGAAGGGCGACGAAATCATTGAGCCTTTCTTTAAAGGTGTAGCTAAGTACGGTTTCGAGGAGGCTTCCAAGCGGGTGCTGGGCATGACAAAAGATGACTTGTCTAAGCTTTGGGTGGACGGATTCAGGCGTCATTTTGGTGCCGCATTTGATACCACGGCAACTACCGACCGCCTGGTAGGACGGGAGCTAATCGGTACCGAAAACGGCGGTCGCATGAATGTCGCCCCGGAAATCAGCCCCAACGGGCGGTACGTTATCTTCCTGTCTGAAAAAGACCTCTTTTCCATCGACCTTTTCCTGGCCGATGCCCGCACCGGAGAGATTATCCGTAAGGTAGCGAGCAGTACCCGCGCCGGGCATATCGATGACTTCAACTACATCGAAAGCTCCGGTACCTGGTCCGCCAACAGCCGCGAGTTTGCCTTTGTCGCATTCAGCAAAGGGCGCAATATTCTGGTCGTGAAGGATGTGGAAAGTGGTAAAACGGTGCGTGAGTTGCGCCCTGAGGGGCTGCAGGCCTTCAGCAATCCGGACTGGTCGCCCGATGGTAAACACTTTGTCGTAACGGGGCTGGATCATGGCGAGACCGACCTCTACCTTATTGATGCCCGCTCTGGCGAAGTAGAGCAGCTCACCGACGATGCCTACTCGGAAATGCACCCCAAATGGGCGGAAAATGGGAATCAGATTGTATTCTCAACCGACCGCCTGGCCCGCGAGCGGGGACGTACCAACGGCCGCTGGGCCTTCAACCTGGCTACCTTTGATATGGCAAGCCTGCGCGCTACAGATATCGATGTTTTCCCTGGTGCCGATAACCTGAATCCGGTTTTCGATACCACGGGTAATATCATCTTCCTGTCCAACCGCGATGGTTTCCGCAACATCTACCGCTATGAGCCATACAGCCAAAAGGTCTTCCAGCTTACTGACCTGATTACCGGCGTGAGCGGCATTACCCACTATGCACCGGCGATCAGCATAGCCCAGCGCAGAAACCGCGTGCTGTATACTTACTTTTCTCAGAATGGCTACCGCATCTACCGGGCCCGCCCGATTGACTTCCTTGATAAGGAGGTAGACTCATCGGAAGTGAACTTCGAAGCGGCACAACTGCCCCGTTTCAATAAAATGGTGCAAAGCAAGGTGGATCGTATTCTCCAAAAACTCCCGCCTAAGGCAGAACTGGCAGACTCTGCACTGACCACTGTGCCCTACAAGCCTAAATTTCAGCTTGATTACGTGGGCGGTAGTGCCGGCGTGGGTGTGGGGACAAGCAATACTTTTGGTGCGCAGACCGGGCTGGCAGGGGGCATAGATATGCTATTCAGTGATATCCTGGGCGATAATCAACTGTTTACCAGCCTGGCGCTGAACGGGGAGATCACCGACTTCGGTGGTGCTCTCGCTTACATCAACCGGAAAAGTCAGTTCAACTGGGGCGCTTCCATCTCTCACATGCCATTTCGGAGTTTTGCCTTTGGAGGTAGAGGCATTGATCGCCTGCCAATTGATGATGACCTGACCATTCCCGTTCTGGCGGATACCTTCTTCGTGCAACGGATTTTTGAGGACAAAGCCACGGTATTTGCCGCTTTACCATTCTCCACTAAGCTTCGGGTGGAAGGGTCGGCTTCTTTCGCCCGTTATAGTTCCCGCCTAGATCAGTACGTCAACTTCTACGAGACCGATGGTACATTTGTGGGCCGGCAA
>CAZNHN010000470.1:2600-3474 GCA_964572415.1 uncultured Phaeodactylibacter sp.
CAGGCCCATATCGAAGCAGCGCGGCAGGCGTTCGGCGAGCAGGAGCAACGAATCCGCGCCCAGCAGGAGGCATTCCAATCTCAGCAAGAGGCCTTGGGGCAGGAACGGGAGAAGCTGGACAGCCCTGAGGGGTTCAATCTTTGGAATACCGGTGTGGCCCTGGTTGGCGACAACGCTCAGGGGGGGCTGGTAGGCCCGCTCAATGGCCACCGGTTCCGGTTTGGTGTGGACCGCTTCTTTGGAGAGTTTGATTACTTCCAGGCCACAGCAGACTATCGTAAATACAAATATTTTAATTGGTTTGGGCTGGCCATGCGGGCAATGCACATTGGCCGGTACGGGCAGGGCGCGAACGAACTTTTCCCCTACTATGCCGGGAGCAGCTGGTTTATCCGGGGCTATAGCACAAGCGATGCAAGTGCCATTCTGAACCAAAACGGCCGCTCCATAGATGAGCTTTTCGGTAGCAAGCTGGCAGTGGCCAATTTTGAGGTTCGTATCCCTTTCACCGGACCGAAGCGACTGGCGCTGATCAAATCCGGGCTGCTTTTCTCTGAGCTGACGCTCTTTGCAGATGCCGCAGTGGCCTGGTATGATTTTGAACAGCTCAGCGGGCCGACTTACCGGACGGACAACGAGGGGAACCCCCTGATTGGACCCACCGGCGAGCCCATTGTAGACCGGTTTGGCGCGCAACCGCTGATGAGCGTGGGCGCCTCTATGCGGGTAAACTTATTCGGTGCTCTGGTACTTGAGCCTTATTACGCCATTCCGCTACAGCGGGAGACAAAGGGTACGTTTGGGCTGAACCTGATACCCGCCTGGTAATCAACACTAGTGCGACTAGACCGAAATAGTTGACAGTCTTTTCATG
>CAZNHN010000471.1:0-3449 GCA_964572415.1 uncultured Phaeodactylibacter sp.
TGTTTTGGTTTTCCTTTCTGGTGCTTATTGGTCCGGATGGAAAGTTCGAACTCTCCGTCCTTCATTTTGAATTCGGTTAGGTTGGATTTGTTGATGAGCTTCACCAACTCCTGGATGTCCTTGAAAGTCATAGGTGTTATTGTTTTACACGTTCCATATAAGAGCCGGATTCGGTTTCGATCTTCACTTTATCACCCTGATTGATGAACAGAGGGACCCGAACTTCCGCACCGGTTTCCACGGTAGCCGGCTTGAGTGTGTTCGTTGCTGTATCGCCCTTAACACCAGGCTCTGTGTAGGTGACTTCCAGAATGATGTACTGAGGCATCTCCATGGTCAGTGGCACCTCGCGGTCTGCGTGGTAGATTACGTCTACTTCCATACCTTCTTTGAGGAAATGGGCATGCTCTACGATATTGTCGCTAAGCGCAACCTGCTCATAGGTTTCATTATTCATGAAGTGGTAACCCATATCGTCGCTGTAGAGATACTGGAACTTGCGGCGCTCCACACGTACTTCGTCCACTTTGTGACCGGCAGAGAAAGTATTATCCAGAACCTTTCCGGAAGTCAGGCTTTTGATTTTTGTACGTACGAATGCCGCACCTTTTCCTGGCTTAACGTGTTGAAACTCAATAATGGTGAAGATATCATTATTAAAGTCAATGCACATGCCTTTTCGGATGTCAGAAGTTGTAGCCATTTGCTATAGCTTGCGTTTTTATTTGGTATTCAAATTGCGATGCAAAGATAGAAAAATCCAAGGACTTGAAACGGGCGGTTAAAGCAGGCCTTTCCTGTGAGGGGCACCGCTGGCTGATCCGGGTCTAGTAAGCCCACTTTATGTAGATAGCACCCCAGGTAAAACCACCACCGAATGCGGTGAGGATGATATTATCTCCTTTATTAAGCTGATCCTCCCAGTCCCAGAGGCAAAGCGGCAGTGTAGCCGCTGTCGTATTGCCGTATTTCTGAATGTTTACCATCACCCGCTCCATCGGGAAGTCAGCCATGCGGGCTACCGTCTCAATGATGCGCTTGTTGGCCTGATGGGGGACCAGCCAGGCAATATCTTCTGTTGCCAGATTATTGCGGGCCATTACCTGAGTGACCACATCCGACATGCCGGATACCGCAGCCTTAAACACCGGTCGGCCATTCTGAAACACAAAGTGCTCGCGGTTGGCCACAGTTTCGGCGGTCGCCGGATAACGGGAGCCTCCTGCCTTCTGATGCAGATAAACCCGGCCGGAGCCATCGCTCTTGAGCAGGGAGTCCATCACGCCAACCGGCTCTTCTGTGGCTTCCAGCATCACGGCACCGGCACCATCACCAAAAATGACGCAGGTCGTCCGGTCTGTATAATCCACGATGGAAGACATCTTATCTGCCCCAATGACGACTACCTTTTTGTGTGCGCCGGCTTCGATGAAGCGGGCAGCTGTAGTCAGGGCATAGAGGAAGCCCGAGCAGGCGGCATGGATATCGTAGCAAAAAGCATTTTTCATGCCGGTTTCGTCAGCGATGATATTTGCCGTGTCCGGGAAAACCATGTCAGGAGTAACGGTGGCACAAATGACAAGCTCTACCTCAGCGGGATCGGTATTGGTTTTTTCCAGTAGCCCTTTAACGGCTTCAATGCCCATCACCGAAGTGCCTTGCCCTTCCCCCTTGAGGATATGCCGCTGCTCAATGCCGGTGCGGGTGCGTATCCACTCGTCGTTGGTATCGACTATGGTTTCCAGTTCTTTGTTGGTCAGGATATAGTCCGGCAAATATCCCTGAACACCGGTAATGGCAGCTTGTGTTTTTGCCATAGTTCCTTGGTAAATTGTAATCCTTGATAAATGACCGGGTTCTGAAAAGCTGGCAACCGTTTAAAAGAGCCGCATCTCATGCGCTTTTCCCTTCAGTTTCGTCAATGGGTCATGGGATTTATCAAGGATTGGTAATTGTTGCTAATCCGTTTTGTTGTAATGGCTCTTCTCGAGGACCATTCCTAAAATGGGCAGCAAGGTAGGAAAATCTTAGGGATCAGGCAATTTATTGAATCAGAGTAAACCGGTTAAGGTGTTTTCTTCCCCTATGCCTCTTCTGAAATTGCCCAAAGCCCGGCAAAGGTCAGCAGGCCGTTCAGGGCGATGATGAGAAAGCCAAACTGAAAGCCCATGAAGAGCACCTCAGAGTTGGCGTTTAGCACGTAAGATAATACAGGGGCAGCAACACAAACCGGGATGACTAAACGTGGGTTCACCCGGCGGTTGGTGAGCAGCCCGAAGGTGAATAGCCCGAGAATCGGGCCATAGGTGTACCCGGCTGCCTTGAACAGCTGACTAATAACATCCTTATTATTTAGGGCATTGAAGACGACGATAATGATGAGCAGCAGTACGGAGAAACCAATGTGTACATATAGCCGTGTGCGTTGCTTATCCTGCTCTGAGGCATCGCTCTTTTCGAAATTCAGAAAATCCACGCAAAAGGAAGTTGTCAGGGCTGTAAGCGCCGAGTCTGCACTTGAGTAAGCTGCAGCAATAAGGCCCAGCACAAAGAAGACACCCACCGCTGCCGGCAGGTGATTAAGTGCAATCATGGGAAACAACTCATCAGTCCGCTCTGGGATGTCAATGCCAATACTCGCAGCATAAATGTAGAGCAGGGCACCGAGTGAGAGGAATAGGAACTTAGCCACCACCAGTACACTGCTGAAAACGTACATGTTTTTCTGGGCATCACCAATATTGCGGCAGCTCAGGTTCTTCTGCATCATATCCTGATCGAGGCCTGTCATGACGATGGTAATGAGGGCCCCGCTGATGAACTGCTTGAAGAAGTTGTTGGGGTCATTCCAGCCCCCTTCAAAGAAAAACATCTGAGAATAATCGCTGGAGCGCACCATGGCGACCATGCCCCCGATATCGGTTTCCATGGCTTTGCCGATGAAGACGATGGTAAGGACAACCGCAGAGATCATGGCCACAGTTTGCAAGGTATCTGTCCAAACGATCGTGTTAATCCCGCCCTTAAAGGTGTAGACCCAGATCAGCACAATCGTTACTGCAACGGTTGCGAAAAAAGGCACACCGAAGGGGCCCAGTACAAAGGCCTGCAGTACAATTGCAACGAGGTAAAGCCGGAAGGCAGCGCCGATGGTACGGGAAAGCAGGAAGTAAGCGGCGCCTGTTTTGTAGGCTTCCAGCCCCAGCCGCTCTTCCAGATAACCATATATAGAGGTCAGGTTCTTTTTATAGTACAGCGGCAGGAGCACCTGGGCAATGACCACATAGCCGAGAATGTAGCCAAAGACCATCTGCATGTAGGAGAACGCCTGGTTTTCCCCTCCGGCACCTACTACGCCTGGTATGGAAATAAAGGTGACGCCTGAGAGCGTTGCCCCGATCATCCCAATGGCTACAAGAGGCCATGGGGAGTTGCGCCCCGCCAGGAAA
>CAZNHN010000472.1:0-3417 GCA_964572415.1 uncultured Phaeodactylibacter sp.
ACTTTGGCTCCCTCTTCGGACGGGCCGGTATATCGGGCCATGACTTTAAAAGTGTAATCCCCTTCCCGAATATTGCCAAAAGTGGCCGTGGTTTTATTAGTTGTTGGGCTCCAGTTTTTACTGTACCCTTCAAGGATGTATGTATATTCTATCAAATGGGCACTGGCCAGTTCATCGGTACCAAAGTCAATAGTTATATTGTTATGGACATATTGTAAAACCAGGTTCTCAGGAAAATTCTCAAATCTGCTGATTCCTGAAAATCTGACTGCCTTCATTTCTTCCTGGAGAGACTCTCTTTCTTCACCGGAAAGTACCTTCCCCAACGTCCTTATTTCGTCAACAACATAATCATTTGTATAATCAGTTTCATCATGCCTGTGGTCTGCTGGCAGCAAAGAGCTCCAACTGATGGCTTTATCATTTATACTGATGTTCTTTATTTTTGCAGTTGGTTTCAGTTTTTTCTTTGCAAGGGACTGATAGTCGAAGCTTATCAGGGCCGTCTTAGAGCTCCCACTCCCAGCCCATATCTTTTCCTGGCTATCCAGAAAAATTCCCTTGTTGACATCCCTGACCGGATATCCGAATGCGGTATTGTAGTACTCCAGATAGGGTTGCAACTCCGGGATAGGCAAATGCACAGCATGTTCAGGAACAACAGTAAATCCCAGATTGGTTCCGATAAAAATATTGCCTTTATTATCTTCCAGGAGATCATAAGCGGAATCATCAGTCAAACCTTCCCTGGTGGTAAATGAACTGAAGTTTGTCCCGTCAAAACGACTTACTCCCCCGCCCTGGGTGGCAAACCAAAGCTTTCCAGTCTTATCTTCCAGGATACTCCAAACGATGTTGTTTGACAAACCATGTTCTGTGGTATAATTGGTAAATGATTTTCCGTCAAATTTTGAAACACCCTCACCTGCTGTGCCTATCCATACATTTCCTTTGCTATCTTCAAAAAGACTATACACAGTGTTTCCGGCCAAACCCTGTTTAGTGGTGAATGCCGTAAAAGTCCCCTGGCCATCTGGTTTGATATTCCCATCGAATTTAACCAAACCACCACCGCCGGTTCCAAACCAAAGGTTTCCGGAGCCATCTTCTATAATGGCATAAACGATATCATTCTGCAAACCGTTACGGGAATTGTATGTTGTAAATGTCGCATTCCGAGACCCATCAGAACCTTCCTGGTAAAGGGAAACCCCACCGCCACCGGTTCCAAACCAAAGGCTGCCATTACTGTCTTTAAGTGAGCTTATTACAAGTGGATGCGCTAAGCCTTGATCATAGGTGAAATTGGTAAATGCTTTCCCGTCATATTTTGAAACGCCTCCGCCATTCGTTCCAAACCAGAGATTCCCGGCGTTATCCTCAGTAATACCGTAAACGCTATTTGCTCCAAGTCCTTGCTGCATGGTAAAAATGCGAAAGGCAGTCCCCGGGAAAAGGGTCACCCCACCTCCGGCTGTTCCAATCCAGATATTTCCTGACCTGTCTTCTGTGATGCTATACACCACATTTACTGGTAAGCCCTCCGAAGTCGTAAAATTTACAAATTGCTTTCCATCATATCTGGAAACCCCACCGCCACCGGTAGCAAACCAAAGATTTCCTTCCCGATCCTCTATGATCTTCCAAATCTCATGATGCCCCAAACCATCAGCTATCGTATAATTGGTAAAAAAACCTTTGCCCCCCGATTCAGACTTTTCCTGATATTTTGATACACCACCGCCTCTTGTTCCAAACCAGATATTGCCAGAAGAATCCGAAGTGATACAATTGACCGCATTATCAGCTAAACCCTCTTTCGTGGTGAAGTGGGTAAAGGATGATCCATCATACCTGCTGACGCCATTATTGCCAGTCGCAAACCAAATTTGCCCTTTATTGTCTTCTGCAATTTTGATGATGGAATTACCTGGCAGACCATTTCCCCGGTCATAATTAATAAAGGAGGTGCCATCATATTTTGAGGCACCTCCTTTTGTTGCGATCCACATATTGCCTTTGCTGTCGGCAGTAAGACCATACACAATATTATTAGCCAAACCCTGCAATGTGGTTATATTTGCAAATGTATAGCCATCATACAGGGAAACGCCACCTCCATCCGTCCCTATCCAGATATTGCCATCAGCATCCTGTGCCAGACAGTGCACCAGGTTATTGGAAAGACCATGTGCGGTTTTAAAATTGGTAAAAGACATCCCATCAAATCTGGATATGCCTCCGCCCCAGGTGCCAAACCATAAATTCCCTGATGCATCCAGGAGGGATGAAGTAACATTATCCAAGGCCAGACCATTATCTGTCGTGTAGGTAAACAAGTGGGGAAATCCACCTTCACCCAGAAAATAATAATTTCCTTCCTGATCAAAAACAGGCTGCCCCATTTCATCTTGCAAAGCTGGTCTCTGAGTGATTATGGGAGGGATTATTTTACGGATATTGTTTTCCACATCTATAAACTCATAAGCCAGGTGATCGCTGATTGGTATCCTGATTGATTTTGGGATAGGGGTATCCCTTAACATGACTCTTTGTGGCTGAAGAGAATCAGGTAAGTTTTCAAGCGCTGTAATCACTGGTGAGAGATGGCGCACATCAGCCGGAGAAAGATGATCCTGATTGTTCTCATTTTCACGCTGCATACTGCAAGCAACCACAAGTGTCCAGATAACCAGCAAGCTCAATGTCTTATATCTCATCATACCCATATAAAAGAAAATACCTATTCTTCCTCCCTGACGATAATCCTTGGCGGCGATTGACCTCTGGCATAGGTCATCGATTCGTGCACAAAAACCGCATAAGGGAAATTACCCATGGGACTGTTAGCTGAAACGGCCATTACCAGGGAGTTCCCTGCTCTCACTACCCTGGTTCCATCGCCAAAGATCCGGATATCAGGAAACTGAAAAGAGGCATCCGAGCCTTCAACGACCCATCTAATCCGATCGCCTCTTCTTAAAGTCACATCACTTTTGGAATAATCATCCTCAAAAACAACTCTCCATTCGTTATTAATCAACTTAACAACCAGGGTATATTCCACCCTCCTCTGATCCTGTTCGACAGTGCCATCATTGGGGGAGAAAGGATTTCCATAAGTCGAAAGGATACCTAAAATGGAAATTAAGAAACTTGTAATAATTTTTTTGTACATCATGATCATAGATTTTAAGTAGTTAAAAATTTTAATATTAACAAGCATATTAATTTTAAGTTTATACTATTCGTTATTAAGCGGAAGGGATTGTAATGATGAATATTGATTCCTTACCTAATTTTGTCTCCACTCTCAGCTCCCCGCCGTGTGCTTTCACAATATCATAACTCAAACTCAATCCCAGACCGGTTCCTGAACCGGTTGGTTTTGTGGTGAAAAAGGGTTGGAAGATTTTG
>CAZNHN010000473.1:0-3397 GCA_964572415.1 uncultured Phaeodactylibacter sp.
GATTTGCGGCACAACTACCGATTCACTCATCGTAACTTTCAATCCGGAACTACTGGCTTCTGCAGTGGATAATGAAGATGGAACAGCAACGGTAACCGCAGAAGGTGGCACGCCTCCCTATGCTTTTGAGTGGAGTGATGGACAAACGACTCCAATTGCAACAGGTTTAATGGAAGGCTTGGTGTCCGTAACTGTTACGGATGCAAATGGCTGCACTGCTGGTGCGGAAGTAGAGGTTATTTCCAGTGCAGGTACTATTGAAGGTCTAAATAGCCTTTATCTGGGGCCTAATCCAACGAACGGGCAGCTGACGGTTCAGTTGGAACTGGATCAGCCAAAGCTGCTGCGCCTGGAAGTAGTTAACACGCAGGGGCAGATTATTCAGCGTATTCAGGCAGGCAGGAACGCAGCGCTGAACCATAGCTTTGACTTCAGCAACCGCGCAGATGGTCTTTACTTTATCCGCATTATCGCTGGTAATGATGAAGTGACCCGGCGGGTAGTTGTCACAAAATAAGGAATGAGTATGTAGTTCAAAGCTACACGGAGAGCGGCTGTATCAATAATGTATTGGTGCAGCCGTTTTCTTTTTGCGGTGTTAGTTAAGTGAAAAAGCAGGTGCGGCCTCAGCCGTATTGAAAGAGGTCAGCTGATTGATCTCCACCTGCATGAAGGGCGTGAGCGGGAAGTCCGCCAGCATTTCGAGCACCTCCATTTCAGAGTTGGCATTGAAGATGGCCCACAGCTTGGCACTTTCCAGAGCCAGAGCATAGTTTACCAGGGAGCCTTCCGACAGGTAGCGGTCTACCACAGCCCGCTGATAGGGGATGAGGTCTGTGAATTCGGTGGAGAGTTCCTCCGGGAGTGTAAAGTCTACCATGAACTGACTGGTCGGGTTGATCATGCCACTTTTTTTGCAAACATACTCAAATTCAGAGGCTTTGTGTGCCGGATGAGGCTGAAACCCGCTCGCTTTGCGTTCAATCTGACAATTCTGATCGCATAGAATGTGCTATATTCGGGCCATGGCAGTACGTGTGATGATAGAACCTTACAGCGCTGACTGGGCAGTGGCTTACCAACAGGAGCAGGGGCGTCTGGAAGCCTGTCTTACTGCCTGGTCGCCCGAAGTGCAGCACATCGGTAGCACAGCAGTGGAAGGGCTGGGTGGGAAGCCCGTCATTGACATCATGGTGGGCTTTTCGGATGAAGAAAGCCTAAGCGCTGCCGTGGATCCACTTCTGAAAGCAGGTTACTGCTATTATCCCTGCTTTGAAGAGCCCCCCTTCCGTGACCGGCGCTTTCTGGCCCGGCTGCAGGGTTTTCCGGCTACTGTTTTTGAAAGCCCGGAGGACTTCCCGGACCGGGTTGCCCATCCGCCCGTTTTTCATCTTCATCTCCTGCGGCATGGCTCTGCTTTCTGGAAACGGCACCTGGCTTTCCGTGATTACCTGCGGCGGCACCCGATCACGCGCGATGCCTACTACCGTATGAAAGTCAAGCTGGCTAAGGGCGTTTGGGAAAGCCATAACGATTACGCCAAAGCCAAAACCGCGTTTATCCGCCGGGTGGAGCGCCTGGCGGAATTGGAGGGCTTAGCTTAAAGGTTTGACCCCTTCAGATGGATCCGTTTGTTCATAGTGCAATTATGTATTCTCATTTAGTTCGTTAGCGCGTTTGGCAGATGTTGGCGGGTAAATGACTTAGGGTACAGAAGTCAACTCAATACCTTAATTAAAAAAACCTACCGTAAATGGGTGATAAAAATAGAATAGGGTTTGGAATGGCGGCAATAGGCCGGCCTTTGTACATCAACTTAAAACAAAAGCCGTCCACCAGCTTTGATATGGGAGCGTTCCGCCAGAAAGGGGCCACGATGCTTGAGAAGGCTTATGCTTTGGGTATCCGCTATTTTGATACCGCTCCTGGCTATGGCATGGCAGAAGCATTACTGCTGGACTGGTTTTCGGCAAAGGAAGACGCTAATGTAGAAGTGGCTACAAAATGGGGGTACACCTATGTTGCGGATTTTGATCCTAATGCGACCCGGCATGAAGTCAAAGAACATTCTGTCAGCAAATTGAATGAACAATGGGAGGCATCTAAAGCAATACTGCCCCATCTGACGACCTATCAAATTCATTCTGCCACTTTTGAGACCGGAGTACTCAATAACAAAGATGTACTAAGTCGTTTAGCGGAGCTTAAGGAGGAATATGGCTTGCACATTGGCCTTTCCACTACCGGAGCTAATCACATTGAGGTACTTAAAAAAGGACTCGAGGTGGCTGTAGAGGGCAAAGGCTTGTTTGACGCCTTTCAGGTGACGTACAATATTTTTGATCAGAGCCTGGCGAATGTCGCCACGGATATTGCAGCGCAGGGTAAACGGCTGACAATAAAAGAAGCTATGGCAAACGGGCGTATCCTTCCGAACAAAGCTTATCCGCACTACTCAAAGGCACACGACTACCTGATCCAATTGGCTGAGCAGTATAAAGTTGGCCCGGATGCAATCGCCCTGCGCTTTTGCATGGATAGTATTCCTGCCTTTAAGGTGCTTAGTGGTGCTGCGACTGAGCTGCACCTGATCGAAAACCTGAAAGCAGCCTCCTTTAAGCTGGAAGAGGAAGCAATCGAACGACTAAAGGCTTATGCCTTACCCACGGAGCAATACTGGACAGAAAGGAAGCAATTGCAATGGAATTGAGCCAGATGGCTTCATGGTCCTGGTAATATTCTTGTAGACTGGGATAGAAGCCGCTGTGAGAAAACATTGGATATTTAGCCAACTTATGAAAAACTGATGATCCAACAAAAGTGAGTGCCTGCTGTTCCCTGCGAAGTACTACCAAAGGGAAGTTCGCGGAATGGTATTCAAAAAAACCGTTTTTTCTCTTCGTACAATCGTTCACTTACGAATCCAATATCATTATGGCTAAGGCAATTTGGAACAATCAGGTCATCGCGGAAAGCAATGAGACCAAAACAGTTGAGGGCAATCCGTACTTTCCACCGGAGTCCATTAAAAAGGAGTTTTTCAGGGATTCAGACTTTCGCACGACTTGTCCCTGGAAAGGAGAAGCCTCCTATTTTACCATCACAGTAGACGGAAAAGAGAATAAGGATGCGGCATGGTACTATCCGGAAACCAGCGAGGCGGCGAAGCATATAGAAGGTTATGTAGCCTTTTGGCGTGGCGTTGAAGTGGAGCTGTAGCGGCGGAGTGGTGACTCGGAAGACGCTGTTGCGGTAGGCGAACCGCTTTCCAGCTCCAATTTCGGTTTTACCTTACCCCTCCACCCGCTCAATCCGGGCACCCAGCGCCCTCAGCCTTGAATCAATCTGCTCGTAGCCCCGGTCGATCTGATGGATGTTGTGGATCACGCTCTTGCCT
>CAZNHN010000474.1:0-3386 GCA_964572415.1 uncultured Phaeodactylibacter sp.
TGGCGAGTCAGCTTGCTTTTCAGGTTAGAAGCCTTGTTAGCGTGCCAGGTGCCGCGCTTCGCCAAACGGTCTACCATACTGATGACCTTAGGCAGGAACTTCTCCGCTTCTGCTTTCTCCTTCATTTCACGGAGCTGACGGATAGAAGTCCGGGTGGTCTTCTTGTAGTAGCGATTGTGTACACGGCGCTTAGCTTCCTGCCGCATGCGCTTCTTTGATGATTGGTGATTAGCCATTACTTTATGATATTTACATGCTTTTCCAAAAAAGAGACGCAAATTTAAAGCTTCTTTTTAAGATTTTAAAGCTTACCTCTGATTTTATTATGCCTGTGGCTTTACTTTGGTAGCGGAACTGGTATTGCCAAACAATGAACCGCTAAGCACGCGGTATTCCAAATCATAGTGGTATCTTTAGCCGCCAAAATAAAGAGGGAGATTAAAAATCAAGAATTACACTATGAGAAAAAAAGTATTGCTGCTGCTGCCGGTTTTATTCCTTGCTTCCATGAGCCTCACAAAGGCGCAGGTATGGCTGGAATTAGGCGCTAAAGGTATGATGGGTATGACCGGGCTGGCTAATGCGAATATCAATGGCGACTCAGAGCATGACAGCTCGCTAGGCTTTGCCACGTCTCTGGGCGGAGTGGCTAACCTGAACTTTGGGGATCACCATGGGCTGACTTTTGAAATGCTGGGCGCTACCTACAGCCATTCGATGACTTACCGGGGGGCAAGTGGTAACCGTACTATCAACATGGAGTGGGAAAGCATTGATGCCTACCTGCTGTACCGCTTGTTCCGGAGCAACGGCGCTTTTGCAGAACTGGGGGGCAAGGCTACCTATCTGCGTGGCGCGCAACAATCCTTCGGGACAGACTGGTCAGATGTATCTGGTAAGTATACCGACCGCTATTGGTCGGGGTGTTTTGGTGTGGGCGGTTTTGTGACTGCGAATAAAGTGCTGACTGTCAAAACCGGCATACGCGCAGAGTACGCCTTCACAGACCTGATGTCAGCCGAGGGGCAGGCAGAAAACTACCCCACCTTCTACACTACCTACGATGCCTATGAGGAAACACGCCCTTTCCGGGTGGGCTTCTATATGGAGGTTACCTTCGGTGTAGGCGGTCTGGCACAGGCACAGTGCGGTGCCCGCGGCGTAATATTTGGTACGGGCTACAACTAGCCCAATAAGCCATAATTATTCAAAATAAAGCAAGTCAAGGGCAAATAATAGCGCCCGGGCTTGCTTTTGTTTAAAAGCCCTCTTTACTTAGTAGCCTGACGGAAATAAATGGTACAATTTTCTTTAGGATTCACCAAAATTTTCACATAACCTCCCTCTGGTCAGTTGTTTAGAAAATTTTAGCGAATCAAAATTGTATCATTTATTTTTTTCTCCGTCTTTTAGGGCAAATTTACCCATACGCAGTAGGATTTTCGCGAACGATACCCGCTGCCGGGTGTTTTCGAACAAAAAACATAATCCGTAACCATAGCAAGTAATGAACGATTTCTCATTTATAGCTAATGCTCACCCATCGTACATTGACTCAATGTACCAACAGTACCTGCAGGACCCTGATCAGGTAGAAGAAACCTGGCGTGCCTTCTTCCGTGGCTTTGACTATGCGGGCACCGCAACCAATGGCCATGCAGAGGGGGCTACCGCTGTTTCCTCCGATGCCTTGGATAAGGAATTTAAGGTGCTCGCCCTGATCAAGGCCTTCCGCAACCGTGGCCACCTTCTGTCTACCACTAACCCGATCCGGCAGCGCCGCAACCGGCATCCAAACCTTAACCTGGAAGACTTTGGCCTTGCGGAGGAAGACCGCAAGCTGTCTTTTGAAGCAGGCCGGGAAGTGGGCATTGGTAAAGCTACCTTGCAGCAGATCATCGACCACATGCGTAAGGTATATTGCGGAAATATTGGTATTGAGTACCACCATATTCAGGACCGCGAAAAGCGCCGCTGGATACGCGCCAAAATGGAAGGCTTGGAGCCGGACACGAGCTATGGCTTCGGTAATGAACAAAAACGCCGCATTCTCGAAAAGCTGAATGGTGCTGTGGTTTTTGAAAAATTCCTCCACACCAAATATATCGGGCAGAAACGGTTCTCCCTGGAAGGCGGTGAAAATACCATTGTTGCATTGGACGGCATGATCAATAAAGGCGCTGACCTTGGCGTTCAGGAAGTCCTGATCGGTATGGCTCACCGGGGCCGCCTGAATGTGTTGGCCAACATCATGGGCAAGACCTACGCTCAGATTTTCAATGAATTTGAGGGCACTGCCATCCCCGATCTTAGTTTTGGTGATGGCGACGTGAAGTACCACCTTGGCTTTTCCTCTCAGGTGGATACGCCTTCCGGTAAAAATGTACACCTCAAGCTTGTCCCCAACCCTTCCCACCTCGAATCAGTGGACCCGGTCGTGGAAGGCTTTGCGCGTGCTAAAGCAGACCTCCTCTATAAAAGTGACTATGACCGGATTCTGCCCATTCTTATTCACGGGGATGCTGCGCTGGCAGGACAGGGCGTGACTTACGAGACCGTTCAGATGAGCCAACTGGCGGGCTACTATACCGGTGGCACTATCCACTTCGTCATCAACAATCAAATCGGCTTTACCACCGACTTTGACGATGCCCGTTCCTCCACCTACAGCACAGGGGTGGCTAATGTCGTACAAGCCCCGGTTTTCCATGTCAATGGCGATGACCCGGAAGCGGTGCTGTTTGCCACAGAGTTTGCGGTCGAATACCGGCAGAAGTTCAACAACGATGTCTTCATCGACATGGTGTGCTACCGTAAGCACGGGCATAACGAGGGCGATGATCCCAAGTTCACGCAGCCTGAGATGTACGACATCATCAACAATCATCCGAACCCCCGTGAAGTCTACAATAAGCGCTTGGTAGAACGGGGAGATATCGATAAGGAGCTGGCCGAAGAAATGGAAGACTCCTTCTGGAAGCTCCTGCAGGAGCGCCTCGATGAAGTCCGTGAAAATCCACTGCCCTACGAATATCAGGAGCCGGAGCAGGCCTGGCGGGAGCTTAAGAAAACAACAACGCCGGAAGACTACCGGGAGTCACCTGATACCGGCATAGACCGCGAGGCTGTCGATAAACTGATTAAGCACCTGACCTCCTTCCCGGACGGCTTCACACCGCTGAGCAAGGTGAAGCGCCTGATGAAAGGCAAAAACAAGCTGTTGGCAGAGAATAAGCTGGACTGGGCGATGGGTGAACTCCTCGCTTACGGCAGTATTCTCATGGAAGGCAAGGATGTGCGCATGAGCGGGCAGGATGTCCGAAGGGGCACCTTCTCCCACCGCCACGCTGTGGCCTACGATGCGAAGACTTATGAGCCTATCAACC
>CAZNHN010000475.1:0-3359 GCA_964572415.1 uncultured Phaeodactylibacter sp.
CTTCAGTGGATCAGGCCCGGCTCAATCTGGAACGAACCGCCATCCGCGCACCCTTTGATGCCCAGTTGCTGAGCCGAAACGCAAATGTAGGCGCACAGGTCGGCCCCGGCGATAGCCTTGGACAACTCATTGGCACAGACAAGTACTGGGTGACAGTAGCCATACCCACGGCACAACTGCAATGGCTCGATTTTCCCAAAACGGCTCAACAGCGGGGCGCACCGGTAAAACTGACGAGCCCGAATGCCTGGAAGGAAGGCGCTTACCGCACCGGCTACTTATTCAAACTACTGGGTACCCTGGAGGGCAACACACGCATGGCAAGAGCCATTGTCGAAGTCCCTGACCCGCTGGCACTAAAAGCTGAAAATACCGGCAAGCCCCGACTGATGATCGGCGCATTTCTGGAGGCACATCTGGAAGGAGAAACTATGGATAGCGTGGTCCGCCTCAACCGCGATATGCTGCGGGAGGATGAAACCGTTTGGGTAATGCAGAAAGACAGCCTGGATATCCGAGAGGTGGAGGTGGTGCTCAAAGATGCGGAATATGCCTATATCAGTTCCGGTTTGCAGGCGGGCGACCAGGTAGTGCAGACCAATCTGTCCACTGTGGTGGAAGGTGCCGCCCTGCGCCTGCCCGAGACATCTGCCGCAGATTCTTCGATCACATCAACAGATTCCCGCACCACAAAAGATGTACAGTAAATGAGCCAGTCTGACCACAAGAGAGGGGGCATTGCCTACATGGCCCGCAATTCCATAGCCGCAAATTTATTGATGATCCTGCTGATTGGTGGGGGCGTATGGTCTATGTACAGCATCCAAAAGGAGGTTTTTCCACAATTTCAGCTGGATATAGTGGAGGTAAGCGTGGTCTATCCGGGCTCTGCTCCGGCAGAAGTGGAGCAGGGGATACTGCTGCCGGTGGAAGAAGCCGTACGCGGCGTACAGGGTATTAAGGAAATCACTTCCACCGCCGAGGAGGGGTCGGGCCGGATCTCTATCGAACTGGTGGCGGGTACTGACCGGATGAAAGCCTTTCAGGATATCGATCAGGCAGTCAATCGCATCCGTACCTTCCCGGATGATATTGAGGAACCGGAAGTCCGCCTGCAGGCCCGGCAGCGGGAGGTCATTGAAATTGGGCTTTACGGCGATGCGGACATCTGGACCCTGCGCAAACTGGCGGAGCAACTCCGCGACCGGCTGCTGAGCACGCCGGGGATCACGCAGGTGGAAATCGGCAATGTGCCCGAATACGTCACCCATATTGAAATCCCCCGCTATCAGCTTCGCCAGTACAACCTGACCCTGGGGCAGGTCGCCGACCTGATTGCCCAATCCAGCCAGGATGTGCCCGCCGGGGCAGTGGAAACCAAACGGGGCGAGATCTTGCTTCGGATGAACGAGCGCAAGCAATTTGCTGAGGAATTCGCCCAGATTGAGATTGTCACCGGGGAGAATGGTGCACGGGTCGCCCTGGGCGATATAGCCCGTATTGACGATGGCTTCGAGGAGACCGGATTCCACGCTCAGTTCAATCAGCAACCCTCGGTAGAGCTGCAAATCTTCCGGGTGGGCGATCAGTCGCCCCTGGACATTGCGAGTTCAGTACAAGGCGTACTGCTTGATTTTGAGACCTTTTTGCCGGAAGGCATCACCTGCCGCATCGACAGCAACACCGCCGAAGACTACCGGCAGCGCCTTTCTCTGCTCACAGAGAATGGTGTGCTGGCCATTGTGATTGTGTTAGTCATTCTGGGGCTTTTCCTGGAGTACCGCCTCGCCTTTTGGGTAATGATGGGCATGGCGATTTCTTTTATCGGGGGCATTCTTTTCCTGCCGCTTTTTGGCATCAGCATCAATATGGTTTCCATGTTCGGCTTCCTGGTAGTGCTAGGCATTGTCGTGGATGATGCCGTGGTGGTCGGTGAGAATATCTACGAGTACCGTCAGCAGGGCTATTCCCATATGGATGCCGCCATAGCAGGAGCTAAAGACATGGCCCGTCCGGTGACCTTTAGCATTCTTACGAATATTATCGCCTTTGTGCCCCTGCTGTTCATACCCGGTACCACCGGTAAGTTTTGGTGGCCTCTGCCCGCGGTGGTGATAATCGTGCTGGCCATTTCGCTAATTGAAGCCCTGTTCATTCTGCCTGCACACCTGGCCCACAGTTCAAAGAGCAACCGCTTCAAAATCGGGCAATACCTCGACCGGGGGCAGCAGCGGATAGCCAAAGCCTTTACCCGCTTTATTGACCAACGGTACCGGCCCCTACTGAAGCTTTACCTGAAGCATCGGTACATCACACTAACTACCGCCGTAGCGCTCCTTGGTATGGTCTGCGCTTATGCCTACAGTGACCACATGGGCGTCATTATGATGCCGGAAGTAGCAGCTGATGAAATCGAAGCGGGCGTTTCCCTTCCGGTAGGTACTACCATTGATCAGGCCGGAAGGGTCGCGGAGGAAATTACAGCCTCCACGCAGCGTATGTTTGACACCCATGATCTATACAAAGTAGCAGAAGGAGTAAAGACGAATGTGCGCGGGCAAAACTTCATTGATGTGGAAATTGTCATGAAGCCTCCCACCGAACGCGATATGACCGCCCAGGAAGTCATAGAAATCTGGCGGGACGAAATCGGCGAAATCGAAGGAGTAGACCAGATCACCTTTGAGGCAGAGCGGGGTCCTGGCGGCTGGCAGCAGGATATCAGCGTAGACCTGAGCCATGAGGACGTAGCCGTGCTGGAAAAGGCCAGCCAGGATTTTCTCAATCGGATGGAGTCCTTCACTGCTACCCGCGATGTGAACGACAATTACAATAAAGGCAAGCAACAGCTGGACTTTAAGCTGCTGCCGGAAGGGCGCAACCTTGGGCTAACCTCTAATGAAGTGGGGCGGCAGGTCAGGAATGCATTTTTTGGGGCGCTGGCGCTGCGGCAGCTCCGGGGCACGAATGAAATTGAAGTCCGGGTCAAACTGCCGGAAGCCGAGCGTAAGGATATGTATAACCTTGAAGATTTTCTGGTGCGGAGCCCGGCCGGAATGGAAGTCCCGCTTATGGATGTGGCCCGGGTGGAAGAGACGGAAGCATTTACCTCCATCAACCGGAGAGATGCCCGCCGTATTGTAACGGTAGGTATGGACGTGGAGCCTTCCAATGCCGTGACCCGCGTGCTGGAGTCTATTCAGGAGGAAGTACTGCCGCAATTGCGGGCCGATTATCCGGGAATTACCTGGAGTTTCCAGGGCAGTCAGGCCGATATGCGGGAGTCCACGCAGGCTCTGTGGGGCGGTTTCGCCTTAGCGATGATGGTAATTTATGCTTTGCTGGCCGTTGCCTTTCGA
>CAZNHN010000476.1:0-2687 GCA_964572415.1 uncultured Phaeodactylibacter sp.
CCTGCCAGCCTTTCAAAGCCTGGTGGAAGAAGCCAAAGTGGAAGCCGTCATGTGTGCCTACAACCGCGTGTACGGCGAGCCCTGCTGTGGCAGTCCGGAACTGATACAGCAAATCCTGCGGGAGGAATGGGGGTTCAAAGGGCACATGGTGTCTGACTGCGGTGCTCTGACCGACTTCCACAGCGGGCATAACATCACCGAAGACGTCGTGGAATCTGCCGCTCTGGCGCTCGAAGCCGGCGTTGATGTGAATTGCGGCGGCACTTATGCCAAAGGGCTGCAACAAGCCGTCGAGCGGGGTCTCGTTACCGAAGCGCTGGTGGATCAAACCCTTAAGACCCTCTGGCGCACCCGGTTCAGGCTCGGCCTGTTCGATCCGCCGGGCAGCAACCCTTTTGATGCGATTTCTCCGGAAGTCGTCAACAGCCCCGAGCACCGCGCCCTTTCCCGGGAGGCCGCGCGTCAGTCCATGGTTCTTTTGAAAAACAACGGTATTCTGCCGCTATCCCGCAACCTGGAGAGCATCGCTGTGGTTGGCCCGCACGCAGCAAGCACAGACATCCTGTTGGCTAATTACTACGGCGTGACTGGTAATGCGGTAACCGTACTGGAAGGCATCACCAACAAAATAGGTATAGGCACCAAGGTATTCTACAAATACGGCGTGCGCCCCTATCAGGATAATGCCAACCCCGTAGACTGGGTGACCGGCAGCGCTATGAGCCTTGATGCGGTGGTAGCCGTCATGGGCATTTCCGGGCTGATCGAGGGCGAAGAAGGCGAGTCTATCGCCTCTGCCCACAAAGGCGACCGGACTGAACTGGGCCTACCTGCTAATCAAATTGAGTTCCTGAAAACCCTGCGCAGCCGGGGAGATACCCCAATCATCCTGGTCGTGACTGGTGGCAGCCCTGTCTCTCTGGCGGAAGTCGAAGGCCTCGTGGATGCCATACTTTGGGTCTGGTACCCGGGTGAGGAAGGGGGTAACGCCGTGGCCGACCTCATTTTCGGATCAGCATCGCCTTCCGGCAGGCTTCCCATTACCTTCCCCAAATCATTGGAACAGTTGCCGCCATACGAAGACTACGGCATGACAGGGCGGACCTACCGCTATATGAAGGAAGAACCACTCTACCCATTTGGCTATGGGCTGAGCTATACGACCTTTGAATACGAGTCCATCTCTGCTGGCTCCAACAACCTGAGCAGTGGAGACCGCACCACCGTTTCTGCTACCGTAAGCAACACCGGGCAAACCGGTGCCGAAGAAGTCGTGCAGCTCTATGCCAGCTGGCCGGAAGCGGGTGAGGCCGCCCCGCTGTTTGACCTCAAAGGCGTAGAAAGAGTCTACCTGGCGCCCGGACAAACCAAGACCGTACAATTTGAGGTGAAAGCCAGTGACCTGCAGCTTTACGACGAATCGGGTAAAGCCTATTTGCCTGAGGGCCCGGTACAGCTCTATGCTAGTGGTGCAGTACCTACAGCGCGTTCAAAAGCGCTTGGCATACCTGCCCCGGTCAGCCTGACCCTAAACCTGAAAAAGTAAGTTCATGCAAGTTCACCGGTTCACCCTCATCCTGTTAAGCCTTTGGTTGCTGATGGGTTGCGCACAAAATTCAAAGGAAACGGAGGTAAACGACCGCCCGAACATCCTGCTCATCATGGCCGATGATATGGGGTACTCCGATCTGGGGTGGTTTGGCTCCCGCATCCGGACGCCCAACCTCGACCGGCTGGCGGAAAACGGGATTGTCTTTTCACAGTTTTATAACACCTCCCGCTGCTGCCCCAGCCGGGCGGCACTGCTGACCGGACTGTATCAGCATCAGGCAGGCGTGGGCGAAATGACCGGCGATTTTCAGCTACCTGCCTACCAGGGCCGGTTGAATGACCAATGTGCTACTTTAGCTGAACTGCTGCAACCTGCCGGTTACCAAACGTTTATGTCTGGTAAGTGGCACCTGGGCAGCGCACCGGAATACTGGCCTAACAAGCGTGGTTTCGATCAATTCTACGGAATTCCGGAGGGTGGTGGCGTTTATTTCTATCCCTTCCACAAAAAGCGGCACGTCGTGCTCAATGACAGCATCCTTGAGCCGGACAGCTCCTACTATACCACCCACGCCTTCAATGATTTTGCCGTGCACTTTGTGGATCAGGCCTTAGCTAAGGAGACTCCGTTCTTTCTTTACCTGGCTCATATTGCCCCGCACTTCCCGCTTCAGGCGCCCCAAGCTGTTTATGAAAAATACATTGGCCAGTTCAAGCTTGGCCTGAGCACCCACCGGGAAAACCGGTTGAAGGTAATGCAGGAAAAGGGCATTTTGCCTCAACACCTCGAACTAAGCCCACCAGATGAACAAGTCCTGAACTGGTCGGACCTATCGGAGGCACAGAAGGACAGCCTAGATCTTAAAATGGCCATTTACGCTGCTCAACTCGAAATCCTGGATGAGGGCGTAGGCCAAATTATCGCCAAACTGGAAGAAAAGGGTGCGTTAGACAATACGCTCATCCTCTTCCTGTCAGATAACGGAGGCAGCCACGAGGAAACCGGGCTCTGGGGCAGCTATAGCAAGCTCAAAGGGCCAGTTGGAGGCCCTGGTTCTTATGAATCGCTGGGGCGCGCCTGGGCGAATGTCAGCAATACGCCCTTTCGGATGTACAAGCACTGGGTGCACGAAGGC
>CAZNHN010000476.1:2697-3355 GCA_964572415.1 uncultured Phaeodactylibacter sp.
ATTCCGGAGCCTGGCATCGATACACAGGTAGTGCACATAATGGATATCGTGCCCACCTGCCTGGAACTGGCCCATGTGCAATATCCGGACAGCCTGAGGGGCAACCCCCTGACACCGCTACAAGGCAAAAGCTTTGTGAACCTGCTGCGGGGAGAAAACCAAGAGGGGCACGAAACGCTCTTTTGGGAACACCGCGGCAACCGCGCCGTAAGAAAAGGCCCCTGGAAACTGGTCTCTGCTTACCCGGATGATCAATGGGCATTGTACCATATTCCGAAGGACCGCACCGAGCAAAATGATTTAAGCAATCAGTATCCGGAAAAGGTGGAAGAACTGAAAGCCGATTATCGAAAATGGGCCAGTCAGGTGGGCGTAGTGCACCGCCGTGAACTGGAAAACCTGGGATATTAATGCAAATGAGATGGATTTGGATAGGGTGCGTTGCCTTTTTAGGCTTATTGGGGTGCCATTCCTCTGAAGAATTACCGAAGCCGCCCAACATCGTCTTTATCCTCGCTGATGATCTGGGCTGGAGCCAACTGGGCTGCTACGGTGGAGCCGCCTATCGCACCCCCAACATCGATCAGTTGGCCACTGAGGGTATGCGCTTTACACAAGCGTACGCGGCGGCGGCAGTCTGTTCCCCTACCCGGGCAGC
>CAZNHN010000477.1:0-744 GCA_964572415.1 uncultured Phaeodactylibacter sp.
GCCCTGGCGGCCCCAGTGATTTCTATTTTGCAGAGACAGCTATGGAGGGGGAGGGGCCGGAAGCTTATGTGGCAACGTTTACTGGGCTTGCTTCAGGAGAGTATAAGGTTGTCAGAGTTAAAGACGATTGCGACCGTTCTGAATCTTTTGATGAGACTGCGAATGTAGGAGAATACCCGGAAATGATATTTTCTGAGCAGGTAGAATCCTGCTGCCCGGGCTTCTCTGATTTGGAACTCACCGTTACCGGTGGCACACCTCCATTTGAATACGATTGGGAAAACGGAGTCACTGTGCCATTCCTCGAAAATGTAGATGCAGGGGAGTATGAAGTGAAAGTAACGGATAGCGAGGGATGTTATCAGGAACGAACCTTCACAGTAGAAGACATTGCCCCGCCTACGGTCACTATTGATGCGCTAATCGGCTATGCATGTGACTACGAAAGAAATGGGGAACAAGTAGGGAATATAGGAGCCCTACAGGCTATTGTTTCCGGTGGGCTACCACTAAACAGCTCAATGAATAGTGAAGGGTGCGGTATAAATTTCGGCAGCACTTCGGAAACGCCCTATCAATTTCAGTGGTCAACCGGTGACGAAACGGAATTGGTCAGTAAGCTGGAAGCAGGGAGCTACTCGCTGAGCGTTACGGATGGGTGTGGTATACATGTTAGCCAGGCTAGTATTCAAAGTAAAACCGTTGTTGAACTGCTCGCTGCAATGTTTGCCATATGCACAGCCT
>CAZNHN010000477.1:754-1586 GCA_964572415.1 uncultured Phaeodactylibacter sp.
GGCAGCACTTGTTGGAATGAAACGAACTGTGGAGACAACAGATTAGATGTGTTCTGGGGGAATCACCATCAAATCAATAGTAATGACATGCTTGGTAATAATGGGGAATGCAAACTTCAGATCGATTGTGTTAACGGGAGTGTAATCAATATCCCCCCGTTTTACGCTACCGAAAGCTTCTTTTGGGACGATTTTTCTGAATGCACCTGCAAAAGGAAAGAAACTTGTACGATAAATGAAACCTGGCAAGATCAGATATCTACTATTCTGAATGGGCAAGTATATGCTCCATCTATGCCAATACTATTGAATTACGAAGACAGTGGCACTTTCGATGAACCAGCAACGATTTCAAATACCGGCCAGGTAGGTGCA
Organism: uncultured Phaeodactylibacter sp.; assembly: GCA_964572415.1. Taxonomy (GTDB): domain Bacteria; phylum Bacteroidota; class Bacteroidia; order Chitinophagales; family Saprospiraceae; genus Phaeodactylibacter. The sequence continues at coordinate 1,130 of CAZNHN010000477.1, forward strand.
GCCGAAGATTGTTTATCCTGTGAGCGTGAACTAACAACGGAATGTGGTGATAACCCTGAACCTTGCCCAAAATGTGATCTGGACCCAAATTTCCAAGATGATAACGCTGATGGAGATTGTATCGCTAATGATCCGTGTCCTGATGTTGGCCCCGGAGATTGTGAACCAGGTGTTAGTTTTGATCCTAAGACAGGATGTTGCGATTATTGCCCAAATGATGATGAGGATGATTGCCCTGATGATTTCAATGAAAGTACGGGTTGCTGTGGCGAACCTAGGCCCGGCGGCGGCCAAACTGCAGAAACTCAATTCCTTGAAGGTATCGATAGTTCTCCTTTAAAAAATGGTAAATTTGCAGTCTACCCGGCTCCATTCAGCAGTTTTCTCCAATTGGAGTATCAGGATCTGGGCTTTGAAAATTCCGGCAAAGTCTATATCTCATTATTAAACAGCTTAG
>CAZNHN010000477.1:1638-3328 GCA_964572415.1 uncultured Phaeodactylibacter sp.
TACAGCCACTCGTATCAGGAGGTATTTGAACAAGGTACATTCTCCATCACCAACCTCAGCCATCTCCCCTCCGGCATTTATTGGCTGGAAGTGGCCATAGAAGGGCAGCCCCCTCAGTTGTTCAAGTGTATTAAACAATAAATATGATGCGTCAGCGCATTTACTTTTTTTTCCTGTTGGGCACCTTGTCCGCCTTGTCCTCAAAGCCGGCAAACGCTCAGGACTTTTGGGTGTTCGATAGTATAAATACTATTTTTAGTGCTCGATGGGTGCATTATGATATTCAGACCTGTGAGGAACTTGACACGAGGACATTGGGGTCATTACTGACACCTAATGGTTATACATTCATTGGCACGGATAGCCTCATAACCTATTACACGGGGTTACAGGCAGAGTTTTCCCTGGCAGGCGAAGGCATTTATACCTTTCCGATCAGCAGCAACTTCAATGCCGGGATCACTCTAAAAGGGACACTGCCCGATACAAGTATTGAGGGGGCAACCTGCAATTACGAAGGGCTGGCGTACCTGGCCGGCGCTGCGGTAAGCACCTATGACTATACCAACGGTGCCCTGCAGGAGCTGGGCAGCCTGCCCGATACGCTGCGCTGTGGCGGTGGCTTTACGCAGCGGGGCGGGCGGTTCTATATGGTTACTCTGGAAAACGAACTGGTGCTGCTCAATATGGCTGACCTTCAGCAAAGCCAGGTTGTGCATGCCTTTCCGGATTCCATAGGCGATGTACAGGCAATGGGCTCATTCCCTTATGCCTGCGACAGCATCTCCACCTACGTTTTTGCTACGGACGATACCGGGGCTACTCAGGTCTATGAACTGGATGTTGAGGACTATAGCTTGTCCTTCCATTGTACACTTGATGCTTTTGTCACGGGGGTCGCTTCTTCTACCGAATGCACTTTGCCGCCTTGTAGCATGCTTTATACCGACCTGGACCCCGACGACAGCTCCGGTGCCTCCGGGCTGGGCTATCAGCGCACGACTTGTACCGGGCCGGTACCGGTGGCCGATGCGGATGTGGAGGTTTTTTCGCCTTTTGTGCTGGATTCAGTCCGCCTGCAGGTGCTGAGCCCGCCCGATGGAGGGGCAGAGCAGTTATCCTGCCCGGGGGCGCCCGGAGTGGAGGTAGCGGGCAACAATACCGGGAGCTTGCTTTTATCCAACAGCTATGCTTCCCTCGGTACCGATTTTGCAGCTGCCCTCCAGGCTGTGGTGTATGAAAATACGGCTGCCTCACCTACCCTGGGCAGCCGGGAAATCCTTTTGGAAATGTATTCTTCCTACTACGGGACTATGCCGAGCATCGCTACCATCACGCTCGATACCCTGAACAACCTCGCCCTTGCCGCTGATACGGCTTCTACACGCTGTTATGGACAGGAGGACGCTTCGGTCTCCCTGCAGGGCGAGAACGGCACGGGTGGGTACACGTTCACCTGGCCGGATGGTGTACAGGCTGCTGGGCGCAGTGGGCTTGGAGCGGGGAGCTACCTCATCCAAATCGGTGACGGGCAGGGGTGCAGCGGCCAGGATACACTTTGGGTACAAGCCCCCGATAGCCTGTCGGTTGGCATAACGGCAGCGGCACTGTTTGCCTGTGAGGGAAGTGGCAGCCTTACCGCCTCCGGAGTTGGGGGTACGGGCGCTTACGCTTTCGCCTGGAGCAACGG
>CAZNHN010000478.1:0-404 GCA_964572415.1 uncultured Phaeodactylibacter sp.
TACATCGGGCTGCAGTCCGGCGAGGCTTACGGAGTATTCCTGGACAACAGCTACCGCACCCATTTTGACTTTGGGAAAAAAGACCGCGACATCCTGGAAATAGCTGCCGAGGGCGGTGAGCTGAATTACTACTTTTTTTACGGACCGGATGTGCAGCGGGTGTCTGAAAGCTACGTACAGCTCACTGGCAAACCTGAGTTGCCACCGCTCTGGGGCCTGGGTTATCACCAGTGTAAGTGGAGCTACTTTCCGGAGAGCAATGTACGGGAGATCGCTGCCCAGTTTCGCGAACTGGAAATTCCCTGCGATGCCATTTACCTGGACATTGACTACATGGATGGCTACCGCTGCTTTACCTGGAACGAGGAAGGCTTTCCTGACCCGGAGGCCCTCATCGCCGACCT
>CAZNHN010000478.1:513-3297 GCA_964572415.1 uncultured Phaeodactylibacter sp.
AGACGAAGACTACAGGGTTTACCGGGAAGGTCTGGAAGGAGACTATTTTTGTAAAACCCATGACGGAAAAGTATTTGAAGGTGAAGTATGGCCCGGTCCCTGCCACTTTCCTGACTTTACCAAACCGGCTACCCGTACGTGGTGGAAGGAGCAGATCAAGACACTGGCCGACACGGGCGTAGCCGGTATCTGGAACGATATGAACGAGCCTTCGGTCTTTGATACCGACACCTACACCATGACGCCCGATGTGGTACACGACTACGAAGGTGAGAAAGCCTCCCATGCCCGGGCACACAATGTCTACGGCATGCAGATGGCCCGCGCTACCAACGAGGGCATCAGGCAGTGGCGACCGGAGCATCGGCCTTTTGTCATTACCCGCTCCGGCTACAGCGGCCTGCAACGCTACACCCTGGTCTGGACGGGCGACAATACCTCCAGTTGGGAACATATGTGGCTGGCCAGCATACAGTGCCAGCGCATGAGTATGTCGGGGGTGTCCTTCATTGGGACGGATATCGGCGGCTTTATCAAGGATTCGGAGCCTGAACTCTACGTGCGCTGGATACAACTGGGTGCCTTTCATCCTTTTTTCCGTACCCACTCCATGGCCGACAAGGCAGATATGGCACCCAATCTGGACTATGAACTGCGTGAAGCCATACGGGGAGGAGCCAATCGGGAACCCTGGGCCTTTGGTGAGGAATACGGCCTGATCATCAAAAAATACATATCGCTCCGCTACCGACTACTCCCCTACTTTTATACGGCATTCTGGCAGCATACCAAACAGGGCACACCGGTGCTAAGGCCGCTCATTATGCTGGACCAGGAGCATCAGTACTTTGCCGAGCATGCCGAAAATTTTGCCGTAGGCGACCACCTGGTCGTGGCCCCGGTAATGCAACCCAACGCCACGCATCTCCCGCTCCGGTTACCCCGCGGCCGCTGGTACGACTACTGGACGGATACAGTATACGATGGGCAGCAGGACATCAACCGAACGGTAGACCTGGCGACCATGCCGATCTTCGTCAGGGCAGGAGCTGTTATCCCCAGTCAGCCGCTTATGCAGTACACCCACGAAAAGCCGGTTGACCAACTGACCCTGGATGTGTATTTTGGAGAAGCAGAAACCACCAGCCATCTCTACGAAGATACCGGGGAGGGCTACGATTACCAGGAAGGTCAATCCAGGTTAAAACAATTTAAGGTAAAAGGTTCCGCGAAGGACTGCCGCATCACCCAGCATCTGCATGGCAGTTATGAACCTGATTACGCCATCTGCCAAATCAGAATTCATGGATTGCCTTTTAGCGTGAGAGATGTGCAGGTTGACAGAAAAGTACTCTCCTTTCAGCAAGAAGGAGATGTGTTGACGTTTAGCGCAGTAGAAGACTTTGGAGAAATTAACATACAGTAAAAGCTCAGTTTACTTACCGGAGATCGGAGAAACCCTAGCTTTGCATCGTATCGTGGGGGTATTTCGTTATATTTGTAAGCTTTTGATTTTCCCGAATAAGCAAACAACTCATTTATACCTGAATTAGACGATCATGAGAAATTCAAAAATTGTAGGCTTAGGCAGATACCTGCCCGAAAAGATTGTCACCAACGATGATCTGGCCCAGATGATGGATACTTCCGACGAGTGGATACGAGAAAGAAGCGGTATAGAGCAACGCCGTTTTTTTGAGCTGGGTAAAGATACCACTGCCAATATGGGTACGAGCGCCGCCCGTATGGCACTGGAAAATGCGGGCCTCACCCCGGATGATGTAGACTTCATCGTATTTGCCACCCTTAGCCCTGACTACGATTTTCCCGGCTGCGGAGTACTGGTGCAGCGTGAGCTAGGTATCAAAGAAGTGGGCGCGCTGGACGTAAGAACCCAATGCACCGGCTTTGTCTACGGTGTTTCAGTGGCCGACAACTTCATCAAAAGCGGCATGTACGACACTGTACTGGTCATAGGATCAGAAATCCACAGCAGCGGGCTGGACCTTACTACACGCGGGCGAGCTGTATCGGTACTCTTTGGAGACGGTGCCGGGGCTGCCGTACTTCAGGCCACCAAGGAAGAAGGCAAAGGCATCCTTTCTACCCACCTTCACTCCCAGGGTGAGTTTGCCGAAGAACTGGCCACGCTGGATGTGGGCAGCAGCCGTTCGGTACCACGGATTACCAAAGAGATGATAGACGAAGGCACCATTTACCCCGTTATGAACGGCAGCTATGTGTTCAAACATGCCAGCAAACGTTTTCCGGAAGTAATTATGGAAGCCCTCAATCAAAACGGTTATGCGCCCCAAGACATTGACCTGCTGGTGCCTCACCAGGCCAACCTGCGGATAAGCCAGATGGTGCAGAAAGTACTGGGTCTGTCTGACGATCAGGTGTTTAATAACATCATGTACTACGGGAATACGACAGCGGCTTCTATTCCTATCGCGATGAGTGAAGCCTGGGAGCAGGGGAAAATCAAGGATGGTGACCTGGTATGCCTGGCTGCTTTTGGCAGTGGCTTTACCTGGGGATCGGCACTGATGCGGTGGTAGATTAGAACAAGGAAAAAAACTGTTGCAATGGAATATTCAGCGATGCTGCGCTTAAAATCGGCAGGTAGGTGATGGCACTCATCAAAAATGAGTAGTCCGTAGCGGTTACCGAGTTTTTCGGCGAAGATGGCGGCGCTGTCATACGTTGCTACCAAGATGGGTGTGTCGTCTTTAGCACCGCCGCCTAACAGCCCTACAGGGGTGTCGGGAAAGGTGGCCTCGA
>CAZNHN010000479.1:0-412 GCA_964572415.1 uncultured Phaeodactylibacter sp.
TGTGTACCTGCAGGCAGCGATGTGTACTCCAATGTGCGCAGTACTTGTCCGGTACCATTTAGGCAATGGATTTGCACAGGGCCGCTCTCATCCAGCACATACTGTACCCGGACTATATCTTTTACAGGATTGGGAAATACCGACCACGCAGGTACTGCTTCTGCATTTCGGGTATTGCTCACATTTGCAAGCGCCAGAAACTCTGCGGAAATCTTCGTACCCGAAAAGGTGGTAATGTCAGCAGCTGGAGTGCCGAATTCATCTACCAGCAACAGGAAGCCCCCTTCGTTGAACCCATCACCTTCCTGATCATAGATATGCATTTTATAACAGCCTTCTGCTTCGAGTGTCAGGCTGAGTTCTTCGTAGGTACTGTTGGCAAGTGCTCCTGATGCAACTACATTGCCGTTTT
>CAZNHN010000479.1:422-3296 GCA_964572415.1 uncultured Phaeodactylibacter sp.
CCCAGCGGTTGGCATGGTCCTCGGCATCACTGTCCGATTGAATGAAAAGGTCAAAATTGAGGGAAGTTTCCGGTGATTTAAAGAAAGGTACGGCTACTTCGTTATTAGAAAGGTCATCATCGGCGGAGGCGAGCCTGAGGGAGAAGTTATTCAGCCCGGGCTGCAGATCTATATTCTCAAAGAGGACAGGCGCTTCTGCACCGGAAGACAATTCTCCGGTCCAATCGTAGGTATCTAAGAGCGCTCCATCGCGCCGGAGTTCTACTGTAGCGTTCGTCAGTGGGGCACTACCGGTGTTGTAGAGATTCGCACTGACGAAACCATCGTAGCAGGAACTGTTGCCGATTTCGTAGGTGTGGATAGCCGCATCCTGTTCCAGCAGTTGCTCATCATCGCAGGAGAAAGCCTGGTTCACGACATAGTTGACGCTCCAGTTAGAAATACCAGACCACATTTGGGGTACTTTTACCTGCATATCCGGGCATATCATTGCCACGGTCGGGAAGCCCAGCAAGCCATAAGCAGCCTGTAGCTGAAAGTCCTCAACATCGATCATAGGGTAGGGGGTGCCATCGACCCAGTTGCCCTGTGAGGGGCCCGCCTGACCAGTAAGTTGCTCAAAGGAAGTGCCTGGGTCGCCCTCAATAAAAATAACCATAATTTCATTGCTGCCATCCGGGCCATACGTTTCGTAGACTTCCTCCATTACACCGCTCGTGTGCAAAGACCAGCAGGGCGCGCACCAGGCGGCCGAAATGACCATTACAACGGGTTTGCCCTCGCTGAGGTAGTCGTAAAGCCTGTGCTCGTTGCCGTTGATGTCAGTAAGCGTGAAGGGCGTGGCCCAGTCGCCGGGCTGTAGCTGGGCTTTCGAGGTAAAGGAGGTGGCTAAAGAGAGTAAAAGAATGAGGTAAGTGTTTTTCATCCGTATTCAGGTGATTTACTTGTGAGAAAATAGTTTTCCTAAAATACCGGATTTTAAAGTTTCCTGCAACAGGATTTGACGAAAACCAGGCTGTGACCGATAAAGGGGCATATCCGGGGGGCTGCACGATTACCAAAAAACAACGAAGCATTTGATTATATCACCGTTTTCCTGCTTTATCCAAACCATGGGCGAACGTTGCTTATCTATCTCGGCTTTCAGAATGGAGCAGGCATCAGGGTAGGGCAGCCATTGTACCTTTGGGTGGGGCGTGATTAGCCAGTCCGGTTTTGAGGGGATAAAAAAAGCCCCATTCCGGAAGGCCTGCCATTCGGAAAAAGTAAGGTAAACGCCCGCAATGCAATCTCTGTTTAGCGGTGCAATGTTTAGTTCCTGCTGCTGATAGGGCAAAAAGAGCTGCCCTCTGAAACACAGCCTTTGTTCCAGTGCGTTGGCCGTTAGCCCGTAGGCCTCCAGGTAATCTTGTGCTAATGCGCTGTGCAGGAGCGGGAATTGCTTCCGGTGCAGCTTCTCCAGTTTCTGCACCAGCCGGTCTTTCCGGTTGGGACCAATCCAGGGAGCCAGGGGCGTATCGTACTCATCCAGGGTATCGAAGAGGTAAAACTTATACGCCACTTCCAGGTGAACAGGCTGGCTATCGAGGTAAAACAGGGCATCAAGTTCACCCACCGTTCGCTTGTCCTGCTGCATTTGCAGGTTATCGCAAATCCAGGAGACCGAAGGGTGCTTTTTTAACGCATGAAAAACGAACGCCTCCGCCAGTTTTCCAAGCCGGTGCTGATCAAAGGAAGCTTGCTCCTCCAAAAGATCAGGGCTAAGAGAAAGCGCTATTTGCCGGAAGGGGGAAACCGTGGTGCCTTCCCACAGGGGTGGGGTGGTGAGGCAGCCGTTGTAACGTTGCTGGGTGGATAAATTCATACTTTGCTGAAAGTACGAATCATTTTTTTATTTTCATATTGGTTTAGATTCCACTCTTTAGCAGCATAAGTGTCATATCATCAAATTGAGTCAACTGGTTCAGGTACATAATTTCTTCAAATTTGCTCTCCCAGTTTTCGGAACCCAAAACCAGGGCAATTTCCTGTTGGTAGTTTTTCCGGTTTGTGGAGACCCCGTCAGACATGAGTGCAAAGCAGGTCCCTTCCTTTAACAGCCCTCCGCTTTTCACCCTGGACGGCAGTAAGTCAGGCGGTATTCTGAATGCACATTCCGGGGTCAGTTCCTCAATCCTGTCCTCTTCAAATTTAAGGATCAGGCTATCTCCAATCCCGAAGTAGAAATATTCCCCTGACTGCCGGTCAATGATAACGGCCACAACGGTGGTCAGCATGCCCTCGCATTGGCCTTTGGTCAGGTATATTTTGGCAAAGGTTTTTCTCAGGCTCTGCGCGATGCCTTCCCGCACGCCTAAATCTGCAAATTCATTCACATAAAAAAAGACCAGGTCTTCACAGGCCTGTTCCGATGCTTTCCAGTCGCAGGCGTTCCCACCTACGCCATCCGCCACACAGGCAATCTGCACCCGCTCGTCTTCGTAGAAGCCGAAGTGGTCTCCATTTTTAAGTTTCCCTTTTTTGGGGAGGCTTTTGGCGATGTATTTCATTCGAGTTTTTTTCTGTGAAGTGTAGTGTCCGGTTTTTTCGGTCACTGGGCCCAGACGATAAATGTCGGGATCATTGACCCGCTAAACTCCCTTCAAAACCGTTAGACAGAGCCATGAATTACCTCTAAATATAGTCTGAATTTAGTGAATTTTTAAACGGTATTATTGTTATGTAGGGTAAGCGCACCAAACATAGTTTCCAATAAAGTGGGCGATACCAACCTGTTGCTATACAGTTGTTTGCCCTACTTCAACATCATCATCTATGATTATACTGACGATTAAGTGGTTTGCCACAGCAAACCTACTCAATGCCTGCCTGCGT
>CAZNHN010000480.1:0-3292 GCA_964572415.1 uncultured Phaeodactylibacter sp.
CGCATTCATTGCTTACAGTCATCGTCAGGGTATATTCCCCTGGGTCGATAAACCTAATCTCCGGCTGTGGGGAACTGGCGTTCGTGCCATTGATATAAATAAGGCTGCCATCAGAGGGTGGATCGCAGGTCGTATCGCTATGCCCAACGTCCCAGGAATACTGCACATCACTACAGTTGGACATGTTGGTGAAGGTGTTGGACAGGTTATTGATGGCCACTTCCAATGGGGTACAGCCCGTCAGAGTGGAGCAGGTGAAGTTGGCCTGTGGGGTGGGTTGTATGCAGATGAAGCGGGTGGTGGTGTCTGGGCCACAGTCATTCGACACAATCAAGTCCACCTGATAATCACCTGCAGTAAATTGTACCTCAATAGAATCAGCCAGAGGGTTACCATACTCAAAATTGAACGCCCCACCATCAAGGGGCGTGATATTCCAGCGTGTGTTAATTTCGTCACTGCACATGCCATCATCAAAATCTACTCCATCCATTGTTTCATTGACCAAGGTAAAGGTCGTTGTATCACATTGGGGAGGCTCGGGCATAATAGACATCTTTGCAGTGGGTCTGCGCCCCACTCTTATGGGCCGAATGGCTGCTTCTTTCTCATCACAAGGGTTGATGGCACGGATCACAAATTCAAAGGCGTCTACAAACTGCCCCGCATCAGTGCCGCAAGAAATTTCATTGAAGACGTGATTGATGGTATCTGGCAACGTGCTTTGAGTATAAGTAATGGTGTCTGTACCATCATTAATTGTAATGTAGTAGATCGTACCCTCCGTATTTAAGTCCGTATTCGTGATGACAAAGTCAATGTCATCAGGCAGGCAGATCGTCGTATTCCCGCTATTGGCAAGGCCAAGGTCCGGATTCGTGCCATTGTACACCAAATAGGTAGCTGTTGAGGAGCTACAACCGGAAAATCCATCATCTTCTACGGTAAAATTCAAATAAAATAAACCTATAGGATAATCATGGGTAATGCCTGAACCAGGTATTGATGTACCTGTCCATAGAGGAGATCCATCACCCCAGTCAATAGTATACAAATCAGCCCCGTTGGTACTTCCGTTATCCACGATTAAGAGTTCATAGATCGACATGGGCCCCTGAGTGGGACAGTTTTGAAAATCTCCAGCAAGTACAGCAGAAGGCGCAGGCTGAGCATTGATAACCTGAGTTAAAGGTGTGCATGGATCACCATTTTCATCAAAGGCTTCCAATGTTACCGTATATTCGGTAATTGTTGGTGTTGCAGTAAACGCATGTGCAGTGAAGGGACCTGTCGCTGTATTATCATTAATCCCCGTATCATTATTATCCTCTGCCTGTGGGTCGCCAAAGTCCCAGGAGTAGGAATAACCGGGCGTAATGGGGTTGACAGAGAAGGTGGCCGGCTCCAGTCCGCAGGGGGAAGATTCGGAGACCGTGATAGAGTTAGGGCACTGTGCATGTAGGTGCTGAACAGCAAGGCTAAGGACGGCCATAAAAAACAGGATTCTCATTGATTGTTAGATTTCCAGAACAAAAGAGGATGACTACTTAGAAGCGTACGGGGCATTTACCATCATACAGCTCAAACTTACCGAGCGCCGCGCACGGCTGACGTTTCCGTTCATTATTAAGGTTGGCACGCAGGTTGACCTCTATGACGCCCAGCGTCGTAGCGGAAGTCAACCCGGAGAGGTTAACGTCATAGGTAAATCCAAGCGTGATACCACTGCGGCGTTTCCGCCAGGGTTTGCCCGCATCGGTAAGGGCCGCCATATCAATACCGGCGTTGAGGATGAGCGCTACCGTATTGCGGTTGAGTACCGGGCTAAAGGTTGCGGCATCCCCTTCGCTTGCGCCAAAGGGGAACTGCACGAATAACCCGGTATAGTAGGCTTTGGAAAATACGTAGGCGCCAATGGTTTGCAGATTGAGCCGGAAGTCGGCTTGTGTGTCCCATCGGAATTGCGGCGCGATGTAGGTTGGTGCCTGTATACCTTTAAATGAAGTGATTTTATGGGTAGTCCCGGCATGAAAAGTAATCCGCGCAGGAATGGTGAACCCTCCTGCGCCATCCATGAGTTCCTCTACGGGTTGGTTCACGTTGGAAAATGATAATCCGGCCGTAAAGAGCGTTTCTTTATACTTAGATGCGCTGATGCGGCCGCGGAGCATCACACCGGCATTCAGGCTGGGATACAACCCGCTCGACAAGTTGAGGGCAGCAGGAGCCGTAATCAGCCCGCCCACCGGGTCCAGAAAGTCCGAGTAAATAAAATAGTCTCCACGCAACTGTTTTTGCATGAACCCAAATTGCGCCCCCAATCTTAAATCCAGGCGCTTCAACTTCGACGTGCTTTTGATCCCGGTACGGACAAGCGGCTGTTCGTGGCTTACGGCAAACGCTGCGCCAAGCGTGCGCATGGGAGCACCTCCGGCAGCATCACTAAAGACCGATATTGCAGTGCCAAGATTTATGTCTTCCAGGTTTAGAAAACAGGGCATCTGAAAGCCTGCAGTGACGTTGAAAGTCCGGTAGCTATCCAGGAAAGTCGAGGCATCGCCATCGGGTACCCCAAACCATTGATCCCGGTAATTCACCGTTAGCGTGGTGCCCGGATCAAACCCAGCATAGGCAGGGTTCAAGTACACCCGGTTGGCGTAAAATTGAGAAAAGTACGGATCCTGAGCCTGAATAGTACTGAAAAAATAAAGGAGGACGATCACGGAAAGCGTGACTTGTTTTTGTGTTTTTTGTTTGAGCATTATTTGTTTATGTTAACTGGGTAAGCATACAAAAGTAGCAATAGCAGGCCTTACCTGCAAATAACACTTTGACAATTATCTCATTGGTAGTGGAGTTAACAGGGTGAATCCTTTTCATTTCAGGAACTTTTATTCTTTGAGTGGCAAAGATGCCCCACTGCCCTATCATCCCGTGATATTCTACCAATCTGATTTTATGACTGCTCCTACTGTTCCCCCTTGCCTATTGATTCCCGGCAGTAAAATCAGAGACTTGATACCCTAATTTTTAACAGTTTTAGTTACGCCTGCCTGCAAGCTAAAACGGAGGAAATATGCCTAATCATAAGCGAGCAGGATAATACTACACTGCAGTAAAAACTACGCTAGGACCGGGACTTCCGCTTCCTTTGCAAGCTCGCTGGAGCGCTCCAGCTGGATTGACTATACCGACGACGAAGTAGTTTGGGACCAACCATGACTTCGTGTCGGCATATACTCGTGCGTCGGGTTTGTGCCTTACGCCCAAACCTCTCCGTTCCGAGTATAAT
>CAZNHN010000481.1:0-377 GCA_964572415.1 uncultured Phaeodactylibacter sp.
TCAGGTGATTTTCCAGGGGCGGTATCGGGCAGTTGTACCCATCGCTGTAAGCGCACCAGGGATTGTAAGCCTTATTGAAGTCGATAGTGAGCTTGCCATCCTGAATATCGGCTGTACTGATGTCGATGTAACGGCCGCCCCCGTAGGTCTGCTCGCCATTTGTGGCGTCCTTGAAAGGAATGAACAAATGATCGCGGTACTGCGGCATACGTATGAGACGGAGGTTTTGGTAAACCGACAGTTGCAAAGTGGTGTCTTTGAGCCGGAAGGTAGCCGTGCCGTACTTTACATAGGGTTGGGTGGCACCGCTGTAGGTCGGCATTTCAAAAGGTTCCGCATCGGTAGCCCGCTCAAATGCTGCGGCGACCTTAAAAGCG
>CAZNHN010000481.1:387-3228 GCA_964572415.1 uncultured Phaeodactylibacter sp.
CCAAAGCCCTGGTTGCCCAGGACATTGGCTATCGCCTGGGCGACATTACGCAGTTGCCGGAAATGTTTGCGGAGTTCTGAGCCATGCACCTGCTGACCTTCGCCGACTGTTCGCCACAGGGCGCCCTGCTGGCAGCGCAGCTCGACCTGCCGCTCGAGCGCATCCACGTCCATCGCTTTCCCGACGGGGAAAGCTGCATCCGCCTGCCCCCAGGTGCTCAGTGGCAGGAAGAACAAGCAGGCGAATACAGCGAAGAAAAACCTGGCTGTCATCATATCTTAGGCTTCTTTGACCGCGTTGCTACGGACTTTTTCCCAGGCCCAGGCGGTACGCATGATGTCGTTGACGTCCCGATCCGGCTGCCAGCCCAGTTGGTCGGCAGCTTTTTTGTAATTGGCATAAATGGCGACCACATCACCCGGGCGGCGGGGGCCTACACGGTAGGGCAAGTCCTCGCCCGTCACTGCCATGAAGGAATTCAACGCTTCAAGTACCGTTACGCCCTCACCGATGCCGAGGTTGAAAATTTCCACCGGGCCTTCCTGTTTGCCGGCGATTACATACTGCAGGGCTTTGGTGTGGGCATTTGCCAGGTCCATTACATGGATATAGTCGCGAATGCAGCTGCCGTCCCGCGTGTCGTAATCGTCGCCGAAAACCACCAGTTCCTTACGCTTGCCGATAGCCGCTTCGGTAATAACGGGGACAAGATTGGAAGCCGGCGTGGTGGGAGACTCCCCTATTTTAGCACTTTCGTGCGCACCCGCCGGATTGAAGTAGCGCAGGAGGATATTGTTGTGGTTGGGATGGCGCCGTGAAAAGTCCTGAATGATGTGCTCTCCCATTTGTTTGGTACGGGCATAGGGAGATTCTGCTTCTTCCAAAGGCGTGTTTTCGGTTACCGGCAGCTCGGAGGCATTGCCGTAAACCGAACAGGAAGAAGAGAAGATGATATTTGGCACCTCATAACGCACCATACAGTCGAGGACGTTGATGAGGCTGTTGAGGTTGTTGCGGAAGTAGCGGATGGGCTGTTCCACCGACTCTCCCACGTGCTTAAGGGCGGCGAAGTGGATGACGCCCACCAAATCACGGTGCTCCCTGAACATCGCTTCTGTGGCTTCAAGATCGCAGAGATCGATGGCGTAGTTTTTTACGCGGCGCCCGGTGATGGTTTCGATCCCGTCAAGGACTTCTTCACTGGAGTTGCTGAGGTTGTCTGCCGAAATGACATCAAACCCGTTATCAATAAGGTCAACAATGGTGTGGCTGCCGATATAGCCGCAACCGCCGGTCACTAAGATTTTGTGCATGGGGCAAGTGGTTTAACAGGTGGATAATTCAATGACAAAGAATGGAAGCCCTTTGGTGGCTGCCGGTTTTCGACCTACCTTTGTGCCCTGAAGGATGGGCGGTGCCCCGTTCAGGAATAATCAGGCAGGGTTGGCTTAGTGTTGTCCTTGCCATCCAAAGGTAAGCCAAAATAACAATGGATAAAAAAGAACTTGCACAGGAAGTTGTACAAATTGCCCGTCATGCCGGGGCGGCCATCATGGCCATTTACAGTAAAAAAGACCTTGGCGTAGAGCTGAAAGCGGACGAATCCCCTTTGACACTGGCGGATCAGGCGGCCAATGAAGTCATCTGCCGGGCGTTGGAAAAGCTGTCTGTGCAGTACCCCATTATTTCGGAAGAAAACAAGGCGGTACCCTATGAGACCCGTAAAAATTATGATTACCACTGGCTGGTGGACCCTCTGGACGGGACCAAGGAGTTTATCAAGCGCAATGGGGAGTTTACGGTCAACATCGCACTCATTCATGCGGGCAAGCCGGTAATGGGCGTCGTTTATGTGCCTTGTTTTGACGAAGCCTACTGGGGTGCGGAGGGTGTTGGTGCCTTTCTGGAAGCCAATGGGGAAACCACCCAACTCGAAGTACCTGCTTTCAAACTGGCTGATGAGGGTTTGAATGTGGTTTGCTCCCGGTCTCACCTCAATGAGGACACTCAGGCTTTTGTGGACAACCTGAAGAACCCGTCTCTTGTGCCGACCGGCAGTTCTCTGAAGTTCCTGATCATTGCCAAAGGGGAAGCGCATGTCTATCCGCGCCTGGGGCCAACGATGGAGTGGGACACAGCTGCGGCACAGGCTGTACTGGAGCACGCCGGTGGTTCTGTCATCAATGAAGAAACAAAACAGCCCCTGCGCTACAACAAGGAAAACCTGCTCAACCCGTACTTCATTGCCTACGGTGGGTTACAGCAGTAAGCCACCCAACCCCTGGAAAGCCCAGGGCTGTCTATGGAGACAAATACAGGTTCATGCCCATTAATTTCAAGGCACTAAAGCAAGGCCCGTTCCCTCAGCCGGTCCACCATCAGTGGCTGGGCGTGGCCTGTCTCATTGCAATGATGGTGGGTATGATGACTTCGGCAGAAGCACTGATTAGCATTGCTTTTATTGCGCTGGTTTGTAATGTAGTGCTCAACCGGCAGCTTCCTCAATTGTGGCAACAGTTCATCCGGCACCCGGCGCTCCTGGGCATTACCGGTATTTTTCTGGTGTATGCGCTGTCAGGGCTTTATTCTGAAAATACGGCTTACTTTTTCCGCAGGCTGCGCACTTCTCTGCCCTTGCTATTGCTGCCCTTTGCCATTTTGTCCATACCACAGCTGGGGCGAAAGCATTACTATGGGCTACTGTATTTGTTTTTTCTGCTTACTCTTGTAGCCTGTGTGGCTGTTGTATACAATTACCTGGCGGACTATGCAGCGATTACGGCATTATACAAAAAAGGTCAGGTTATGCCAACGCCCATGCGGCATATTCGGTTTAGTCTT
>CAZNHN010000482.1:0-3221 GCA_964572415.1 uncultured Phaeodactylibacter sp.
GCCTACGATCCGCGCTCGCCCTATTCGGCCTCCAAAGCGAGTTCTGACCATCTCGTCCGGGCATACTACCATACTTACGGTTTACCCATTGTCATCTCCAATTGCTCGAACAACTACGGCCCCTATCAGTTTCCGGAAAAGTTACTGCCGCTGATGATCAACAACATTCGCCACCATAAACCGTTACCGGTTTATGGTGATGGTCAATACACCCGCGACTGGCTTTGGGTAGAAGACCATGCTGCTGCCATTGACCTCATCTACCATGAGGGCAAAAACGGCGAGACGTATAACATCGGCGGTAATAACGAATGGAAAAACATCGACCTGGTTCATCAGCTTTGTGATGTCATGGACGATTTGCTGGGGCGCGATCAGGGTACTTCCCGGGCGTTGATCACTTTCGTGAAAGACCGGCCCGGCCACGACCGCCGCTACGCCATTGATGCCACCAAGCTGATGAATGAGCTCAACTGGGCCCCAAGCATTCAGGCAGAAGAAGGATTGCGCAAGACCGCCGAGTGGTACCTTAGCAATACCGAATGGCTGGAGCGGGTGACTTCCGGGGCTTACCAGGCTTATTACGAACAACAATATCAGACGAACGTATAGCGAATGATTGAACCTTCCGAAAAAGTACGCAGGCGGTCCCGCCGGTTCATGCGGATTTTTAACCGCCTGCGCCGATTTTTCGCAACCACTTTTATTGGGGGACTGGTGGTGATTCTGCCCCTCACCCTTTTCTTCTTTCTGGTCCGGATCCTGATTAACTTCATGACGAATCTCGTCTCTCCGGTCCGGGCACTGATACCTTTTTCAGAGGAGCTGCCAGGCTGGTTCCTGGATTTTCTGGCGCTGTCCATTGTCCTCACCTTCTTTTTTGCACTCGGGCTGGTGGTGCGGACTAGTTCGGGCAGTAAAATGTTTACGCAGTTCGAGCAGCGGTGGTTGATGAGCCTGCCCTTCTACGGCGTCTTACGGGAAACCGTCCGGCAATTTTTGGGGCGTAAAAAGGTGCCTTTTTCGCAGGTGGTCCTCGTTGACCCCTTTGGCAGCGGCACCCTGATGACGGGCTTTGTAACCGATGACGAACTGGGCAACGGCTACGTCACCGTTTTTGTGCCTACCGGGCCCAACCCTACCAACGGCTTTGTTTTCCACATGAAAGAAGAGGACGTCAAATACGTCAATACCCGGCCGGAAGACGCGATGCGGTCTATTATCAGCGTTGGTGCGGGGTCTTCCAGTCTTTTCGATTTGCCGGAAGCCGGGAAAGCAGTGGAGGGAGATACAGAAAAAGAATTACCTTCGTCCCATAATTAGCCAGCGTTATGCAAGGACTACAAGTACTTTTTGAAGACAACCATTTGATCGCGGTCAATAAGCCGGCGGGCATTCTTGTGCAGGGAGATATTACAGAGGATAAGCCTATGAGCGAGTTTGTGAAGCAGTATATTGCTGACCGCTACAATAAGCCCGGTGCCGTTTTCCTGGGCACTATTCATCGACTCGACCGTCCGGTGAGCGGGGTTGTGATTTACGCCCGTACCAGCAAGGCGCTTGCCCGTATGAATGCCCTGTTCCAGAAACGCGAAATTCAGAAAACCTACTGGGCCATAACCGAAGAGCGCCCGGACCCGTTGTCCGGCCACCTGATCCACTATATCGATAAAGACCGCACCCGCAACGTTGCCCACGCCTCCGTTCGCCCCCGCAACAAAGACGCCAAGAAGTCCGAGCTCGACTACGAGCTGATTGCTGAAGTGGGCAACCACCACTTGATCAGGGTCAACCCACTGACCGGGCGTCCTCATCAAATCCGCGTACAGCTGGCCCGCATTGGCTGCTCTATTCGGGGGGATGTGAAGTACGGTGCTCCTGCACCCAATAAGGACGGCTCCATTCACCTGCACTGCCGGTCCATGTCCTTCGTACATCCTGTGCGCAACGAGCCGGTCACCATCACCGCCAATCCGGTGAATAAGGATGAGGTATGGCAGATGTTTGCCAATCAGTGGCGGGACCGGTAGGTTACGTCAGCCTTTTACCAGCCTTCAAGTGTGAAATTACTCATGGTTGTATGGAAAATAATCGCATCTACTGCTGCGCCGGTGAGTAAGATACGTCGTTTCCCCTATTCCTGAATGACTTTTACCGTCTTTATCCGCCCAAAGCCGTACCTTACCGGGCTAAACCAAAATCAACGATGAACAAACTCCAGTTAACAGTATTAACCCTGTTTTTGATTTCAGGGCTTCATGCCCAGTATGCGCCCGCTATTGATCTCTTTGATGAAGTAGGGAATGTTCAGTTCAGCACAGGCTCAGATGTAAATGGCGACGGCCGCATCGATGTTATTTGTGCTACAGATAAGCGCTTGTTTTGGCTCCCGCAGCTTGAGGATGGCACCTTCGGCCATCAAAACCCCATTGACTTTACGGACCGGCTTTACCGCTCCCTGACCAGCTTCGATATGGATAACGACGGGGACGAAGACTTGCTTTTTGCTTCCTACCAGGCAGGGTTCGGCATTCACTTTAATAATGGCGATGGTACCTTCGGGCCGCCCACGATCATTTATAACGCCGGGCTTGTGACAGACCTTTACCTTGCTGACCTCAATGGTGATGGGCAAACTGATGCCCTTGTCGGAGAATCTCAGGGCGTATCCTGGCTGCCCGGGCAGGGTGACGGCACCTTCGGCAATGCTCAGCTCCTTAGCGCTGATCATAATAGTGCCAATAGCGTGCATGCAGAAGATTTGGATGGAGATGGTGATCAAGACGTTGTGGTTGCCGCTCATTCCGACCATCGCCTCTGCTGGCATGAAAACCTGGGCTATGGCACTTTTGCTGATTTTCAGGTCATCAATGATATTCATTTGGGCCCTAATTCGGTTGTTACCGGAGACTTTGATGGGGATGGCCTGCCAGACATCGTTTGTTCCAACCGCATTGAAGACGAAGGTGGTGCCGGGCTGACCCTTTTCCGCAATCTGGGCGGCGGTACCTTTTCCACACCTGATACCCTGCTGCCTGCCTACGGTAGTTACTATGTGCAGACGGCGGATATGGATGGTGATGGCGATCTTGACCTCGCTTCCTGCCACCGTTACGGCGAAGTGGGGTGGCTCCAGAACGATGAGACGCTCCGGAGCAGGAACGCGATCCGCGGCCGGCGGGCGCAGCCCGATCGACCGCGGGACCTCCGGTCGTGGGCCG
>CAZNHN010000483.1:0-3209 GCA_964572415.1 uncultured Phaeodactylibacter sp.
CCGGCATCAAGCTCTGCGACGCCTATCGCCACCAATACGGCTGCAACTTCATCTCCGTCATGCCCACCAACCTGTACGGGCCCAATGACAACTATGATTTGGAGAAATCCCACGTACTGCCCGCCCTCATCCGTAAATTCCACGAGGCGAAAAAGCGCGGGGACAAGGCCGTGACGATCTGGGGCACCGGCTCCCCCCGGCGGGAGTTCCTCCACGTAGACGACCTGGCGGATGCCTGCTACTACCTCATGCAGACCTACAATGGGCCCGGGCTCGTCAACATCGGCACCGGAGAGGACATCCCCATCAAAGACCTGGCCCTGCTCATCAAAGACATCGTCGGCTTTGAAGGCCAACTGGAGCACGACCTTTCCAAACCCGATGGCACACCCCGCAAACTGATGGACGTCAGCAAACTGAAAGCGGCTGGCTGGACGGCGCGGATTGGGCTGCGGGAGGGGGTTGAGCGGGTGTATGAAAGCCTGAGTGGGGAGGATTGGTATTGATGTTTTAAACCACAGAGATGCATGGAGTTCCACAGAGTTCCTCAGACTCACTACCGTTGTGCATCAGTGCTAAAACTCCATGCAACTCCCTGAAACTCCGTGGTGCCCTTCTAAGTGCCTTCGGTGCCTCAGCGGTAAAAACCCTCAGTGCTAAAACTCCATGCAACTCCATGCAACTCCATGGTGAAACCCCTAAGTGCCTCATGCGCCTCAGCGGTAAAAACCCTCAGTGCTAAAACTCCCTGTAACTCCATGCAACTCCATGGTTAAATTCACCACAGAGACGCACAGAGGATAAAGCACTCCATGAAACTCCATGGTTTTTCTCACCACAGGGTCCCACAGAGGCGGATAGTGGACAAAACACTCCCTGAGTACTCCATGTAACTCCATGGTTAAAACCAACAAAGACACATTAATGAACAAAATATACCTCTCCTCCCCCCACCTGGGCACCGAAGAGCTGAACTTCGTCCACCATGCCTTCGAGACCAACTGGATTGCACCCTACGGACCCAATATTAACGGCTTCGAGGAAGACCTGCAATCCTATAATAAAATCGGCCACGCCGCCGCCCTGTCCTCAGGCACGGCCGCCATCCACCTCGCCCTGCGGCTGCTCGATGTAAAGCCCGGCGACTATGTCCTATGTCAGAGCTTTACCTTCTGTGGCTCCGCCAACCCTATTTTGTACATGGGCGCCAAGCCCGTTTTCATCGATTCCGAACCCGACACCTGGAATATGAGCCCCGCTCATCTCCGGGAAGCCATAGAAGACCTTTACAGCCAGGGGATCCGCCCCAAAGCCTGCATCCCGGTTCACCTCTATGGCACTCCAGCCAAAATTGATGAGATCGTCCGTCTTTGCGACAACTTCGACATCCCAATCATCGAAGATGCCGCCGAAAGCCTGGGCACCACCCTGCATGGCCAGCACACCGGCACCTTCGGCAAGCTCGGCATCTATTCCTTCAACGGTAATAAAATCATCACCACCAGCGGTGGTGGTGCCCTGGTCTCCGAAGATGAAGCCCTGATTCAGAAAGCCCGGTTCCTGGCCACGCAGGCCCGGGATCCGGCCCCCTACTATCAGCATACGGAGATCGGCTACAACTACCGCCTCAGCAATGTCTCCGCCGGCATAGGCCGCGGACAAATGCGCATCCTGGATAAGCGTATTGCCCAGCGCCGCGCTAATTTTCAACGCTACAAAGCGTACTTTGCCTCCTGGGCAGACGAAGGCTACCATATCCAATTTCCCAGCGAACCCCAGGGCGCCTTCAGCAACCGATGGCTAACTACTATCCTGGTAGACCCCAAACGGAACAAGGGGCTTACTGGCGAAACTATCCGCCTGGCTCTGGAGAAAGACAATATCGAGGCCCGTCCGCTCTGGAAGCCTATGCATTTGCAGCCGGTTTTTGAGGGTGCCCTCTTCTATGGAGATGGAACTTCCGAGCGGTTGTTTGATATCGGTTTATGCCTCCCATCCGGCACGAATATGTCAGAGGAAGACTGGGGGCGTATATTCAGAGTGCTGGACAAGGTTAAAGGGTAGAACATTTGAGGCAAATAAGGGCTTCCGGAATAGACTCAGCAACCTGATCCCGGCACCTGCCCGCTTTAGCTTAATAACATATGTATACTCAACCTCGCCAATCAGTAAGTGACCCTGCCGACAGGAAGAGTCTAAAAAGACACCAAAAACAATTATTATCTTTGTAACAAAATAGGCACGAAAACCCCCATGCAAATTCCACTACATTACCTCCCCGGTAGCAAGACTGCCGTTTCCGGAAACGCCTCCAAGGCGATGATTCTGGGGGTTGATCTTTTCGCCTCCGTTATGTCTTTTTCCTTCGGTCTCCTGCTGACGAATAATATGGATCTGCTGAACAAAGGCATCTTCTTCATTAGTACCGGACTTGCCGTACTGCTGTTTTTGCGCGCGCTGTCTTTTTATTTTTTCAAAAACTACCTCATTATCATCCGCTTTGCCGGGCTGAAGGATGCCAGGAACGTCTTCCTGGCCGTCCTGACCTCTTCTGTAGCGTTCTATTTCGCCACGATCCTGTTCCCATCCTTACTCAGTACTGATGATAACTGGAAGATTATCGTAGTCGACGGCGTTACCCTAATCGCTCTGTCGGGTGGTTTTAGGCTGGCATTGCGTACCCTGGCCGATGTCAACCGGGGACGGATGCAGAATAGTGCTTCCCGCATCAATACCGCTATTTTTGGTGCCGGAGAACTGGGCGCACAATTGTATCAGGTGCTCAAACAAAACGTCAATCACGACTACCGGGTGGTAGCTTATTTTGACGACAACCCGAAAATTCACCGGAAACGCCTGAACGGAGTGCCCGTTTACAATCCGGACAAATGCCTGAAAAAGGTCATCAGGAAGTACCATATCAAAACGGTTATTATTGCAATCGGGCCCAAGCTCACCGAGGAACGCCGCATCACTTTTATCGACCAATGCCTGGAGCATAAGGTCAAGGTAAAAAAAGTGCCGGTCACGGAAGCCTGGATTCAGAATGACCTGCAGGTCGATAAACTGCGGGACATCAGGTTCGAAGACCTCCTGCACCGGCCACAAACACGATGGCCTCCTTGAGTTTCTCCTGCCCGGCGTGCCCGATCTCCGGAATCATGATCTGTCTGTCGTACCTTTTCGACTCTTCGGCGCTCAGCATGACC
>CAZNHN010000484.1:0-3181 GCA_964572415.1 uncultured Phaeodactylibacter sp.
GATGTTGGTATTGGAAATATAGTGGGGAATACCGGCTTCCCGCAGGCGGGCAGCGTAGAGGTGGGCTTCTGATGCTCTGAAGAAGTGCTTCGCCGCAACGATACGGCTATCCTCATCAAAATGACCAAAATAGTCCAGAATTTGCTCTTCCATGCGGGAAACCGGTTATGAATTATTCCTCCGCTGCTTCGGCGGCTTCCGCTTGTGCATTCACCTTCTGTACCTCTTTGTCGATGTAGTAAAGGCTTTGCGGGCCATCACCGATGAGCTTGATGCGGTCAAGGATGGTGCGCATCAGCGCTTCTTCTTCCCGCTGCTCTTCCACATACCACTGCAGAAAGTTGAGCGTGGTGTGGTCGTTTTCGTCGTAGCCAATCTTGAGCAGCTTATGAATGGATGCGGTAACCTTTTGCTCGTGGGCGTACACCTCCTCGAACAATACACGGATGGATTCAAACTCGTGGGGCGGCTGATCGATGCCCGGTGCTTTCGCAAAAGCATCCACCTCGCTGAGATAGTGGAAGATTTTCAGCATATGCATACGCTCTTCTTCAGACTGACGGTGCATAAACTCAGCGCAGCCTTCCAGCCCCTGAGCATCACACCAGGAGGCCATAGATAAGTACAACTGAGAAGCGTAGCCCTCCAAAACGATCTGTTCGTTGAGGGCATTTTCCATGTTTTTTGAAATCATAATTACAGTATTTTCCGGGAGCTCCTGGCTCCACTTCTTTTCCAGAAAGCACGAAATTACGGAAAAACCATCAGACCTGAAGCATCGGCAGGCGTACTTCAAAAACCCCATCATCGGCTGAAATGGAGACAGGGTCATTCGTGAAGTACCGGTAGCGGTTCCTTACATTGGCCAGGCCGGTGCCGGTGCCGGGCATGACTTGTGCCTTGGGCTGAAGTTTATTGACCACCACCAGGTTGCCGCCTTCTACCCTGACCGCCACAGTCAGGGGCTTACCCTGAGCAATTACGTTGTGCTTAATGGCATTCTCAAACAAAATTTGCAGCGAAAGCGGCACCACCTGCATGGCTTTGGCAGGCTCCGGCACATCCAGTTCTACCTGAAGGTTCTCTCCAAAGCGCTCCTTGACCAGAAAGACGTAGGCGTGCAAAAATTTCAGTTCTTCTGCGAGAGTGACCAACTTTTTGTCTTTCATCTCCAGAATGTAACGGTACACCCTGGAGAGCTTCTGCACAAACTGTACGGCCTTTTCCTGGTCTTCCGGGATTAGGTAGGTCAGGGTATTGAGGCTATTGAAGAGGAAGTGGGGGTTCACCTGATTCTTTAAGCCTTCCAGCTGAGATTCGACCTGCTCGCGGCGCAGCTGCTCGGTCTCCAGCAGGGTACGCTTCCAGTTTTGATAGAGAAAAATGGACTCATAAATCGTGCCTACCAGCGCAACGATGAGCAAAGAACCGGCGACCATGCTCGTATCCTCCGCATTTTGCTCGGGCACCATGTCCATTATAGGATGGCAGATTTGCCAAAGTAATATATTCACGAGTACAAACCCCACAACCAGGGCAATGCCAGTGTAGATAAGGCGTATGGCAGTTTGATTGGCACCGGTATAACGCCTGCGAAAATAAATGAAGATATGACGGCTAACCAACCAATAAGCTACCGTATATACAAAAGAAATGCCCCACTTCGGCAAATACCGGAGCAAGCCACCCTCTAATGTACCATTAAACAGCAGGAGCGGAATAACAAAACTAAGCACCGGAATCCCAATCCACATCAAAAGCCGATCGTCTATTCCTATGGCTTGCCTGACTGTCATTTGGTGCTTCATGGTCTCAACATTAAACTACCGGAGCTGGAAACAACCCAACTCCGGTAAGTAAGATAATCAAGAGTTTAGGAAATTAAAACTGTAAGCGGTACATGATGTCCGGGAAGAAACCGGATTGCAGCACCCGGTTCACGTTGTTGGTCTCTGGATTGTAGCGTAAATCAAAGATATTTTCATTGTTCGTGATGTTCTGAAAGTCGATGAAGAACTGCTGGGACAAGCGCTTCCTCTTACTATTGAGCTGGTAGCCAAACTTCAGGTCGAGACGGAAGTAAGGATCGAAGCGCTCACTGAATGCCACACCTTCCTGCAGCACCTCCACTCCGGCAGCTCTTGAGGCTTGCAGGTCAACCGGGGTGTAGTAACGGCCCCCGGCATTGCTTAGGCGCATGTCAAAGGTCAGGGCATTGCGCTTGTCCTTACCAATCTTGAACTCCTTACCCGCCAGGAAGTTGACCACGTAGCCGTTGTTGAAAGCGGTATTGCGTTCAATTTCATCACTGCCTTCGTACTTTGAGTCGAAGAAAGAAGCCGTTAGTAAGCCGTAGTACCCGTTGCTAAAGAATTTTTCCAGGGTAAGTTCCAGCCCGTAGTTCGTCCCGGTGCCCTCATTCACCAGGCGCCCTGTTTCCGGGAAGACAAAGTCTGCACCGGCGTTGAGCATGGAGAAACTGCTTGCGAAAGGCTGCACCGGCACATCACTGATGACCTGATAGTACGTTTCCACTTTGGCCCGCCAGCTTGGAGCAATGCTCCAGTCGTAGCCCAGCACGAAGTGGCTACTGCGGGTAAAATCCAGGCTTTCGTTAGACCGCACCAGCTCGCCGGTGACAGGGTCGGTTTCTGTGAAGAAGAAGACCGGCAGCGGCTGCATTTGGTGGTGCAGGCCATAGCCCAGGCTAAAGGCATGCTTAGGGTGTACCTGCCAGTTTAGGGTGGCACGTGGCTCTACTGCTGAGGTTTCATTGATGTCGAGGTATTGGGCGTGCACACCCATCTGCAGCGACAGATTATCGTTGAAGCGGTAGACTCCTTGCGCAAAAGCCTGCATCAGCGTCATACTACCTTCAAAATCCCGCACCACCACCCAGTCGGGTTCGCCGTCCTCATCAAGGTCGGGGCGGCCGTCCCGGTCGTCTACCCGGGTATCAAGCTGATAGTTTTCTGCCACAATACCTGTACGCAGGGTAAATCGTGCATTGAATTTTTTGTTCAGGAAAGAAGACACCGCCAGAGTATTGGTCACGTCGTTTACTTCAGTGACCCGGAGCTTGCCTGCTCCGTCATCCAGGAAGTTGTCCTGTTCAAAACCAGTGCGGGCGGTGGAAGCGGACACCACGGTCCGGATGTACGCATTCTCACCTACGATAAGG